>NZ_MBPN01000026.1 GCF_001695625.1 Pseudomonas defluvii
TGGCGACGCAATACATTCGCGTCCAGCCACCTTCGGCCCTCGCGCCGACGCAACGATTTGAAGGCGGTTGCGGCTTACCAAAAATAAGCCAAGACCGTCCCCGAGAAGCCGGCCACAAGCCGGCTTTTTAATGCCCGAAATCCACCTACTGCATCACACCTATCAATGCGACGCCTTCTCCAGCGCCTCACGCAGTGCAGCCGCCGTGGCGTATTCCTGTTGCGCGACCAACCGGCCGTTGTCCAGTTGCAGCCACAGCACCTTGTCTTCGGCACCGGCATAACGAGTTGCCACGCGTGCGTCGCGGTCGAGCAGTACCCGGTAGTTGTAATCACGCATGGCGGGGATGGCGAACATTTTTGCGATCAGTGCAGGCATGCGCTGGATGTCGGCAACGAACACAGTATGTCGTGCTTCCAGGTAACCCTTGGGACGGTCTTGCAGGGCCTCTTTCACCAGTTTGGCGCCGTCCATGCCACGGGCTACCAGCAGGGTTCGGGTTTGATCGTCCAGGCTGTAGGGCTGATCGAACTGATCGAGCAGGGTCCAAGGCGCCAGGCGCTCTCCGACTTCGACCGCCTGGGCCAACAATGGCAATACGCTCAACAGCAGAATCGACAGATATCTCACAGCACACCTCGTTGTAGTGGTTGCACAGCCAGGCCAGCAGTCTACACCGCCGCGCATGCACCTAGCCTTTCACGCACACCACTTGACGCAGGGTATGCACCACCTCCACCAGATCACGCTGGGCCTGCATGACCGCGTCGATGTCCTTGTAGGCCATGGGGATCTCGTCGATCACGTCTTTATCTTTGCGGCACTCGACGTGCGCGGTGGCACGCGCCTGGTCCTGGATGGTGAAGCGCTTCTTCGCCTGGGTGCGGCTCATCACACGCCCCGCGCCATGGCTGCAGGAGCAGAACGCTTCTTCGTTACCCAGGCCGCGAACGATGAAGCTGCGTGCGCCCATCGACCCTGGAATAATCCCCAACTGGCCTTTCTGCGCAGACACCGCGCCCTTGCGGGTAACCAGCACTTCATGGCCGAAATGCTGTTCTTTCTGCACATAGTTGTGGTGGCAGTTCACCGCTTCGAGGTTGGCCTCGAAGGGTTTGTTGATCACCTTACGCGCAGCGTCAATTACCGCGTGCATCATCAGCGCTCGGTTCTGTCGGGCAAAGTCCTGGGCCCATTCCACAGCTTCGACGTAGTCGTGGAAATGCCGGCTGCCTTCCTCGAAGTAGGCCAGGTCCTTATCCGGCAGATTGGCGATGTGCTGGCGCATATCGGATTGGGCCAGCTCGATGAACAGGTTGCCGATGGCGTTACCCACGCCACGCGACCCACTGTGCAGCATGAACCAGACACGATTGGCCTCGTCCAGGCATACCTCGATGAAGTGGTTACCCGTGCCCAAGGTTCCCAGGTGCTGACGGTTGTTGGTGCGTTCCAGCGTCGGATACTTGTCAGTGATGGCCTTGAATCGGCCAGCCAGTGCGCGCCAGGCATGATCGGCCACGCCGGGTACGCTGTCCCAGGCGCCTTGATCGCGACGGCCGAAGGTCTTGCCGTGCGGTACCGCCTTTTCGATGGCCGTACGCAGGCCATGGAGGTTGTCCGGAAGGTCTGCGGCGTGCAATGAAGTGCGTGCGGCGATCATCCCGCAGCCAATGTCCACGCCCACCGCTGCCGGGATGATCGCGCCACGCGTGGGAATCACACTACCAATGGTCGAGCCTTTGCCCAGATGGACATCCGGCATCACCGCCAGGTGCTTGAAGATGAACGGCAGTTTGGCGGTGTTGATCAATTGCTGTCGCGCTTCCTCCTCCACCGGCACGCCCTGGGTCCAGAGCTTGATCGGTTTGCCGTTGGCGACTTCGAGGATGTTCATGGTTTTCATCTGGCTGCTCTGTTGCCTGGCGGGTTACTCAGACTGCACCACACCATTCAACACCTTATCCCACCCGCCGCACACCGAAATTCGATCGTCAGCGAGGGCGTCACTGCAACCCGAGCTGCCCACGCAGGAAGTCATACAGGCCTGAGGCACTTTTGCGGTAACCATCGGCGGATAAATGCACCAGGTCGTTCCGGGCCAGGCCTTCAGCCTGCCAGTTGACGATAGAACAAGGGCCGCCCATGTACGCCTGCCAATCCCAGAACAGGCCGTTGAACTGCTTGGCGGCCTGGCGCTGAATACGGATGATCTGGGCCAATGGTTGCGGCTGACGGGCGGCGCACGTACGCGCTTTGCGCTGTTTGATCGAGTCTGGTGGGCCGACCAGCAGAATGGCGGCACGCGGCATGTTGCGGCGCAACTCGGCCAGGGTCTGGTTCAGGTGGTCACGGTACTGGTTCAAGTCGAGCTTGTCGTCGAAGGCTTCGTTGGTACCGTACGCCAGAATGATCAGATCCGGGCGCAGAGCCTTGAAGCTCTCCTGCCAGCCGGGCTGCCACTTATCCACAACATCCAGCCGCGCGCCGTTGATCCCCAGAGCTGAATAGGTCACACCGGCATTCTTCTGGCCCTGGATGAACCAGCCACCCAGCGCTACGTCCTTGCGGTTGCTCAAGGTGAGGTCCAGCGGCAAGCTGACACTGTTGAACACCGGGCTGAAGCGCCACTGCCCATTGGTTGCTGCCAGCAGGCGCCGGTTCTGGGTAGTGCCGTCGCGGGCGAGCAATGTCGTGTTGGCCGTTGAGGTGTAGAGGGCCGACACGCGGTAACGCTGGGCCGTGGGCTCACGCGCCTCGATGCGTACGGCTGCGTTGGCCGTCAGCGGTAATGACAGGTAACCGCCCAGGGGAAACTGAGTGCTTTGCTGGTTCCGTGCCGAAACCAGTTCCCACTGGCGCTTGGCGGCCTTGAGGATCACCGTTTCATAGCGCGTCCCCGGTACCGGTGAGCCTGCAACCAGGCCGATACCGCCATCGCCATACTGGGCCTGCAACAGGCGCCGCATTTCCCCGCTGAACAGGTCGGCGGCGGTGTGTGAGTCACCCAGTTGCACGATATTGATCGGGGTGCGGTTTGCAGTGCGGAACTTGCCCGCCAGCAGCGCCAGATTACCGTTGGCAGGGGCTTGAACCGCCTTTTGAGGCACCTGAAGTGGACGTGCTGCCGGCCCATTGACCGCCGCTACCGGGCTACACCCCGGCAATGCGCAGATCAGTGCCACCAGGGCCAGGATGTTGTGCAATCGACGCATTTCAGTGTTCCGTCACGGTCAAACCCGGGAAGGTAATCATCGACAGCACTTGCTGTGCAATGAGCTTCTGCCCGGTGGGGGTAAAGTGAATGCCGTCATCGACCCGGGTCTTGACCCGTTTGCCTTGGTCATCCTGCAAGGTGTAGGAGAACTCATCAGCCTTGTAACCCAACACGCCGTTAGCAGAGACATAATGCTGCTGGTAGAGCCTGGTCTGGGTTTCATAGAGCGTGCTCAGGTAGGCCATGGCGCTGGACAGCTTGGTTTTCTGCATGTTCGGCGGGCCAACCCAGATCACTTGCACATCATGCGCACGCGCCTGCTCAAGAATCGAATCAATACGCTGACGGTACTGCTCCTCCCACTCGGCAGTTTTAAAGCGCAGGAACGGCTTACCTTTGGCAACCGGCATGTCCCAAGGGTCATTCGGCCCCAGGAACACCACCATCAGGCGAATGTTCGGCTGGCTTTGCAAGGTCTTGGCCACCGTCTGTGGCCAGTTGAAAAAGCCCGGATAGGCAAGCCCGGTACTCTGCTTGCTGAGGTTGACGCTTTTGATCTGGTAACGCTTGTGCAAGGTATTGGCCAGGTGCGGCGCCACCCCTTGCATCAGCGAATCGCCGACCAGAAAGACTTCATCGCCCGCCGACAGGGTCACCGGCATCGGTTGTACTGGCTGCGGGATGGGCGCAGGCAATGGCGTCGCCGCCACCTTGACCGGCTTGGCGCTCTCATGTGCCGGAGCGGCATGCACCGGGGTCGCATGCTTGCCATCCAGCGTCACCGGCACGACAGGCACCGTGGCGGGCATCGTCACGGTTTCGCTAACGGGAGCCTGTGCAATCAATGCTGGCGGTGCAGGCTGGGTCAGGCTTTCGATAAAACTGTCACGGGCACTGCCCAAGGCCTGAGTCAGGTTGCTGCCCATCCGCCAGGCAGCACTCTGGCCCAGTAGCGGCAGTTCACAGCCCTGGTGGTACTTCTGCTCGCAGTAAAGGCGGATTGAGTCCTGGTTGAACCAGAACAACAGCAAGGTGGTCACCACAATGGCATACAGCACCTTGGCCGCGCCCACCTGCGTTTCGAACAGCTTGCTGGCACTAGAAACTGGCATAGATGAACCCCGGAACGCCCGACTGCGATGCAAAGATGACCAAGGAAATGAATACCCCCAGCGGAACGGGGTACAACTGCCAAGGCAGGCGCGTGGTGGCGGCGAAGAGCTGGCGCAGAAGCGCGATCAGTTGCCGGTAGACAGCGATGTACACCACACAGGCCAGCAACAGGGCGCCCGTAGGCGAGAACAGTGCCTCCAGACGCAAGCCAGCAATACCGGCGAGCATGTCCTTGGCATCATCGAGGCTGGCGCAACGGAAGAAAATCCAGGCAAACGCCACATAGTGGAAGGTCAGCAAGCGTGCGGCGATACCCGCCCCCGGCCAACGCATCGGCTGCGGCAACCAATAGGTCGAGGCTTTGTACAACGCCAAACCCAGGCCGTGCAGCGCCCCCCAGATAATGAAGTTGATGCTCGCGCCATGCCAAAGCCCGGAGATCAGCATGGCCAGCAGCATGTTCAGGTTGCCGCGCCAGACGCCCTGACGGTTGCCGCCCAACGGGATGTACACGTAGTCACGGATAAAGGTCGACAGGCTGATATGCCAACGGCCCCAGAACTCCTTGAGGTTGTTCGCGGCATAGGGCGCATTGAAGTTCTCCGGCAAACGGAACCCCAACAACAAGGCAATGCCGGTCACCAGGTTGGTATAGCCACTGAAGTTGAAGTAGATCAGAAAGCTGTAGCCGTAGACGCTGAGCAGGATCTGCTCGGCCGAATAGCTGCTGGGCGTCTCGAACACCGGATCAACCCACTCACTGGCCAGCCAGGCGCTGAAGAAGAACAGCTTCACCACCGCCAACGCAATCAGCCCCAATGCACGTTGTGGCTCCAGCACCTGACGCATCTGCCCGGCCTGAATCTGCGGCAGCATGTGCGAAGCACGGTTCACCGGCCCGGCAATCAGGCTCGGGAAGAACGCCAGGTAAAGGGCCAGATCAAACACCGGCGCAGGCGTCATCTCGCGCCGGTTGATCGACACCAGGTAGCTGACCGAATGGAAGGTGTAGAACGACAGGCCGATAGGCAGCAGCACTTCCAGAATAGGCAGCGAGACATCAAGCCCGGCACTGGCCAGCGCCGACTGAACGCCACCGACGAGGAACTCCTGGTACTTGAACAGGTAGAAACACCCCAGCACCAGTAGCGCAACCAGCCCGTAACTGAAGCGTCGCCCCGGATAACGCGCACCCAGAAGCCCCAGCAGATAGACCAGCGCTGTATACCCCAGCAGGATATAGAGAGAATTCAGACTGAAGCTGGCAACAAGGCCGTAACTGGCGGCCAGAAGCATGACGTTCTGCAAACGAACGCTCCAGCACAGGCTCCAGTAAATAGCAAAGAACAGGATGAAGCAGAGGCCGAACTCGATCGAAAGGAAGCTCACAACGTAGTCCATTACGCGACATCAGGAAGGGAGAGCCTTGCCGGGCAACGCCGTAGCGCAAAGCGGCAGCAATTATGGCAGAGAGCCACAACCCCTCACAATGACGGGCTCACAGAAAAAGCAAGATAGTGAACAAAGGCTTTATGCAACAGAATGCGACGAAAGATCATCGGCACTGATTTGCTCCCCCTGCCCCGCTCTGCTAGTGTCGCGCCGTTTAAACCGCCACAGAGACAGCCGCCATGGCCCGGAAAAAAGCCGCCGTTGATTTCGAGCAATCCCTCGCCGACCTGCAAGCCCTGGTCGAACGCCTGGAGAACGGCGAACTGTCGCTGGAAGACTCGCTGACCGCCTTCGAGCAAGGTATCCGTCTGACCCGTGACTGCCAGGGCGCCCTGGCACAGGCCGAGCAGAAAGTGCAGATCCTCCTCGAGCGCGATGGTGAGTTGGCCGCCGAACCCTTCAGCGCAGAGCAGCCGGAATGATCGCCCGCTACCAAGCCACCTGCCAGGCCCGTGTCGATGCGGCGCTGGAACAGTTGTTTGTCGCCCCTTCGGCCGAACTCACCCGCCTCTACGCCGCCATGCGCTATAGCGTCATGAACGGTGGCAAACGGGTCCGCCCGCTGCTCGCTTATGCCGCCTGCGAAGCCTTGGGGGCGCCAGCCGAACAGGCTAACGGCGCGGCCTGTGCGGTTGAACTGATCCATGCCTACTCACTGGTTCACGATGACCTGCCGGCCATGGACGACGACGACCTGCGCCGTGGCCAGCCAACCACCCATAAAGCCTTCGACGAGGCCTGCGCGATCCTTGCAGGCGATGGCCTGCAAAGCCTGGCCTTCAGCGCCTTGCTCGACCCGCGCCTGAGCCCGCAAAGCGACAGCAACCGCCTGACCATGGTCCAGACGCTGGCCTTGGCTGCCGGCCCGGCCGGGATGGTCGGTGGCCAGGCCATCGACCTGGGCTCAGTGGGCCTGAAGCTTGACCAGCAAGCGCTGGAATTCATGCACCGGCACAAGACCGGCGCCCTGATCGAAGCCAGCGTGCGCCTGGGTGCTCTCGCCAGCGCCCGTGCCGGCAACACCGAACTGGAGGCCCTGCAACGCTACGCTCAGGCAATCGGCCTGGCATTTCAGGTACAGGATGACATCCTCGACGTCGAAAGCGACACGGCCACCCTCGGCAAACGCCAAGGCGCGGATATCGCCCGCGACAAGCCGACCTATCCGGCGCTGCTCGGCCTGGATGCCGCCAAAGCCTACGCGCTG
The DNA here is from genome assembly GCF_001695625.1 of Pseudomonas defluvii. Classification (GTDB taxonomy): domain Bacteria; phylum Pseudomonadota; class Gammaproteobacteria; order Pseudomonadales; family Pseudomonadaceae; genus Aquipseudomonas; species Aquipseudomonas defluvii. Next base: position 6,990 of record NZ_MBPN01000026.1, read on the forward strand.
GAACTGCGCGATCAAGCACTGCAGGCGCTGGAAGCCTTCGACGGCGCGGCCGAACCACTGCGCGATCTGGCCCGTTACATCGTAGAACGCAAGAACTGAGTGCACTTCACGTAGGCGCCGGCCTTGGCAGCGGTAAGACATATCGCTGGCAGGACCGGCTCCCGCGAAAGACGATGCACAGGTGTCGCAGAAGCACCATGCCATGGGCAGCCATCACCGCAATAAGGTAAACTGCCGCCTCTTCACACCTATAATGATTCGCCTGATGCCCACGACGTTTCAAGAGATTCCCCGCGAACGCCCGGTCACGCCGCTGCTCGACCGTGCTGATACGCCCGCTGGCCTGCGCCGGCTGGCTGAAGCCGATCTGGAGAGCCTGGCCGACGAACTGCGCCAGGAGCTGCTCTATACCGTTGGCCAGACCGGCGGGCATTTCGGTGCCGGCCTGGGCGTCATCGAACTGACGATCGCCCTGCACTACGTCTTCGACACCCCGGATGACCGGCTGGTGTGGGACGTGGGCCATCAGGCCTACCCGCACAAGATCCTCACGGGTCGACGCAAGCGCATGAATACCCTGCGCCAGAAGGACGGTATTGCGGCCTTCCCACGTCGTTCCGAGAGCGAGTACGACACCTTTGGCGTCGGCCACTCAAGCACCTCGATCAGTGCCGCACTGGGCATGGCCATCGCCGCTCGCCTGCAGAACGAGGCGCGCAAGTCCATTGCGGTGATCGGCGACGGTGCACTGACCGCCGGCATGGCTTTCGAAGCGCTCAACCATGCGCAGGAAGTCAACGCTGACATGCTGGTGATTCTCAACGACAACGACATGTCGATTTCACGCAATGTCGGTGGCCTGTCCAACTACCTGGCCAAGATTCTCTCCAGCCGCACCTACGCCAGCATGCGCGAAGGCAGTAAAAAAGTGCTTTCGCGCCTGCCCGGCGCCTGGGAAATCGCTCGCCGCACCGAAGAGTATGCCAAGGGCATGCTGGTACCCGGCACCCTGTTCGAGGAACTCGGCTGGAACTATATCGGCCCGATTGACGGCCACGACCTGCCGACCCTGATTGCCACCCTGCGCAACATGCGCGACCTCAAGGGGCCACAGTTCCTGCATGTGGTCACCAAGAAAGGCAAAGGCTTCAGGCCGGCCGAAGTCGACCCGATCGGTTATCACGCAATTACCAAGCTTGAGCCGGTCGATGCACCGGCTGCTGCGCCGAAGAAAGCCAGCGGGCCGAAGTATTCGGCGGTATTCGGCCAGTGGCTGTGCGACATGGCTGCGGCTGACCCACGCCTGGTTGGCATCACCCCAGCCATGAAGGAAGGCTCGGACCTGGTGGCCTTCAGCGAACGTTTCCCAGCGCGCTACTTCGATGTGGCCATCGCCGAGCAACACGCTGTCACCCTCGCCGCCGGCATGGCGTGCGAAGGCGCCAAGCCCGTGGTGGCGATCTACTCGACCTTCCTGCAGCGCGCCTATGATCAACTGATCCATGACGTTGCGGTACAGAACCTCGACGTCTTGTTTGCCATCGACCGCGCCGGCCTGGTCGGCGAAGACGGCCCGACCCATGCGGGCAGCTTTGACCTGTCGTTCCTGCGCTGCATCCCCGGCATGCTGGTGATGACCCCGAGCGACGAGAACGAACTGCGCAAAATGCTCAGCACCGGTCACCTGTACAACGGCCCGGCAGCGGTGCGCTACCCGCGCGGCACCGGCCCGAATACGCCGATTGAAAACGACCTTGAACCCCTGGAAATCGGCAAGGGCGTAGTACGCCGCCAAGGCCGCACCGTCGCCTTGCTGGTCTTTGGTGTTCAGTTGGCCGGAGCACTAAAGGTTGCCGAACAGCTCGATGCCACCGTGGTTGACATGCGTTTCGTCAAACCGCTGGATGAAGCGTTGGCACGCGAGATAGCTGGCCAGCACGAGCTGCTGGTGACCATCGAAGAGAACGCCATCATGGGCGGCGCCGGTGCGGCTGTCGGTGAATTCCTGGCCCGCGAGAACCTGATCAAGCCGATCCTGCACCTGGGCCTGCCTGACATTTATGTCGAGCACGCCAAACCGGCACAGATGCTTGCTGAATGTGGTCTGGATGCAGCGGGAATCGAAGCAGCAGTACGTCAGCGCCTGCAGTTGTTGGGCCTCTGACGCCCTATCGTCATGGTCGGCTCCGCAAGGAGCGGCCATGACGACAATAGGCCTGCCGACCTATCAGCCGAGCTGACGCGGAATACGGTAGAGGTAGAGCACGACCACGCTTGAGACCGCCAACAGAATCTGCGGCACGGCCTCCAAGCCAACGAATACCGACACAGCAGCAAGCCAGGCCGGCAAGCAGGCATAGAGCATGGCCACCCGACGTACGCGCGCCAGCTCAATCCAGGCCGCAGGCTCCGCCTCGCTGTTCAGCGCCTTCTCCATTGCAATCAGCCCGTGCTTGTAAGCGCCAAAGCGCGGCAGGCTGAGGAACATCGAAGAAACACTGGCGATGAACATCGGCATGGCGAGGATTGGCAGCAACGCTTCACGATCACCGAACGCCCAATTGAAGACAAACAACGGCGCCAATGCGATCAGCAGATGCTGCCACCAGGCAATGCTGAGACGGCGACGAACCTGAGCCCGGGTCACGCCCGACCAACCTCACCCTGATGCTCGTTGCCCATCATGTGGCCAAGCTTGCCGGCCTTGGTGGCCAGGTAGTGTTTATTGTGCGGGTTGTGGCCGGTATGCAACGGCACTCGCTCAGCCACCGCGATACCCATCGCAGTGAGGGCTTTCACCTTGCGCGGATTATTGGTCATCAGGCGCAGCGACTTCACGCCCAGGTGCTCAAGCATCGGCAGGCACATGGCGTAGTCACGCTGATCGGCAGCAAAACCCAGACGCTCATTGGCTTCAACCGTATCGGCACCGCCATCCTGCAGCTCGTAGGCGCGAATCTTGTTCAACAGACCAATGCCGCGACCTTCCTGACGCAAGTACAGCAATACACCGCGCCCTTCATGGGCGATCGCCTGCAGCGCCGCTTCCAGCTGCGAACCGCAATCGCAGCGCTGGCTGAACAGCGCATCGCCCGTCAGGCACTCGGAGTGCAGGCGTCCCAGTACCGGCGCGCCGTCGGCCACATCACCCAGACTGAGCACCACGTGCTCGCGACCGGTGGCCTCATCGAGAAAACCATGCATGGTGAAGGTGGCAAAGGGTGTAGGCAGCTTGGAGGCAGCAACGAAAACGACGGGCACCTTGTGCTCCTGAAATAACGTGAATATTTGACGTGGACTGGATTGTAACAGCAGCGTGGCACCGGTGCTTATGCTGAATTTTTGTGCAGACATATCGAAAAGTTCGATGCGCCTTGCCGATCTGAGGGCAACCTAGAACGGATACGGCTGCTTCCAGCGCGTGAATATCTCGCGCAACTGGCCACTTGGCACCAGCTCATCCATGCGCTGATCGAAAATTTCCTTGAGGGCACGGCCTTCCGGGGTTTTGGCAAATGCCAGGTACAACGGCAGTTCAGCCAGGTGGGTACGCCGAAATGCCGACGGATTCTGCGCCTGCGACAACACATAGTCGACCTCGGTCAGGGCATCGATGTAGAAATCGACGCGACCATACTCAAGCATCGGCAGAATGCCCTCACGCCGCTGAACCTCGCGGTAACGGTCAACATAGGGCAGGTAACTGTTGAAATCGTAACCACGCACCCAAGCCAATTGGAACTGACCCAGCGTTTCCTGGGTAGGTACCGGCCGACTGGCCAACCCCAGGGCATAGATATGGTCTTGGTCAAAGTGCCAGCGCGGGTAGATATTATCGGCGCTTTCCTCATGATAAGAGCCGACCCAGGCATCTGCTTCGCCACGCTTTACCAAGCCGATGGCGCGACTGTAAGGCACGCTCGCCGTCTTGACCTTGACACCTACGGGCTCAAAAACCTTGCGCAGCAGCTCCCAGGCCAGGCCTGTGCCGTCGGCATTGGTGTAGTCGAGCCACACCTCGCTGGCCAAACGAGCGTGCAAAGGCTTTTTCGGCAAGGGCTCTGCTGCCCACGTCACACCTCCTGCCAAAAGCAGGACCAGTAGCAACCATCGGCATCCTTGCATCGCCCTATCTCCTTAGGTAAAGCTCCATACTAGCCCTTGCATCGTCAGCCAGGCGAATACACCGGCAAGCACATCGTCGATCATGATGCCGACACCTCCATGCACATGCCGATCAAGCCAACTGATCGGCCAGGGCTTGAGTATGTCAAAGAAGCGGAATACCAAGAACCCGACCAACAACCATTGCCAGCCTTGCGGCACCAGCCACAGGGTAATCCACATCCCCACCATCTCGTCCCAGACGATACCCTCATGGTCGTGCACACGTAAATCGCTGGCAACCTTGCCGCACAGCCAGAAACCAAACAGCATGGTCAGGCCCAGCATCAGCCAGTAACCCCAGTCTGGCAGCATTTGCCACAAGGGCATGAACGGCAAGGCAACCAGAGACCCCCAGGTCCCCGGCGCCTTCGGCAAAGTACCCGAGCCGAAGCCGAATGCCATGAAATGCCAAGGGTTGCTCCAGACCGAAGGCGGAACAGGCTTCACCTGATTACGGTGATCGGTCACGGTGTCTCCCTAATCGCTAAAGTGTTGATAGCCCCGAACAGCCGGGGTGATGTTGCGCCCTTCCCGATCGTACAGGCTGACACCGGAGCCAACCTCGACCCTGCCAACCACGTGAATCGGCCAGCCGGCGGCCAGCAGCCCCGGGAGTTCGGCATCGGGAAGCGTGAAGGCCAGCACATAATCGTCGCCACCGGTCAATGCGGCGTGACGCGCACCCTCCAGCCCCAAAAAGCCGCGTAATGCCTGGCTCATCGGTAGCGAGTCCACCTGCAAATGCAGCGCCACGCCAGAGGCTTTGGCGATATGCCCACAGTCAGCCAGCAAGCCGTCGGAGATATCCAGCGCCGAGGACGCCTTGCCGCGTAACGCCTGGCCGAGTGCCAACTGCGGTGCTGGCGACCAGTAGTGCGCCAGCAGCGGTGCCGCCAGCGACGGCTCGGCTTGACGTTCCGCAAGCACCAGCGGCAGCGCGCCAGCAGCGTTGCCCAGTTCACCCCCCACACACACCAGGTCGCCTGGTTGCGCACCGGCGCGGGTCAGCGCCTGCCCGGCAGGCACCCGGCCAAACACGGTCATGGTCAGGCTCAAGGGGCCACGGGTGGTATCGCCACCGACCAGGCTCAGGTTGCACTGCCTGGCCATCTGATTGAGGCCTTCTGCGTAAGCGCGCAACCAGTCCGCCGACGTGTCCGGCAGGGTCAGGGCAAGGGTAAACGCGAGGGGGGTAGCGCCCATCGCCGCCAGGTCACTGGCGGCAACGGCCAGCGAACGCTGGCCGAGCAGGAACGGGTCACTGTTGTGCGGGAAATGCACACCGACAACCAGCGTGTCGGTAGACACCGCCAACTGTTCGCCCGCTGGCAAGGCCAGCAGGGCACAGTCGTCACCGATGCCCAAGGCAACTCCTTCGCCACCTTGCGCACACGGTGCGGCGGCGAAGTAGTGACGGATCAGCTCGAACTCACCCATTGGCCAGCAGCGCCGAGATCAGCGCTTGTATGCCCGTACTTCGGCTTCACGAAGCCGTGGAGCCAGCTTGTCGAGCACACCGTTGACGAACTTGTGGCCATCGGTGGCACCGAAGACCTTGGCCAGCTCAACACCTTCGTTGATCACAACGCGAAACGGCACGTCGACCCGCTTGATGAACTCCCAGGTCGACAGCCGCAGTACAGCCAGCTCTACCGGGTCGAGTTCTTCCAGTGGCAGGTCGAGGCACGGAGCCAGGGCCTTGTCGATCTCTTCCTTCATGACCGGAACCCCGTGCAGGATCTCCCGGAAGTAGGCGCCGTCGACATCGCTGAAATCGTTATCGACCCGGAACTGCGCTTCGATCTCGTTCAGCGACTGCTTGGCCATGTGCCACTGATACAGGGCCTGGGTCGCGAGCTGACGGGCTTCGCGACGCTTGGCGCTTTTCGATGGTTTGCCAGCATCCGCAGGTTTTGGATCGCGCGGGTTGAAACGATCGCTTTCGTCGCTAATCACTTGGCCTCCAACTGCGCCAGCAGGCTGACCATTTCCAGGGCGGACAGGGCTGCTTCAGCGCCCTTGTTGCCGGCCTTGGTGCCGGAGCGCTCGATGGCCTGTTCGATCGAATCGACAGTCAATACACCGAAGGACACCGGTACGCCGAACTCCATGGACACCTGGGCCAGGCCCTTGGTGCACTCGCCTGCCACGTATTCGAAATGCGGAGTGCCGCCACGGATCACCGCGCCCAGGGCGATGATGGCCGCGTATTCACTTTGCTGGGCGACTTTCTGTGCAACCAGCGGGATCTCGAACGCACCCGGGGCACGGATGATGGTGATGTCGCTTTCGCTGACGCCATGGCGAACCAGGGCATCAACGGCACCGCTCACCAGGCTTTCGACGACGAAGCTGTTGAAGCGGCCAACCACCAAAGCATAGCGACCTTTGGGGGCGATGAAGGTACCTTCAATGGTCTTCAGAGTCATTCCGGGATTCTCATCTTAAAGAGCCAGGCCGCACCGACGCGGCCTGTGGGAGGTTTGGTCACGAACACGCAGTGCAATAAACGCCTGCTTTATTCGGAGGGCACGTATTCTACAACTTCCAGATCGAATCCGGATATCGCATTAAATTTCATCGGCGAACTCATCAGGCGCATTTTGCGTACGCCGAGGTCACGGAGAATCTGCGAACCCGCACCGACGGTGCTGTAGGTTGTCGGGGTTTTCACCTGAGCGCTGTCGGCGGTCTCACGGATATGCGCCAACAGCACGTCACCGTCCAACGGGTGGCCGAGCAACAACACAACACCACTGCCCGCCTCTGCCACCGCGCTCATTGCGGCACGCAGGCTCCAGCGGCCGGGCTGCTTGACCATCAGCAGGTCACGCAGCGGGTCCATGTTGTGAACCCGAACCAGGGTCGGTTCTTCTGCGCAGATATTGCCCAGGGTCAGTGCCAGGTGCACATCACCCTCGACCGAGTCACGGTAGGTAACCAGGTTGAATTGGCCCAATTCGCTGTCCAGCGGCTGCTCGGAAATCCGCTGAATGGTACGTTCGTGGATCATCCGGTAGTGAATCAGGTCGGCGATGGTGCCGATCTTGATGCCGTGCTCGGCGGCAAACGCTTCCAGCTCCGGGCGACGGGACATGGTGCCGTCGTCATTCATGACCTCGCAGATCACGCCACTTGGCTCAAAACCGGCCATGCGCGCCAGATCACACGCAGCCTCGGTATGGCCTGCGCGGGCCAGCGTACCGCCGGCTTGCGCCATCAGCGGGAAGATATGGCCTGGGCTGACGATGTCTTCGGCCTTGGCATCACGCGCGGCGGCAGCCTGAACGGTACGCGCACGGTCAGCAGCGGAGATACCGGTAGTGACACCTTCGGCAGCCTCGATCGAGACCGTGAACTTGGTGCCAAAGCCCGAACCGTTGCGCGGTGCCATCAACGGCAACTTGAGCAGTTCACAGCGCTCGCGCGACATCGGCATGCAGATCAGGCCCCTGGCATGCTTGGCCATGAAGTTGATGTGCTCAGCCTTGCAGGCCTCGGCGGCCATGATCAGGTCGCCTTCGTTCTCGCGATCTTCGTCATCCATCAGGATGACCATTTTGCCCTGGCGGATGTCTTCAACCAGTTCTTCGATGCTGTTGAGCGCCACGCGGCACCCCCTTCTCATTCAGGATTTCAGGTAGCCGTTGGCGGCCAGGAAACTTTCAGTGATACCGCTGCCCTTGGTCGACTCGGCGGCTTTGTCGCCGAGCAACAGACGCTCCAGGTAGCGGGCCAGCAGGTCGACCTCAAGGTTGACCCGACGACCAGCGCGGTAGTCGGCCATGATGGTTTCGGCCAGGGTGTGGGGCACGATTGTCAGCTCGAACTCGGCGCCATCGACGGCGTTCACCGTCAGGCTGGTGCCGTCGACGGTAATCGACCCCTTGTGCGCAACGTACTTGGCCAGTTCCTTTGGCGCACGAACACGGAACTGGATGGCGCGAGCGTTATCGCTACGCGATATGATTTCGCCGACACCGTCGACGTGGCCGCTGACCAGATGACCGCCCAATCGGGTGGTCGGCGTCAGGGCTTTTTCCAGGTTGACCCGGCTGCCGCTCTTGAGGTCGGAGAAGGCAGTGCAGTCCAGGGTTTCGCGGCTGACATCGGCCCAGAAGCCGTCGCCAGGCAGCTCGACTGCCGTCAGGCAGACACCATTCACCGCAATGCTGTCGCCAAGTTTCACATCGCCCAGGTCCAGCTTGCCGGTTTCGACATAAACCCGCACATCGCCACCTTTTGGGGTCAACGAGCGAATGCTGCCGATAGATTCGATAATGCCTGTGAACATGAGTCCTCCTCGAGAACGGGCCGCGCGTGGCGCAAGCCGAAAATTATACGCCGGACGTCGGCACAGGGATCGCGGTGACTCGCCAGTCATCGCCAACCGCTCGCATTTCAGTGATTTTCAGCGCCGGCGCCTCGCTCATGCGGGCCAGCGGCCAATCAAGCAGCGGCCTGGCGCTGGAGCCGAGGAACTTGCCGGCAATGAACAGTTGATACTCGTCCACCAGCCCAGACTGCGCAAATGCCCCAGCAAGCACCGGGCCGGCCTCGACCAGCACCTCATTGACGCCCCGGGCAGCCAGCTCACGCAGCAATGCACGCAAGTCGACCCGCCCCTCCTGAGTGGGCAGTCGCAGCAGCTCCAGGCCCGCCTGAGCATAGCGCTCATCGTGCGCGGCGGCAGTCGCCACCAGCGCAGGACCGGCCTGATAGAACGCGGCCTCCAACGGCAGGCGCAAACGCCCATCGATCAGCACCCGCAGCGGCGGGCGAGCCAGCGCCAAGGCGGTATTTTCCGCATCCAGCCCCAGTTCTTCGCCACGCACAGTCATCCGGGCATTGTCCGCGATCACGCTTTCAGCGCTGGTCAGCACCACACTGGAACGCGCACGCAAACGTTGAACGGCCGAGCGTGCGGCAGGCCCGGTAATCCACTGGCTCTCGCCACTGGCCATGGCGGTGCGGCCATCAAGGCTCATCGCCAGTTTGACCCGCACATAAGGCAGGCCATGTTCCATACGCTTGAGAAAGCCCGGGTTCAACGCGCGTGCCTCGGCCTCAAGCACTCCGCTGGACACCTCAATACCGGCATCGGCCAAGCGCTTCAGGCCTTGACCGGCAACCTGTGGATTGGGGTCCTGCATGGCCGCAACAACCCGCGCCACACCGGCGTTGACCAGCGCCTCGGCACAAGGCGGTGTGCGGCCATGATGGCTGCAAGGCTCAAGGGTGACATAGGCGCAGGCGCCACGGGCCAATTCGCCTGCCTGGCGCAATGCATGAACCTCAGCATGCGGTTCACCGGCACGAACATGCCAGCCTTCACCCACCACCTGACCATCACGCACAATCACGCAGCCGACGCGAGGATTAGGGTGGGTTGAGTACAGCCCCTTGCGCGCCAGTTCCAGGGCGCGGGCCATGTAGTGAGCATCCAGCACAGCGCGTTCAGTGGGCATGATCACTCTTTAGCCGGCTCTCGGGCCAGACGGTCAATCTCTTCACGGAATTCATCGAGGTCCTGGAAGCGTCGGTAAACCGAGGCGAAACGGATGTAGGCGACCTCATCGAGTTTCTGCAGCTCGGCCATCACCAATTCGCCCACGACCAGCGACTTGACCTCACGCTCGCCGGTTGCCCGCAGCTTGTGCTTGATATGCGCCAGTGCCGCTTCCAGTCGCTCGACGCTGACCGGGCGCTTCTCCAGCGCACGTTGCATACCGGCGCGCAGCTTGTCTTCATCGAACGGCTGTCGGCTGCCATCCTGCTTGATCAAGCGAGGCAGGACCAATTCGGCGGTTTCAAAGGTGGTAAAGCGTTCACCGCAGGCGACGCATTCGCGCCGACGGCGCACTTGCTCACCCTCGGCGACCAGTCGCGAGTCGATGACTTTGGTGTCGTTGGCACCGCAGAAGGGACAGTGCATGGTGGCAGGCAACAAAAAAAGGGAGGGCCATGGTAGCGCATCTCACTGGCAAGACAAGCCAAAGGGTTTACCATCCAGTGAGGAAACGTCCTCAAGGAACCTCTTCATGCGCTTTCGAGCACTCATTCTGCTCAGTTTTGTCGGCCTGCTCGTCGCCTGCAGTAGCGATGCGCCCAAACAGACGCAGACAGACACCTCCCCAACCACCAGCACGTCACCTGCGGCCCCCGGCCCTCTGCCGGCCTATCAGCGCGAACTCAGCGGCACCCTGCTGGGCATACCGGCCAACGCCGATGTTGAGCTGGCGTTGCTGGTCATTGACGAACGCGGTCGTCCGCAGCGCTTGCTGGCCAGCAGCTCACTCGCAGGTAACGGTCAGGCACTGCCCTTTCATTTACGCTTCAACCCGGAAGCCTTCCCCAGTGGAGCACGTGTTGAACTGCGCGGTCGGGCCAGTCAGTCAGGGCAACTGATCCTGCACTTGCCGGCACTGCGGGTTACCCAGGCAACCACCCAGGCCACTGGGCCGCTGCGTTTTGAGAAGGCGCCATGACGGCAGCACCGTCATCACTGCAAGGGGCATTGAGTGAACTGCTCGGCGATGCGCGACTGGTCGCCAGCCACCTGCCGGGCAGTGACCTGAGGCTCTGGCTGATCGATGCGGACAACATGGACCGCGCCTTCAGCCCCGAAGAGACCCGACGCATCCTCCATGAGCCGCCATATTGGAGCTTTTGCTGGGCCAGCGGCCTGGCCATGGCGCGCTTTTTGTGTGAGCGACCGGAGTGGGTTGAAGGCAAGCGCGTGCTCGACTTCGGCGCAGGCTCTGGCGTTGCGGGTATTGCAGCGGCCAAGGCCGGCGCCCTTGAAGTGGTGGCCTGCGACCTCGACCCTCTGGCGCTGGACGCATGCCGGGCCAATGCCGAACTGAACGGGGTGAACCTGAACTACTCCACGGACTTTTTTGCCGAAGCCGACCGCTTCGACCTGATTCTGGTCGCCGACGTACTCTATGACCGGGCCAACCTGCCGCTGCTCGACGAATTCCTCAGCCGTGGCCGTGAAGCCTTGGTGGCCGACTCCCGCGTGCGCGACTTCAGCCACCCGCTGTATCAATCACTGGGCGTCCTCGAAGCCCTGACCCTGCCGGACCTGGCCGAGCCTCACGAATTCCGCCGGGTCAGCCTGTACCACGCCAGCCGACAGCCTTTATAGTGCTGCCATTCAAGGATTTGCGAGAGTCGCGATGAGTCAAGAAACGCCGTACATTTTCGACGCCAGCGCTGCCAACTTCGATCAGCTGGTGATCGCCAACTCCCATCACAAACCGGTGCTGGTGGATTTCTGGGCCGAATGGTGTGCGCCGTGCAAAGCGCTGATGCCGCTGCTTGCACAAATCACGGAGAGCTACCACGGCGAGCTGCTGCTGGCCAAGGTCAACTGTGACATCGAACAGGATATCGTTGCACGCTTCGGTATCCGCAGCCTGCCGACCGTAGTGCTGTTCAAGGATGGTCAACCGGTTGATGGCTTCGCGGGTGCCCAGCCCGAGTCGGCAATCCGAGCGCTGCTCGAGCCTCATGTTCAAATGCCGCCACCAGCCGCCGACCCTATGGTGCTGGCTCAGGCACTGTTTTCTGAAGGGCGCTTTGGTGAAGCCGAGACCACCCTCAAGGCACTGCTCACTGAAGACAACAGCAATGCCGGTGCACTGATTCTCTACGCCCGCTGCCTGGCAGAACGCGGTGAGCTGGGCGAAGCCCAGACCGTCCTCGATGCCGTGAAAAGCGATGAGCACAAGGCCGCACTGGCAGGCGCCAAAGCCCAGTTGACCTTCCTGCGGCAAGTGGTGGACTTGCCTGACGCCGCCACCCTCAAGACACGCCTGGCGCAGAATGCAGAGGATGATGAAGCGCTTTACCAGCTGGCGATTCACCAACTGTCACGCCAGCAATACGAAGCGGCGCTAGAGGCACTGCTGAAACTGTTCGTGCGCAACCGTGGCTATGACGGTGGCCTGCCGCACAAGACATTGCTGCAGGTGTTCGACCTGCTCGGCAATGATCACCCGCTGGTGGGTACCTATCGACGCAAACTGTTTGCAGCGCTGTACTAAGCAGCCTATCGCTGGCGCCTGCACACGCGGCAGGCGCCGGACGCTCATCCAAGCCAGCGATACACCGGCGCATCCGCCCCGCTTTCAACCTTCACCTGTGCACTGTGGCGCAAGCGCACCAGCAGTCGCTTGCCGGCCGCCGTACTGCCAGCAAGCGCAGCCAAGCCTTCCAACAACGCCGGCCCATTGAGCTGCCCGGCCTGACGCAACAAGGTCAGCGCCGCTTGCCACTGCACATCATCCGGACGCACGCTCGACACACTGGCTTCGGTAGGCGGAGTCGCGGGCAGAGCACGTTCCGGATGCCCACCCAACTGCGCCCACTCGGCCGGATCAAGTTCGAGTGTCAGGTCCACCGGCCAGTCACCAATATGTCCACGAATACGCACAGGCCTCTCCTTCAGATCATCCGATAGCCCATGCTCCCACGGCAACAGGCTGCCGCCAAGCACACTGGCAACCACTCGACAACTTGTTATAACATTGCGATTCAAGCCCCACCTCTACGGAGACCGTTCCATGCGCCGTCTGCTGCTCGCCTTGCCGTTTGCCCTGTTGCCACTCACGGCAGCACACGCCGAGAAAGACCATGATCATGCCCATGGCAGCCTTGACGCCCATGAGCATGGCGTGGCGCATCTCAATGTCGTGCTCGATGACAAGACACTTGAGCTGGAACTGGAAAGCCCAGCCATGAACCTCGTGGGCTTTGAGCATGCGGCCATCAGTGCGGCCGACAAGGCCAAGGTCGCGGCCGTCCGCAAACAACTGGAGCAGCCGCTGACGCTGTTTGGCTTGGCCAATGCGGCGCAGTGCACGGAAACCGACGAAGCCCTGGAAAGCCCATTGTTCGGTGATACCCCATCTGACGATGACGCCACCGATGATCACCACGCCGCCCACGAAGACGAACACAGCGAGATCCACGCCCATTACCAACTGACCTGTGAACAGCCAGGCAAACTGGCCAACCTGGATTTGGGCCCACTGTTCAAAACCTTCCCCGCCACTCAGAAAATTACGGTGCAGTTGATCGGCCCCAATGGCCAGAAAGGCCTGGAAGCAACCCCGAACAAGGCCATGGTTGCGTTCTGAATGCGCCAGCCACTGATCGAGTTGACAGACCTGGCGTTCGCCTGGCCGGGCCATCCACCCTTGCTGGATATCCCGGCCTTCCATTTGGATACGGGTGAATCGCTATTCCTCAAAGGCCCCAGTGGTAGCGGAAAAACCACCCTGCTCGGCCTGCTTGGTGGCGTGCAGCAACCTGACCACGGCAGCATTCGCCTGCTCGGTCAGACGCTGAGCACGCTCAAGCAAGGCGCTCGCGATCGCTTTCGCGTTGACCATACCGGCTACATCTTCCAGCAGTTCAACCTGCTGCCGTTTCTCTCGGTCCGCGAAAACGTCGAACTGCCCTGCCGCTTCTCCAAGGTTCGCGCAGCCAAGGCCTGTGAGCGCTACGGCAGCGTCGATCAGGCTGCCGCCAGCCTGCTGGCTCATCTGGGCCTGAAAGACCCCGCCTTGTTGATGCGTCGTGCCGACAGCCTATCGATTGGCCAGCAGCAACGCGTCGCCGCAGCCCGCGCATTGATTGGCCAACCTGAGCTGGTGATCGCCGACGAGCCAACCTCAGCCCTCGATGCTGACAGTCGTGAGGCGTTTATCCGCTTGCTGTTCGCAGAGTGCAGAGCGGCCGGCTCCAGTTTGCTGTTTGTCAGCCATGACCAGAGCCTGGCGCCCTTGTTCGACCGCCACCTGTCACTGTCAGAACTCAACCGCGCGGCCCGTCCGGCCAATGACCTGGAGGCCTGATGTACCTGCTACGCCTTGCACTGGCCAGCCTGGCCAATCGACGCTTCACTGCCTTCCTGACCGCCTTCGCCATTGCTTTGTCTGTATGCCTGCTGCTGGCAGTGGAACGCGTACGCACTGAAGCCCGCGCCAGCTTCGCCAGCACCATCAGTGGCACCGACCTGATCGTCGGCGCACGCTCCGGCTCGGTGAACCTGCTGCTGTATTCGGTGTTTCGCATTGGCAATGCCACCAACAACATTCGCTGGGACAGCTATGAGCATTACGCCAGTGACCCGCGGGTGAAATGGGCGATTCCGATTTCCTTGGGTGACTCGCACCGTGGCTACCGCGTGATGGGCACTTCCGAAGCCTACTTTGAGCACTACCAGTATGGCCACAAGCAATCCTTGCAACTGGCTCAAGGCCGCGCCTTTACCGATGACCCGTTTGAAGTGGTACTGGGCGCCGAAGTCGCGCAGGCCCTGCATTACACCCTGGGCGACAAGCTGGTACTGGCTCACGGCGTGGCGGCAATCAGCCTGGTCAAACATGACGACAAGCCGTTCACGGTAGTCGGTATTCTGCAGCGGACCGGCACACCGGTAGACCGCACACTGCACATCAGCCTGGGCGGCATGGAGGCGATCCACGTTGACTGGCACAACGGTGTTCCCGCACGCGGGGCCGGTCGTGTCAGCGCCGATCAGGCGCGCAACATGGACCTGACGCCCAGTGCCATTACCGCGTTCATGCTCGGCCTGAACAACAAAATCGCCACCTTTGCTCTGCAACGCGAGATCAGCGAGTACCGCAATGAACCACTGCAGGCCATTCTGCCAGGCGTCGCCCTGCAGGAACTGTGGAGCCTGATGAGCACTGCCGAGCAGGCGCTGTTCGTGGTATCCCTGTTTGTCGTGCTGACCGGCCTGATAGGCATGCTGACCGCCATTCTCACCAGCCTGAACGAACGACGCCGGGAAATGGCCATACTGCGCTCGGTGGGTGCCCGCCCTTGGCACATCGCCGGCCTGCTGGTACTGGAAGCCTTTGCGTTGTCGGTTGCAGGCATACTCGCAGGCCTGTCCCTGCTTTACCTGGGTATCGCCCTGGCCCAAGGGTATGTGCAAGCCAACTATGGCCTGTACCTGCCACTGGCCTGGCCCAGCAGCCACGAATGGACATTGCTGGCAATCATCCTGGGCGCCGCGCTATTGATGGGCAGCGTGCCCGCTTGGCGTGCCTATCGGCAGTCACTGGCGGACGGTCTGTCGATTCACTTATGAGACCAATACCCATGGCCCGCGCCTTGTTCTTGTTGCTACTGGTTGCCACACCGCTGTGGGCGGGCGAACCCCGCACCCTGGAATGGCCACAGCTGATCCCTCCTGGCGCACCGGTGATCGAGCCGCAGATGGCACCCTTGCATGACCTGTCACAACTGGGCAATGCGCTGGCGGCAGAGAGTGCCCCGGCAGCGCACCAGCAAGCACCGGATGCGCCGGTCGTCCAGGCGCTGGACGGTCAGCAGGTCAAGCTACCTGGCTACATCGTACCGCTGGAGGTCAACGAGGAGGGGCGTACGACTGAGTTCCTTCTGGTGCCTTACTACGGCGCGTGCATTCATGTGCCTCCGCCCCCGTCCAACCAGATCGTGCATGTGGTCAGTGAGCTCGGCATCAAGGTCGAGGAGCTTTACCAGCCGTACTGGATCGAAGGCCCGATGCGTGTCCAGTCGTCGAGCAGTGAGCTGGCTGAAGCGGGTTATCAGATGGACGCCGAGAAAATCTACGCCTATGAACTACAATAACAGCCGCTCTGGAGCGCTATCGCGGTTTCATTGAGCTGAGTCAAATTCTCCCCGCTGCTGGCTCTTTACCATTGGCACATTACATTCTAAATGTCCTTTGGGAGCTTCCATGAACAAGTCCTTGCTTGGCGCCTCGCTGATTGCCCTGGCGCTTACAGCCCCTGTTGCCCACGCCCACAAGGCGGGTGAGTTTATTATGCGTGCTGGCGCTATCACCACCGCTCCTAACGAAGACAGCGGCAACCTCAAGCTGGACGGCAACAAGGTTCCCGGCACCAAAGCGACGCTGGACAGCGATACCCAACTGGGCTTGACCTTCGCCTACATGCTGACCGACCACGTTGGCCTGGAACTGCTGGCAGCGACGCCATTCCAGCACACCGTTAGCGTCAAGGGCGCAGGCCTGGACGGCAAACTGGGCGACATCAAGCAACTGCCACCGACCCTGTCGCTGCAGTACTACCCGCTTGACGCGAGCTCCAAGTTCCAGCCGTATGCCGGTATCGGCCTGAACTACACCATGTTCTTCGATGAAGACCTGAGCAGCAACCGCAAGGCCCAGGGCTTCAGCAACCTGAAACTGAAGGACTCGGTGGGCCTGGCTGGCCAACTGGGCATGGACTACATGCTGACCGACAACTTCCTGGTCAACGCTGCGGTCTGGTATATCGACATCGACACCGAGGCCAGCATTGATGGCCCGAGCGCGCTGACCGTAGGCAAGACCAAGGTCGACGTGGATGTCGATCCATGGGTCTACATGGTCGGCGTCGGCTACAAGTTCTAAGGCTTGGCCTTAATCAAAAAACGGCGATTAAATCGCCGTTTTTTTGTTTCAGCGCCCCAGAAGCCGGGCAAGGCCTTCGGCCATTGGCGTAGGTTCGGGAAAGCGGAAGCGCTGCAGCAGACGGGTATTGTCTGCACGCGAATGGCGGATATCGCCAGAACGCGCAGGCCCATGAGTGATCGCAGGCAAGCTGCCGACCACCGTTTTCAGGGCAGCCAACAGTTGGTTCAACGAGGTGGCCTGATTCAAGCCGACGTTCACTGCACCCTCTTCCACCTGATCCAGCGTCAGCGCCTGCAGCATCACACTCACCAGATCACCGACATAGACGAAGTCGCGGGTCTGCTCGCCATCACCAAACACAGTAATGGGCTGCCCGCTGAGCGCCCGCTCGCTGAAGATGCTGATCACGCCCGAATACGGCGATGAAGGGTCCTGGCGCGGACCGAAAATATTGAAGAAGCGAAACACTACGGGCTCCAGGCCATGCTGACGGCGGTAGAAGTCCAGGTAGTGTTCACTGGCCAACTTATCCACAGCATAAGGCGTGAGGGGCGCCTTGGGCGTCTCCTCACTGATCGATTCGCCTTCACCGTTGTTGCCATACACGGCTGCACTGGAGGCAAAGAGCACCCGCCGAATGCCGGCCAGGCGCATGGCCTCGCACACATTCAGGGTGCCGATGAAATTGCTCTGGTGAGTTTTCACCGGGTCTTCGACCGACGCCTGGACCGAGGCCACCGCAGCCAGGTGAACCACCGCCTGGCACCCTGCCGCCGCCTGGGCGACCAGCGCCGCGTCAGCGACATCGCCTTCGATCAGTTGCAGCTTGGGGTGCTGCAACTGCAGGTTGCTGCGCTTGCCGGTGGACAGGTCATCCAGTACCCGCACCGCGTAGCCGTTTGCCAACAGCGCGTCGCTCAAGTGAGAGCCGATGAAGCCTGCGCCGCCGGTAATCAGAATAGGTGCATCAGCCATGTCGGTAGAATCGATCCAGTAGTGTCGGCAGGCCAGCACGCCAGGCGCGCGGCTTGATACCGAAGGTGTGCAGAATTTTCTTGCAGGCCAGTACCGCGTGCTGTGGCTCTTCAGCCGCATCCGGGCGTGCCGCGTGCGCCTGTGCAGTCGGTGCTTCGACAGCAAGCTTGTGAAGCTGCGAGGCCTCACTGAGGATCGCCTGGCCTAGCGCGAGCGGCGTAGTCGCCTCATTGCCCGCGTAATGGTAAGTGCCCCACAGTGGGGCCGCGCAATCCAGCTGCTTGAGCACGGAGAGAATGACCCGTGCGGCATCATCGACCGGCGTCGGGTTTCCACGCCGGTCGTCCGCCAGCAGTAACTCCTGAGCCTGTTCGGCGCGCGTCAGGAAGCGCCCAAGAACGCCGTCCAGGCTTTCGTCGAGCAACCAGCCAAAGCGCAGCAGTACATGCTGCGGGCAGGTGGCGCGGACGCTCTGCTCGATCCGCCAGAGCGCTTGCCCGCGCAGGCCCAACGGCACTGGCTCGTCCTTCTCACTGTAGGCCGTGGCCCGAGAGCCATCGAACACGCGATAGCTGGAAGGCTGTACCAGGATAATGCCGTGGTGCTGGCACAGCTCAGCCAGACGCTCTACCGAGCGCTCCTGCTGTGCCAGTCGTTGCTCGCTGACCGACTCGGCCTGAAACCAGTCGAAATAATAAGCCAGATTCACCAACGCATCGGGGCGGGTGTCATCCAGTAACTGGGTCAGGCTGGCAGCGTCCCACCCCTTATCCGGCGGACGCGGCGCCAGAAAGCCGATGTCTTCCTCGGCTCCAAGGCGAATCAGCGCTTGCCCGAGGGCACTTCCACCACCCAACAGCATCAGGCGCATTCGCATAGAGTCAGCAGGTCCGGTCAGAAATAGGGGAAAGCGGATATTTTGCGGCTTCCTGCGGGGGATGTCCAACCTGCGGGTTGGCGGAAGGCAGCGGGAGTCGAACCTGCCCGGGAACGGCTGCCGTCCCCAACCGGGTTTGAAGCCCGGCCGCGCCACCGGGCGCGATTGCCTTCCTTGTCATACGTCGCGGGGTACGTGGGCCAGCGCATTGTCCTGCCGTATGCGACGCTGGTCGCCGAGACGGCGGGTCAAGCCGACACGGTCGAAATACTCGAGAATCTGAATACTGCGTTTACGGCCGATCCCCAGCACATCGCGAAAACGCACCACCTGCACACTCAGGTCCTCGGTAGCCACCTGCATGAGCATAGCCGCCATTTGTCGCACTGTGGCGTCCGGGTAAAACAGGTCGCGCACCACCTGATGAACCTGCCCCAAGCGCGCCATCTTGCGTAACAGCAGCCGTACCGCGGCCTCCTCGCTGTGGGTTGCACGGGCCAGGTCACGCACCCAAGGCGGGTCGAAACCGGACGCCTGCACGTACGGCTGCAACTGCTCCCACAACGCCATGTCCGCGTCGCTCAGACGCGCCTGGTGTTCCGGCAGGTGCAACCAAGGCCCACTGCTGGCAAGTAACCCGGCGGCCAGCAGTTCCTCAATCAAGCTGATGAACACCGGGCGCTCCAACGGCAACGCCACGAAACGTCGCAAGCGGTCACGGTCAGGGCCTAGTTGATCCGGCTCCAGCGTATGAAACCGGGCCAATTGCACCAGCACCTCCTGCTTGAGCGCCTGCCAATGGGCTGTCGCGAACAACCGTGCGCCCTGGCGCGTGGCAACAACACTGACGTCCTCAGGTAAACGCCAACTGCTGCGCAGGCGATTGAACTGACGCTCCAGTTGTTGCGGGTCAAGCCCGGTCGCACCCTGCGCAAGCAGGGCCGGCAGCGCCTGCTCCAGGCTCTCGGCCTCGGCCAGCGCGTGCAACTGCGCCAGCCGCGCCGGGCTGCGACGCTGCCTGGCCGGGGCAAAGGGGTCCAGCACCTTACCGCCACCTAGGGTGCGCTGAGCGCGCTGGTCGCGCAGCACAAGGTGATCGCCATGCACGGCGTGCAATGGGGCGTTGAGCAGCAGTTGCGCGAACATGCGCCCACTAGGCGCCAGGTATTCCCCCTGCAACAGAGCGACCCTGGCAGTAACATCCTGGGTGCCAAGGTGCACATGCACCGAACTGAAATGCTCAAACTGGCGTGTTTCGCTGCCCAGCAACTGCAACTCGATATCCACACGCTGAGTCGTGGCATACAACCACTCGGCCAGTAGCCAATTACCTCGGTGAATCTGCTCGACCCCCAGGCGCTCGGCACTGATGTTCAAGGCCACCCGCTGCCCGGCCCATGCTTCGACTGCGGCCTGGTTCTGGGCATGCAGGCCACGCACGCGCACCGGTTTGCCGGCCCTGCCCAACAGCAACGTGTCACCCACCTGCACATGTCCGGCCAATGCCGTGCCGGTCACCACAATACCTGCGCCAGCGACGCTGAATGCGCGGTCGATGGCCAGGCGAAAACCTCCTGCACTGCTGCGCCGTTGAACGTCACGCTGCGCGTTCAACAGCGCCTGACGCAGTGCTTCGATACCGCTACCAGACACACTCGACACCACGAATTGAGCTGCGCCCGCATAAGGCCCTGGCGCCAGCAAGGTGCGCACCTCGCGCTGCACCTCCTGCACCCTGGCAGGCTCGACGCGGTCACACTTGCTGATGACCACCAGCGCCCTGGGGATACCCAGCAGCTCGACAATCGCCAGATGCTCACGGGT
Organism: Pseudomonas defluvii; assembly: GCF_001695625.1. Classification (GTDB taxonomy): domain Bacteria; phylum Pseudomonadota; class Gammaproteobacteria; order Pseudomonadales; family Pseudomonadaceae; genus Aquipseudomonas; species Aquipseudomonas defluvii. Next base: position 27,278 of record NZ_MBPN01000026.1, read on the forward strand.
CTGCGGCATCACCCCGTCGTCGGCCGCTACGACCAACAACACAAGGTCAATGCCGTGCGCCCCGGCGAGCATATTGTGGATAAACCGCTCATGCCCAGGTACATCAATAAAACCGGTCTGTTCGGCCCCCGCCTGCAACGACGCATAGCGATACCCCAGGTCGATGGTGATACCGCGTTCGCGCTCCTCCCGGCGACGATCACCTGCCTGCCCGGTCAATGCTTCCAGCAGCGCAGTCTTGCCATGATCGATATGCCCGGCCGTTCCGACAATCACCTTGCCATCGCTCCCGGCCGCAGTTGCGGCAACTGCTCAAGCCAGCCTGCTTCGTCATCCAACTGGCGCAGGTCCATCCACAGCGCATCGTCATCAATGCGCCCAAGCACGGGTATCGGCAAGGCGCGCAAGGCCGCCTCCAGCGCGAGCAAGTGACGCCCGCGCAAACGCTTGGACGCTTGTGCGCGCACACACAGGGCGGCGCTGGGCAAGCGGGCCACAGGCTGACTGCCGCTGCCAATCATGCCGAGTGCGGGCTCCACACTGACCGTCCACAACTCACCCAGCGCGTGCGCCAGCACCGGTGCCAGACGCTCGGCTTGCGCCAGAATGTCGGCCTGAGGGCGGGTCAGCAGGCGAAGGCTGGGCAAGCGCTCAGCCAGGCGCTCAGGGTTGCGGTACAAGCCCAGCACAGCTTCCAGTGCAGCGAGAGTCAACTTATCCACACGCAGGGCACGCTTGAGCGGGTTTTTCTTGATCCGTGCAATCAACGCCTTGCGGCCTACGATCAAGCCCGCCTGAGGCCCACCCAGCAGTTTGTCGCCGCTGAAGGTGACGATATCGGCCCCGTCAACCAAGGCCTGGCGAACCGTCGGCTCGGCGGGCAGCCCCCAGCGCGTCAGGTCCAGAAGGCTTCCACTGCCCAGGTCCTCCAACAGCGGCAGACCATGCCGGTGGGCCAGTTCCGCCAGCGCTTGGGTCGGTACCTGATGGGTGAACCCCTGGATGCTGTAATTACTGCAATGCACGCGCATCAACAGGCCGCTGCGCGGGCCGATGGCGGCTTCATAGTCACGCGTATGCGTGCGGTTGGTTGTGCCCACTTCATGCAGTTTTACGCCAGCACGCGCCATGATGTCGGGTATCCGAAAGGCGCCACCGATCTCGATCAACTCACCGCGTGAGATGATCCCCTCCTTGCGCGCCCCCAGACTGTTGAGTGCCAGCAACACCGCTGCTGCATTGTTGTTCACCACCGTGACGGCTTCAGCACCAGTCAGCTCAAGGATCAGGTCCTCGATCAAGTCATCGCGGTCGCCGCGCTTGCCGCTCTCCAGGTCAAACTCCAGGTTCAGTGGATAGCGCGCAGCCTGCTGCACTGCATGAATGGCTTCTTCCGGCAGCAGTGCTCGCCCCAGGTTGGTGTGCAACACCGTACCGGTCAGGTTGAACACCCGACGTACCTGGCTTTGATGCTGCACCGCCAAACGCTCACCCACCCTGCCAGCCAGCACCTCGGGTATCAGCTCAATGGCCTCCAACTGCCCCAGCCGAGCGGGTTCTCGCAGGTCATCGAGTACGTGCCGTAGAACACTGAGTAACGCCTCGCGCCCATAGCGCTCCGCCAACGGCTGGCAGGCCGGGCTACGCAACAGGCTATCGACGGAAGGAAGGCGCGCGGGCAGCGGGGCTAAACTGGAAGGCATCAAAGACTCTCCGGTCATCGCGCTCTCGACGAACGGCAGCGGTCGACTCTGCCGACGAAGGGAGCCGGGAACCCTGAGTGTAGCCGCTGGGCTCAGTCCCCTCCTGGCGCCAGCAGCAGGTTCGGTGCCAGGCGCTGATACCCCTCCTGATCCAGACGCAAATCAAGGGCCAGGCTGGCCAGGTCGGCACTCAAGGCTTCCGCTTCAGCGTCATGCTCCAGATAGACCAGTTTCAAATAACTGTTACACCCCGCGCAGCACTCGGCACGCAGCGGTGCCTGGCCGGCAGGGTGGCGGTCATCCTCGAAACTGTAGTAACGCAGCCCCTTGCTCTGTTCGCAGTAGATGCATTTTACCCGTACCACATGCCACTCGCAGGCACACAAGGAACAGACCAGATAACGCAACCCATTGAATTTGCCCCGGTGGCGAATCACCCCGGCCATGGCCGGCGAGCCACAGGCCGGGCATTGCCTGAGGTTATCACCGGGCCCGAGTAGATCTTCCGGCAAACTCAATAACCAGTGGCTCCAGGCCACTTGCAGCGCAGCACCGAGAAAGGGCACCAAGGCCGCCGGCAGCCCAGCGTACTGCCCGCCGAGCAAGGCCAATGCCCACACCTTGCGCTGCCCGGGGCTGGCAGCGCGCAACTGTGCCAGTGCCGCACGCACAGGTTCCGAAGAGGCCTGATACTGCTGCAGCAATGCCTCCAGGTACGGCTGCCAATCGGCTTCGCGCACCAGGCTGTCTGCGGCTAGAGGTGGTAGACCGTGCTCAAGACACAGGCGGATGCGCTCAGGGTCTGGCGCGCAGATGCCCGGAGGCTGATCCAGCAAGCCTTGCTGGAGCTGACAAAGGCTGGCAGCAAAGCGCAGATAATCAGCCAGAGGATGCCCTGCAGCCATGTGCTCAAGACGCACACGGCGCAGGTCAAACAGGTTCGCAGGAGGCAAATGGATGAACGGCGGGGCACTCGCTGCCGCCTCGATATGGCCCGGTTCAAGTATCCTGCTCAAGCCGTCACCCCTTCTTGCCGATGTGGCTGTCCGACCGATCTTCACCGGTCACGTCCCGAAACCATAGCCCATGGTGCTTTTTCGCCCAGGCACGGCTCACCCAACCATGCACCATGGCACCGTTCGAGCCCTTGATCCAGATACCGGCATAGATATGCACGATGATGCTCAATACCAGCACGAATGCAGCCAATGCATGCAGCAGTGTCGCCAGACGAATACTGCCAATGCCGAAATACTGGCTGAAGTAGGCGCGCCAAATCACCACACCGCTGAGCAGCAACACCAGCATGCAAAGCAGCAACGTCCAGAACAGTAGCTTCTGCCCGGCGTTGTACTTACCCACAGGCGGCACGCCCTGCTCTTCATTGCGCATCACCCGGTCGACCCGCCGGAGCCAGAGTCGATCATTCGCCGTGAGCATGTTCGCCCGCCAGAAACGTATTACCAGACCCAGGAACAACACAAACATCAGCACCCCCATAAAAGGGTGCAATATCCGCGTCCAGGGCCCGCCACCAAACAGATGGCTGAGCCAGAACAATGCAGGATGAAACAGCGCCAGCCCGGACAACGCCGCCATGAAGAACAGAATGGCCACCGCCCAGTGGTTGCTGCGCTCATTCGCGGTGTAACGCAGGATCGGTTTGTCTTTCATGGCCGATCCTCCCCTTGTGCCCCGGGCTTGTTCGGGTCGAAGACATGCACTGCCGGGTCAACCTCATGCACGCTGGGGTCCTTGCCAGCCGGATGCTCATCGTCCTCGATCCGCTGCGGGCCAATACGCACATAGTGGAAGAACCCCGCCAACACTGCCGCGCCCATGGCCAGCAACGCCAACGGCTTGCTGATGCCCTTCCACAAGCCAACCAAGGGGCTGATCACCGGTTGATTCGGCAGGCCAGCGTAGAGCTGAGGCTGATCGGCATGGTGCAGCACGTACATCACATGAGTACCACCAACACCGTCCGGATCGTACAAGCCAGCCTGTTCGAAACCGCGCGACTTGAGATCGACGATGCGTTCGGCAGCATGCTCCTTCATGTCCGCCTTGCTACCAAAGACAATCGCACCGGTTGGGCAGGTTTTGACGCAAGCCGGCTCCAGCCCGACGGCGACCCGATCCGAACACAGGGTGCACTTGTAGGCCTTGTGGTCCTTCTGTGAGATCCGCGGAATATTGAACGGGCAGCCCGTGATGCAGTAACCACAGCCGATACAGTGATCCTGATTGAAGTCGACGATGCCATTGGCGTGCTGGATGATCGCCCCCGGGCTAGGACAGGCCTTCAGGCAACCCGGATCGGCGCAGTGCATGCAACCGTCCTTGCGAATCAACCACTCCAGGTTACCCACCGTATTCTCATGTTCCGTGAAACGCATCAGGGTCCAGGTTTCGGCGCTCAGGTCCTGAGGATTGTCATAGGTGCCGAGGCTATGCCCAACGTCGTCACGCAACTCGTTCCATTCCGAGCACGCCACCTGGCAAGCCTTGCAGCCGATGCACTTGGACGTGTCGATCAGCTTCGCCACCTCCTCTTGCTGGCGCACCGAAGGCGGTAAGGTGGTGGTGGCTGAACGGGCAATAATGTCTTGGCTGGCCATCAGATTTTCTCCAGGTTGACCAGGAACGACTTGGATTCCGGGGTCTGGGTATTACCGTCACCTAGGTACGGCACCAAGGTATTGGTCAGGTAGCCGTGACGGGTGGCGCCGGTGAAGCCCCAGTGCAAGGGAATGCCGATTTGATGCACGGTCTGGTTGTTGACCTGCAGTGGACGGATCCGCTTGGTCACTACGGCCACCGCCTCGATATGCCCTCGCTTGCAGGTCACCCGAACCCGATCCCCTGCGACAATGCCCTTCTCCTTGGCCAGTGCTTCGCCAATTTCAACGAACTGCTCTGGCTGCGTCACGGCGTTGATCGGGCAATGTTTGGTCCAGAAATGGAAGTGCTCGGTCAATCGGTAGCTGGTGGCGGCATAGGGGAAGTCCTTGGCCTGCCCCAGCGAGTCCCAGACCGAATCGAACACGCGTCCGGCCGGGTTGCTGGTCGCCTGCTTGTTGCCCGGGTGCAGCGGGTTGATGCCAATTGGCGTCTCGAACGGTTCGTAGTGCTCGGGGAACGGGCCTTCGGCCATCTTGTCCAGCGCGAAGAAGCGCGCTACCCCTTCGGGGTTCATGATGAACGGGTTCATCCCCGCCTCTGGAGCGACATCCGCTTTGTAGTCCGGCACGTCGGTACCGCCCCAGGTCTTGCCGTTCCACCAGACCAGTCGCTTGTTCGGTGCCCAGGGCTTGCCTTGCAGATCAGCCGAGGCGCGGTTGTACAGAATCCTTCGGTTCATCGGCCAGGCCCATGCCCACCCCAGGTTCTGCTTCATGCCATAGGGATCGCTATTGTCACGCCGGGCCATCTGGTTGCCTTGCTCGGTCCAGCTGCCGCAGAAGATCCAGCAGCCCGAGGCGGTGCTACCGTCGTCCCTGAGCTGGGAGAACCCAGACAGTTGTTGCCCCGCCTTGAACGTCATACCACTGGCGTCGGTGAAGTCGGCGGTGACATAGCCGTTGACCTCCTTGGCGATTTCTTCCGGCGACGGCTCATCCGCTACCTTGTAAGGCCAGTTGAGCTTGAGTATCGGCTCTGCCCAGGCTCCGCCCTCGCGCTGGTAGCGCTCGCGCAAACGCAGGAACAGTTCGCTCATGATCTTCACGTCGGTGCGTGACTGACCCGGGCCTTCGGCCCCCTTCCAGTGCCATTGCAGCCAGCGGCTGCTGTTGACCAACGAGCCGTCCTCCTCGGCAAAGCAGGTGGTCGGCAGGCGGATGACCTCGGTCTGGATATTGGCGGTTTCAACGTCGTTGTACGGCCCCACATTGCGCCAGAACTCAGATGTCTCGGTGGCCAACGGGTCCATTACCACCAGCCATTTGAGCTTGGCCAGCGACGCCATTACACGGTTCTTGTCCGGCAGCGCAGCAATCGGGTTGAAGCCCTGGCAGAAATAGCCATTGACCTGCCCCTTGGCCATCATGTCGAACATCTTCAGTACGTCGTAGCCGGGAACATCCAGCTTGGGCAGCCAGTCATAACCCCAGTGGTTTTCCGCTGTCGCATTGGCTCCGTACCAAGCTTTCATCAAGCTGACATGGAACTTGCCGTAGTTCTGCCAATAAGACATCTGCCCGGGACGCAAAGGCTTGAGCGCTCGCTTGGCGATGTAGGCGTCGTAATCCTGCTCGGCATCGGACGGCAGGGTCAGGTAGCCGGGCAACAGATTGGACAACAGGCCCAGGTCTGTCAGCCCCTGGATATTGGAATGCCCACGCAAGGCGTTGACACCGCCGCCAGGCATGCCGACGTTACCCAACAGCAACTGCACCATGGCCGCACTGCGAATGATCTGCGAGCCAATCGAGTGCTGTGTCCAGCCCAGGGCATAGAGGATCGTCATGGTTTTGCCCGGCTGCGAGCAGGTGGCGATCTCTTCCCAGATCTTGCGCATGCTGTCTTCCGGCATGCCGCAAATCTGGCTAGCCAAGGCCGGGGTATAACGGCTGTAGTGCTGCTTCATCAATTGGTAGACACAACGTGGGTTCTGCAGCGTTGGGTCGACCTTGGCAAAGCCATCCTCACCGATCTCATAGCCCCAGCCGGACTTGTCGGTATAAGTGCGTTTGGCTGCGTCGTAACCTGAAAACAGCCCGTCCTCGAAAGCGAAGCCGGCTTTTACGATGAACGAAACATCGGTGTAGTTACGCACGTACTCGTGCTGAATCTTGTCCTCAGTCAACAGGTAATTGATCAACCCGCCCATGAAGGCAATATCACTGCCCGTGCGAATTGGAGCATAGTAATCCGCTACTGAGGCAGTACGGGTGAACCGTGGATCGACCACGATCAAACGAGCCTGGTTGTGCGCCTTGGCTTCGGTCACCCACTTGAAGCCACAAGGGTGGGCTTCAGCAGTATTACCGCCCATCACCAGAATCAGATTCGCGTTGGCGATATCGGTCCAGTGGTTGGTCATGGCTCCACGGCCATACGTCGGGGCAAGACTTGCCACCGTCGGGCCATGTCAGACACGTGCCTGGTTATCGAACCCCAGCATGCCGAAACTGCGAACGACCTTATGGGTCATGTAACCGGCTTCGTTGGACGAAGCGGACGCGGCGAGGAAACCCACCGTCAGCCAGCGGTTGACCGTCTGCCCCTGCGCATTCTTCTGCACAAAGTTGGCGTCACGGTCGGCCTTCATCAGGTCGGTAATGCGATCCAGTGCATCATCCCAGGAGATTCGCGTCCACTCACTGCTGCCCGGCTTGCGCACCTGTGGGTACTGCAACCGGCTAGGGCTGTGGATAAAGTCGAGCAAGCCCGCGCCTTTGGGGCACAACGTGCCGCGATTGACCGGGTGATCGGCGTCGCCTTCGATATGGATGATGTTCTGCGCGACATTCTTGGCTGCATCGCCCTGGCTGTACATGATCAGGCCGCAGCCGACAGAACAGTAAGGGCAAGTGTTGCGGGTCTCGTGGGCGTGGGCCAGCTTGAAGTGGCGCACCTGCTCGGCGAAGGCCGGGGTCGGGGCCATTCCCAGCGCAGCCAGGCTTGAGCCTCCAAGGCCAATAGCGGCGACCTTGAAGAACTGACGACGGTTGAGGTCCATCGTGCACTCCTGATCAGGTTTGGGACGCCTGGAGAAATGCCAGGCATCTCTTGAGCGATCACAGTGGCGACGTTATGGCCATCGCCAGTTGATACTTTAGTCAAGATTGCCCACAGCGTAGTGAAACCGGATCGTCGGTGCCGATCCTAAGCAGACGAACGCCCGAATGAGCATCTCTCAGTTCTTTGGCGAACCATTGAACATCCCTGTGCTTTTTGAAAAAGCCGTCCTTCGTGTAAAGCGCATTGCTCGCCTTCACAGACAAAAAAGCCCTGATCTCCTCATGAAGATCAGGGCTTTTCCATTTTAAAACGTACTGCTTGGCCTATAAGGCGCCGGACCACACCACGCCTTGTGAAGCCATTGCATTCAACGTCTATCCATTAGAACGGAATATCATCATCAAAGCTGTCGAAGTCCGGAGCCGGCTGTGGTGCTGGCTGCTGCGGAGCTGGACGCTGTGGTGCCTGCTGTGGGCGTGGCGCCTGCTGACGCGGGGCCTGGTTGTAGTTGTTACCACCACCCTGCGGAGCACCGTCCTGGTTCTGCGGACGACCGCCGAGCAGCTGCATGGTGCCCTGCATGTCGACGATGATCTCGGTGGTGTAACGCTTGATGCCGTCTTTTTCCCACTCGCGGGTTTGCAGCTTGCCCTCGATGTAGACCTGGGAACCCTTACGCAGGTATTCGCCAGCGATCTCGGCAACCTTGCCGAACATCGATACGCGGTGCCACTCGGTGCGCTCGACCTTCTGACCGGTTTGCTTGTCGGTCCACTGCTCGCTGGTCGCCAGGCTCAGGTTGGTCACGGCGTTACCGTTGGGCAGGTAGCGGACTTCGGGATCCTGGCCGCAAGTACCGACCAATATGACTTTGTTAACCCCACGGGCCATAACGTTCTCCTAGGCTTCGCACGCCGCGGATGCCGGATTGACCAGGCGCTCCAGGGTCGAACGATCCAAAATTTTCGTATCCAGTTTGATATAGATGGCGGCTTCATCTGCCACCACCACTGCGTCGGTCACACCCGGGACGGCCATAAGCCGCTCGGTCAGCCCCGCTTCACGGACGGCCTCGGCCGACAGCGGCATGCGCAGGCTGGTCACGTACGGCGGCTCACGCATGCCTACCGCAACCACCCACCACAGGGCACAGAGCAACGCACATCCGAGGAAGACCATGCTCAAGCCACCGTGCTGGAACAACCAGCCACCGATAATTCCCCCTAGCGCGGCACCCAGGAACTGACTGGTGGAGTAAACCCCCATTGCAGTTCCCTTGCCACCGGCAGGCGACACCTTGCTTACCAGCGAAGGCAACGACGCCTCCAACAGGTTGAAGGCGGTGAAGAATATCACGGTGCCGATCACCAGTTCTTGCAAGTTGTCTGCCGATACCCAGAAGAATAGTTCAGTGAGCATCAATACACTCACAGCCCCGAGCAACACACGCTTCATCTTGCGCTTTTTTTCGCCGTAGATGATGAACGGAATCATTGCGAAGAATGAAATGAGCAGGGCCGTCAGGTACACCCACCAGTGCTCCTCCTTCGGCAAGCCGCCACGCTCGACGAGCGCCAATGGCAAGGCCACGAAACTGGCCATCAGGATGGCGTGCAGAACAAAGATACCGACATCCAGACGCAACAGATCAGGGTGCCGCAAGGTCGGGCCAAGGGCCTGTTTCGCCACACCCGACTCACGGTGCTGCAAGGCGCCGTGGGAGGCTGGAACGACGAACGCGATCAGCGCGATGCCGACAAGCGCCATCGCCGCTGTGGCCAGAAACAACCCCGACAAGCCAAAGGCCCGCGTCAGCAGGGGCCCTACCACCATGGCCACCGCAAAGGACAAACCGATACTCATGCCAATCATGGCCATGGCCTTGGTTCGATGTTGCTCGCGGGTCAAATCCGACAGCAGCGCCATGACTGCCGCCGAAATAGCACCGGCGCCTTGCAGTACGCGCCCGGCAATCACGCCCCAAATGCTGTCGGCGTTGGCCGCCAACACACTCCCCAGGGCAAAGATGACCAGGCCCAGATAAATAACCGGACGCCGACCAATCCGATCGGAAATGATCCCGAACGGGATCTGCAGGAATGCCTGGGTCAGGCCATAGGCACCAATGGCCAGGCCAATCAGTGCCGGCGTGGCGCCGGCCAGGTCCATGCCATAGGTCGCCAGAACCGGCAACACCATGAACATGCCTAGCATACGGAATGCGAACACCAGTGCCAGGCCGCTTGCGGCGCGAGTCTCGCTACCACTCATGCGTTCGCTGTGGGGATCGTGCATGGATAAACCTCGTGTGAACCGGCGGCGATTCTACCAGCCCGATCGATTGTCAGCATATACGTGACGCTTTGCCGCGTGCTGGCATGCAGCCTTATACTCACCGGTTTATGCCCGCCAAGCGAGGCCGCAGTGGACAAGATCCTGATTCGTGGGGCACGAACCCACAACCTTAAGAACATCGACCTGACCCTGCCCCGGGACAAACTGATCGTCATCACCGGCCTGTCTGGCTCCGGAAAGTCGTCGTTGGCGTTCGACACCCTCTATGCCGAAGGCCAGCGCCGTTATGTCGAATCGCTGTCGGCCTATGCCCGGCAGTTCCTCTCGATGATGGAAAAGCCTGACGTCGACACCATTGAAGGCCTGTCGCCAGCGATTTCCATCGAGCAGAAGTCGACCTCGCACAACCCACGCTCGACTGTCGGCACCATCACCGAAATCTACGACTACCTGCGCCTGCTTTACGCACGTGTTGGTACGCCACGCTGCCCGGACCACGACATTCCGCTGGAAGCACAGACCGTCAGCCAGATGGTCGACCTGGTGTTGGCGCAGCCTGAAGGCAGCAAGCTGATGCTGCTGGCGCCGGTGATTCGAGAGCGCAAGGGCGAACACCTGGCGATCTTCGAGGAGTTGCGCGCTCAGGGCTTTGTCCGCGCCCGGGTCAACGGCAAGCTGTTCGAGCTCGACGAACTGCCCAAGCTGGACAAACAGAAGAAGCACACCATCGAAGTGGTGGTCGATCGCTTCAAGGTGCGTGAGGACCTGCAGCAACGCCTGGCGGAGTCCTTCGAAACGGCTCTAAAGCTGGCCGATGGCATCGCCCTGGTTGCGCCAATGGATGAAGAGCCAGGCGAAGAGCTGATCTTCTCCGCCCGCTTCGCCTGCCCGATCTGCGGCCATGCCATCAGCGAACTGGAACCTAAGCTGTTTTCCTTCAACAACCCCGCCGGCGCGTGTCCAACCTGCGACGGCCTCGGCGTGAAACAGTTCTTCGATGTCAAACGCCTGGTCAACAATGAACTGACCTTGGCAGAGGGCGCGATACGCGGCTGGGACCGACGTAACGTCTATTACTTCCAGATGCTTGGCTCCTTGGCCGCGCACTATGGGTTCAGTCTCGAGGTGCCATTCGGCGAGCTGCCAGCCGACCAGCAGAAGGTCATTCTGCACGGCAGCGGCAACCAGAATGTCGACTTCAAGTACCTCAACGACCGCGGCGATATCGTCAAGCGGTCACACCCCTTCGAAGGCATCGTGCCGAACCTGGAGCGTCGCTACCGGGAAACCGAATCGGCCACCGTCCGCGAAGAGTTGGCCAAGTTCCTCAGCACTCAGCCCTGCCCTGACTGCCGCGGCACACGGTTGCGACGCGAAGCACGGCACGTATGGGTTGGCGAGAAAACCCTGCCAGCCGTTACCAGCCTGCCAATCGGCGATGCCAGCGAGTACTTCGGCGGCCTGAAACTGACCGGGCGACGCGGTGAAATCGCCGACAAGATCCTCAAGGAAATCTGTGAGCGCCTGCAGTTCCTGGTGAACGTGGGCCTGGATTACCTGACGCTAGACCGTAGTGCCGACACCCTGTCGGGCGGCGAAGCACAGCGTATTCGGCTAGCCAGCCAGATCGGTGCCGGGTTGGTCGGGGTGATGTATATCCTCGACGAGCCGTCCATCGGCCTGCATCAACGGGACAATGACCGCCTCCTGGCGACCCTCAACCATCTGCGCGATATCGGCAACACCGTGATCGTGGTGGAGCATGACGAGGACGCCATTCGTCTGGCTGACTATGTAGTGGATATTGGTCCTGGCGCTGGCGTACACGGTGGACAAATCGTCGCCGAAGGCACGCCTGCCGAGGTAATGGCACACCCTGACTCGCTGACCGGTAAATACCTCTCGGGCCGGGTCAAAATTGCCGTACCGGCCACCCGCACGCCGCGTGACAAGAAGCGCTCATTGAAGCTCAAGGGCGCGCGTGGCAACAACCTGCAGAACGTTGACCTGGAGATTCCGATTGGCCTGCTGACCTGCGTGACCGGCGTTTCCGGCTCAGGCAAGTCAACCCTGATCAACAACACGCTGTTCCCCCTGGCCGCGACCGCCCTTAATGGTGCGACCAGCCTTGAAGCGGCACCGCATAGCAGCTGTGATGGCCTGCAACACCTGGACAAGGTCGTAGACATCGACCAAAGCCCGATCGGTCGCACGCCGCGCTCCAACCCGGCCACCTATACCGGCCTGTTCACACCGATTCGCGAACTGTTCTCCGGCGTGCCGGAGTCGCGCTCACGCGGCTATGGCCCGGGACGCTTCTCCTTCAACGTCAAGGGCGGACGCTGTGAAGCGTGCCAGGGCGATGGCCTGATCAAAGTCGAGATGCACTTTCTACCTGACATCTATGTGCCGTGCGATGTCTGCAAGAGCAAACGCTACAACCGCGAAACCCTGGAGATCAAATACAAGGGCAAGAACATCCACGAAGTTCTTGAGATGACCATCGAGGAAGCGCGGGAGTTCTTCGATGCAGTACCGGCGCTGGCGCGCAAGCTGCAGACGCTGATGGACGTGGGGCTCTCCTACATCAAGCTGGGGCAATCTGCGACCACCTTGTCCGGTGGTGAGGCTCAGCGGGTGAAGCTGTCGCGCGAACTGTCCAAGCGCGATACTGGCAAGACGCTGTACATCCTCGATGAGCCGACTACCGGTTTGCACTTCGCCGATATTCAGCAGTTGCTCGATGTGCTGCACAGGCTTCGTGACCACGGCAACACCGTGGTAGTGATCGAACACAACCTGGATGTGATTAAGACGGCCGACTGGCTGGTCGATCTCGGCCCGGAGGGTGGCTCCCGAGGAGGCCAGATCATCGCCTGCGGGACACCTGAAGAGGTCTCGGAGATGGAGCAGTCGCACACAGGTCATTACCTAAAACCGTTGTTACTGCGCGACAGGGCCTGACGCCCATGAAAAAGCCCCTGCCGCGCAAACGGCAGGGGCTTTTTTGCAGCATCGCGAACTACATCTGCGATTGCAGGTAGTTTTCCAGGCCGATGGACTTGATCAGGCCCAACTGCTTCTCCAGCCAGTAGGTGTGATCTTCCTCGGTGTCAGCCAGTTGCGCACGCAAGATATCGCGGCTGATGTAGTCCTTGTGCAACTCGCACAACTCGATGCCTTTGCACAGTGCTGCACGGACTTTGTACTCGAGGCGCAAATCGGCAGCGAACATATCCGGCACGGTAGCACCGATGTCCAGATCGTCAGGACGCATACGCGGTGTGCCTTCAAGCATGAGAATACGGCGAATCAGGGCGTCAGCGTGTTGTGCCTCTTCTTCCATCTCATGGTTGATACGCTCGTAGAGCTTGCTCAAGCCCCAGTCTTCATACATGCGCGAGTGGATGAAATACTGATCACGTGCCGCCAGTTCTCCCGTCAGCAACGTGTTGAGGTAGTCGATTACGTCCGGGTGACCTTGCATCGCCCTGCTTCTCCCTAAGTGAAAGTGACAGTGTGAACCAGGATGACGGAGAGGTCACTGCGATTAACGTAAAATCAGGTAAAAAGGGGCGCAAACAGTAGTCAATTGCATTGAAAAACCGCCCTAATGCGGGCGGTTCTGCTTATCACTTCGACTTATGCCAGTTTGACCCCCAACGCCTTGGCAACACCTTCACCGTAGGCCGCATCAGCCTTGAGGAAGTGCTGCAACTGACGTTGAACAACATCCTGCGACACACCCTTCATCGCGCCCGCGATATTACTGATCAGCAGCGCTTTCTGTTCACTGTTCATCAAACGGAACAGGGCACCGGCATAGCTGTAGTAGTCACCATCCTCACGATGATCGTAACGGTCCGCAGCGCCATTGAGTACAAGCGCTGGTTCGGCGTACTGAGGCGCCTGCTTGGGGGCATTGCTGTAGCTGTTTGGCTCATAGTTCGGTGCTGCTCCGCCATTACTGCCCAGGGCCATCGCACCATCACGCTGGTAACTGTTCACAGGGCTCTTCGGAGCGTTAACAGGCAACTGCTGATGGTTGGTCCCTACACGGTAGCGGTGAGCATCGGCATAAGCGAACACACGCCCCTGCAGCATACGGTCTGGCGATAGGCCAACACCCGGCACCTGATTGCTCGGCGCGAAAGCCGCCTGCTCAACCTCGGCAAAGTAGTTCAGCGGGTTACGATTGAGCTCAAGCTCACCCACTTCAATCAGCGGGAACGCCTTCTGCGACCAGGTCTTGGTGACATCGAATGGGTTATCGCTGTGCGCAGCGGCCTGATCCTCGGTCATGACCTGGATACAGACACTCCATCTAGGGAAGTCGCCTCGTTCAATCGCCTCGAACAGATCCCGCTGGGCGTAATCCGGATCGGTGCCAGCAAGGCGAGTCGCCTCGGCCGGCGCCAGGTTCTTGATACCTTGCTTGGTCTTGAAGTGCCACTTGACCCAATGACGCACACCAGCCGCGTTGATCAGGCTGAAGGTATGGCTACCAAAGCCGTGCATATGACGGTAGCCATCCGGAATGCCCCGATCAGAGAACAGGATGGTGACCTGGTGCAATGCCTCTGGCGAATGCGACCAGAAGTCCCACATCGCCTGCGGGCTCTTCAGGTTACTTTGTGGCAAGCGCTTCTGGGTATGGATGAAGTCGGGGAACTTCAGCGGGTCCCGAATGAAGAAAACCGGCGTGTTGTTGCCCACAATGTCCCAGTTACCTTCCTCGGTGTAGAACTTCACGGCAAACCCACGAGGATCGCGCTCGGTATCGGCAGAGCCCCGCTCGCCGCCCACCGTAGAGAATCGCAGGAACGTTGGCGTCTGCTTGCCTACTGCCTCGAACAGTTTGGCACTGGTGTATTGGCTGATATCCCGGGTGACGGTGAAGGTGCCATAAGCGCCCGAGCCTTTAGCATGTACACGACGCTCCGGAATGTTCTCACGGTTGAAGTGCGCGAGCTTTTCAATCAGGTGAAAATCTTCCAGCAGCAGCGGACCACGTGGGCCGGCAGAACGCGAGTTCTGGTTATCGGCAACCGGAGCACCGCTGGCGGTGGTCAGTGTCTTGTTCTGGCTCATGCTCTCTCCCTTTTCAGAATAATGCTGCCGGCTAGTCGGCTGAGAGGGAGTATTGAGCATGAAGACGACACGATCAAATTCATTAATTGATCAAGATCAATAGCTTATTTCAATCACAATGAAAACAAAAAACCGGGCACTAGGCCCGGTTCCTTGTTTCAGACTGTTCGTCTTACTCAGCAGCTTCTACTACGCCACCGACAGGACGATCAACCAGCTCGACGTACGCCATAGGTGCGTTATCGCCAGCGCGGAAACCGCACTTGAGGATACGCAGGTAGCCGCCCTGACGGGTGGCATAGCGCTTGCCCAGATCGTTGAACAGCTTACCAACGATGGCTTTCGAACGAGTACGGTCGAAGGCCAGACGACGGTTAGCTACGCTGTCTTCCTTGGCCAGGGTGATCAGCGGCTCGGCAACGCGGCGCAGTTCCTTGGCTTTAGGCAGGGTAGTTTTGATCAGCTCGTGCTCGAACAGCGACACCGCCATGTTTTGGAACATGGCTTTGCGGTGCGCGCTGGTGCGGCTCAGGTGACGACCACTTTTACGATGACGCATGGTTCATTCCTTACCAAACTTACGTTCGGTGATTACGACGATCAGGCAGTCGCCTTGTCGTCTTTCTTAAGACTTGCAGGCGGCCAGTTGTCGAGGCGCATGCCGAGGGACAGACCACGGGAAGCCAGAACGTCCTTGATTTCAGTCAGGGACTTCTTACCCAAGTTCGGAGTTTTCAACAGCTCTACTTCGGTGCGCTGAATCAGATCACCGATGTAGTAGATGTTCTCCGCCTTCAGGCAGTTGGCCGAACGTACGGTCAATTCCAGATCGTCAACCGGGCGAAGCAGGATCGGATCGATCTCGTCTTCCTGCTCCACTACCACAGGCTCACTGTCACCTTTGAGGTCGACGAACGCAGCCAACTGCTGTTGCAGAATGGTTGCTGCACGACGGATTGCCTCTTCAGGATCCAGAGTACCGTTGGTTTCCAGATCGATAACCAGCTTATCCAGGTTGGTACGCTGCTCGACACGGGCGTTTTCCACCACGTAGGCGATACGGCGAACCGGGCTGAACGAAGCGTCAAGCTGCAAGCGACCAATGCTGCGGCTCTCGTCTTCATCGCTCTGACGCGAATCGGCCGGCTCATAACCACGACCACGAGCTACGGTGAGCTTCATGTTCAAAGCGCCGTTAGACGCCAGGTTAGCGATTACGTGATCGGGGTTAACGATCTCGACATCATGATCCAGCTGAATATCGGCAGCGGTAACCACCCCCGAACCCTTTTTCGACAAGGTCAGCGTAACTTCGTCACGACCATGCAGTTTGATAGCCAGGCCTTTCAGGTTCAACAGGATCTCAATAACATCTTCCTGTACACCTTCAATTGCCGAGTACTCATGGAGTACGCCGTCAATTTCGGCCTCGACTACTGCACAGCCAGGCATAGAGGACAACAGGATGCGACGCAGCGCGTTGCCCAGGGTATGGCCGAAGCCACGCTCGAGAGGCTCGAGCGTGATCTTGGCGCGGGTTGGACTGACGACCTGCACATCAATGTGGCGGGGCGTCAGAAACTCATTTACCGAAATCTGCATGGATGCACCTATTTTCTAGCCCTTACTTGGAGTAGAGCTCGACAATCAGGTTTTCGTTGATGTCGGCAGACAGGTCGCTGCGAGCCGGGACGTTCTTGAAAACACCGGATTTTTTAGCAGCATCTACTTCTACCCACTCAACGCGGCCACGCTGGGCGCACAGTTCAAGGGCTTGAACAATGCGCAGCTGGTTCAACGATTTCTCGCGAACTGCGACCACGTCACCCGGACGAACTTGGTAGGACGGAACGTTTACAGTCTTGCCGTTGATGCTGATCGCTTTATGCGAAACCAGCTGACGGGATTCGGCACGAGTAGCGCCAAAGCCCATACGATAAACGACGTTGTCCAGACGGCACTCGAGCAGTTGCAGCAGGTTCTCGCCGGTAGCACCCTTCTTGGAGGCTGCTTCCTTGTAGTAACCGCTGAACTGACGCTCGAGAACGCCGTAGATACGACGGACTTTTTGCTTCTCACGCAGCTGGGTGCCGTAGTCGGACTGACGACCACGACGCTGACCGTGAATACCTGGGGCTGCTTCGATGTTGCACTTCGATTCCAGAGCGCGAACGCCGCTCTTCAGGAACAGATCAGTGCCTTCACGACGAGACAGTTTGCATTTTGGACCAATGTAACGTGCCATTTATCTGTCTCCTGATTACACGCGGCGCTTCTTCGGCGGACGGCACCCGTTGTGCGGGATTGGCGTCACGTCGGTGATGCTGGCGATCTTATAGCCACAGCTGTTCAAAGCACGAACAGCGGACTCACGACCTGGACCTGGACCCTTGACGTTAACGTCGAGGTTTTTCAGACCGTACTCCAGCGCAGCTTGACCAGCACGCTCTGCAGCAACTTGGGCCGCGAACGGGGTGGATTTGCGCGAACCACGGAAACCCGAACCGCCGGAGGTAGCCCACGACAGTGCGTTACCTTGACGATCGGTGATGGTCACGATGGTGTTGTTGAAAGACGCGTGGATGTGGGCGATCCCATCAACCACTGTCTTTTTGACTTTTTTACGAGGACGAGCAGCAGGTTTTGCCATGTCTATTTTCCTGTCGATTCGCTGGTGCGATTACTTGCGGATCGGCTTACGCGGACCTTTACGGGTACGCGCGTTGGTCTTGGTACGCTGACCGCGTACTGGCAGACCCCGACGATGACGCAGACCGCGGTAGCAGCCCAGGTCCATCAACCGCTTGATTTTCATGTTGATGTCGCGACGCAGATCACCTTCGGTGGTGAACTTCGCAACTTCGCTACGCAGCTGTTCAATCTGCTCGTCGCTCAGATCTTTGATCTTTGCGGCTGGGTTGACCCCAGTCTCTGCACAGATTTTCTGTGCAGTAGTGCGACCAACACCATAGATGTAGGTCAGCGAGATAACAGTGTGCTTGTTATCTGGAATGTTGACGCCTGCAATACGGGCCATTCAGTGGGACTCCAATTGACAGCTACCTACGCCCCGGAAGCCAAGAAATAGGGCGCGAGATAATATCGCTGTAGAAACAAATAATCAACCCAGCAGCGCACTAGCTGCTGGGCTTGAAGCACAGATCACACTCAGCCTTGGCGCTGTTTGTGACGTGGTTCCGCGCTGCAAATTACTCGAACGACACCTTCGCGGCGAATAATTTTGCAGTTACGGCACAGCTTTTTCACCGATGCACGAACTTTCATCACCAACTCCTCGAACCTTAAGGGACTATCAACGCAGCAGACCGCTGCCACCGTAGCCTTTCAGGTTGGCTTTCTTCATCAGGGATTCGTACTGGTGCGAAACGAGGTGCGATTGTACTTGGGACATGAAGTCCATCACAACCACTACCACAATCAGCAACGAGGTCCCGCCAAGGTAGAACGGAACGTTTGCAGCCACCACCAGGAACTGGGGCAGAAGGCAGACGGCCGTCATATAAAGAGCACCGAACATGGTCAAACGGGTCAGAACGCCATCAATGTAGCGCGCCGACTGCTCGCCTGGACGGATGCCCGGAATAAAGGCACCGGACTTCTTCAGGTTTTCCGCTACGTCTTTCGGATTGAACATCAACGCCGTATAGAAGAAGCAGAAGAAAATGATCCCTGCACTAAACAGCAGAATATTCAATGGATGACCAGGAGCGATCGACTCCGAGATGTCCTGCAGCCAGCCCATACCTTCGGACTGACCGAACCAGGCACCCAGCGAAGCCGGGAACAGCAAGATGCTGCTCGCGAAAATGGCTGGGATAACCCCGGCCATGTTCACCTTCAACGGCAGGTGGCTGGTCTGCGCAGCAAAGACCTTACGGCCCTGCTGACGCTTGGCGTAATGAACGGCGATACGACGCTGACCACGCTCAATGAACACCACAAAACCGATGATCGCTACTGCCAGAAGACCGATAACGATCAGGGCGATAATGTTGATATCACCCGTACGCGCAGACTCGAAAGACTGCCCGATTGCTCTCGGAAGACCGGCAACGATACCCGCGAAGATCAACATCGAGATACCGTTGCCGACACCGCGCTCCGTGATCTGCTCACCCAGCCACATCATGAACATCGCGCCCGCCACAAAAGTGGAGACCGCAACGAAATGGAAGCCAAAATCAGCAGAAAACGCTACGCCCTGACCGGCCAAGCCAATAGACATGCCAATAGCTTGAACCAGCGCCAGAACGACGGTGCCGTAGCGGGTGTACTGGCTAATCTTGCGACGGCCAGATTCACCTTCCTTCTTCAACTGCTCCAGCTGCGGGCTGACGGTGGTCATCAGCTGCATGATGATCGATGCCGAAATGTACGGCATGATCCCCAATGCAAAGATGCTCATCCGCTCCAGCGCGCCGCCGGAAAACATGTTGAACAAGCTAAGAATGGTCCCCTCATTCTGTCGAAACAGTTCCGCCAGCCGGTCCGGATTGATACCTGGAACAGGGATGTGTGCGCCGATCCGATAGACGATAATCGCCAGGAACAGAAAACGCAGACGAGCCCAGAGTTCAGACATCCCGCCCTTGCCGAGCGAAGAGAGAGCACCTTGCTTAGCCATTTATTCCTCGAACTTGCCGCCAGCTGCTTCGATAGCCGCACGCGCACCTTTGGTGGCAGCGACGCCCTTGATGGTGACTGCGCGAGTAACTTCACCGGACAGCATGATTTTCACGCGCTGTACGTTTTGGTTAATCACGTTGGCATCCTTCAGGGATTGCACGGTGACGACGTCGCCTTCCACTTTAGCCAGCTCGGACAGACGCACTTCTGCGCGGTCCATGGCTTTCAGCGAAACGAAGCCGAACTTCGGCAGACGACGATGCAGCGGCTGTTGACCGCCTTCAAAGCCTGGAGCGATGGTGCCACCGGAACGGGAGGTCTGACCTTTGTGGCCACGGCCACCAGTCTTACCCAAACCGCTACCGATACCACGACCCGGACGATGCTTCTCGCGACGGGAACCCGGCGCTGGACTCAGATCATTGAGTTTCATCGATTAACCCTCGACGCGCAGCATGTAGTAAGCCTTGTTGATCATCCCGCGGTTCTCGGGAGTATCCAGGACTTCTACAGTGTGACCGATGCGACGCAGACCCAGGCCTTTAACACACAGTTTGTGGTTAGGCAGACGGCCAGCGGTACTTTTGATCAACGTTACTTTAACGGTAGCCATGATCAGATGATCTCCTCAACACTCTTGCCACGCTTGGCGGCAATGGACTCAGGAGATTGCATGGCTTTCAGACCCTTGAAAGTGGCATGAACCACGTTCACTGGGTTGGTCGAACCGTAGCACTTGGCCAGAACGTTCTGAACACCAGCAACTTCCAGGACAGCACGCATTGCGCCGCCAGCGATGATACCGGTACCGTTAGAGGCAGGCTGCATGTAAACCTTCGAGGCGCCGTGGGCGGCCTTGGTAGCGTACTGCAGAGTGGTGCCGTTCAGGTCCACTTGAATCATGTTGCGACGAGCAGCTTCCATTGCCTTCTGGATCGCAGCAGGCACTTCACGCGACTTGCCACGGCCGAAGCCAACACGACCTTTACCATCACCAACCACGGTCAACGCGGTGAAAGTGAAGATACGGCCGCCTTTTACGGTTTTAGCTACGCGGTTAACTTGAACCAGCTTCTCGATGTAGCCTTCGTCGCGCTTTTGGTCGTTATTTGACATAACTTAGAACTCCAGCCCGCCTTCACGAGCAGCATCAGCCAGTGCCTTGACACGGCCGTGGTACTTGAAGCCAGAACGGTCGAAAGCAACTTGAGAAACGCCAGCGGCTTTCGCACGCTCGGCAACCAGCTTGCCAACCTTAGTGGCCGCGTCGATGTTGCCAGTGGCGCCATCACGCAGTTCTTTGTCCAAAGTCGAGGCGCTGGCCAGGACTTTGCTGCCGTCGGCCGAAATGACCTGGGCGTAGATGTGCTGCGAAGAGCGGAACACGCAGAGACGCACGGCTTCGAGCTCGTGCATTTTCAGACGTGCTTTGCGAGCGCGACGCAGTCGAGTAACTTTTTTGTCGGTCATTTGCTAGGCCCTACTTCTTCTTGGCTTCTTTACGACGGACGACTTCATCCGCGTAACGCACACCCTTACCTTTGTAAGGCTCTGGCGGACGGAAATCGCGAATTTCAGCGGCCACTTGACCAACCAGTTGCTTATCGATGCCCTTGATCAGGATATCGGTCTGGCTTGGGGTCTCAGCAGTGACGCCTTGCGGCAGCTGATAATCAACCGGGTGGGAGAAACCGAGAGCCAGGGACAGCACTTCGCCTTTGGCCTGAGCCTTGTAACCAACACCGACCAGCTGGAGCTTACGCTCGAAGCCTTGGCTTACGCCCTGGACCATGTTGTTAACCAGAGCACGGGTAGTACCGGCCATGGCGCGAGTCTGTTGATCGCCATTGCGAGCAGCGAAACGCAGCTCACCGGCTTCTTCGACGACTTCTACGGACGAGTGAACATTCAGTTCGAGAGTGCCCTTGGCACCCTTCACCGAAAGCTGTTGGCCGGCGAACTTAACTTCGACGCCTGCTGGCAGCTTTACGGGGTTCTTAGCGACGCGAGACATGCTTATCCCCCCTTAGAACACAGTGCAGAGAACTTCGCCGCCGACACCGGCAGCGCGCGCAGCACGATCAGTCATCACACCTTTGTTGGTGGAGACGATAGACACGCCCAGACCGCCACGTACTTTCGGCAGTTCTTCGACGGACTTGTACTGACGCAGGCCTGGACGACTTACGCGCTTGACTTCTTCGATGACTGGACGGCCTTCGAAGTATTTCAGCTCGATGGACAGCGACGGTTTAACTTCGCTGCTGACCTGGTAACCCGCGATGTAACCTTCGTCTTTCAGAACTTTGGCTACAGCCACCTTCAGGGTAGAAGAAGGCATGCTTACGACGGACTTTTCAGCCATCTGGGCATTACGGATTCGAGTTAGCATGTCCGCTAACGGGTCCTGCATACTCATGGGCTAGACGCTCCTGATACAAGAATAATTAGCCTTTCGGCTACTACAGACACCCGAACGACCCAGGAAAAACCCGGGCTCAGGTGAGCCGGTCATTCTAGACACATCCCAGAAACGAAACAAGCCCCATAAGGGGCTTGTTTCGTTGCCAGGTCACCGGCGGTCGGAAGATTGCTCCTCCTCCGCCAGGACACTGTCGGCACGTCTTACCAGCTGGCTTTAACCAGACCTGGGACGTCACCGCGCATTGCTGCTTCACGCAGCTTGTTACGGCCCAGGCCGAACTTGCGGTAAACGCCGTGTGGACGGCCGGTGATGCGGCAGCGGTTACGCATGCGCGAGGCGCTTGCGTCACGTGGCTGCTTCTGCAGAGCTACAGCTGCTGCCCAACGCTCTTCTGGAGTTGCATTCAGATTAACGATGGTAGCTTTGAGCTCAGCACGCTTCTTGGCGTATTTAGCAACCGTGAGCTGACGCTTCAGCTCGCGGTTTTTCATGCTCTTCTTGGCCATTTTCCTACTCCAATCAGTTGCGGAACGGGAATTTGAAAGCACGCAGCAGGGCGCGACCTTCGTCATCCGTACGAGCAGTAGTGGTCAGGGTAATGTCCAGACCGCGGAGAGCATCGATCTTGTCGTAATCGATTTCCGGGAAGATGATCTGCTCTTTCACGCCCATGCTGTAGTTGCCACGACCATCGAAGGACTTGGCATTCAGGCCGCGGAAGTCGCGAACCCGAGGCAGGGAGATCGCCAGCAGGCGGTCCAGGAATTCGTACATACGATCGCGGCGCAGAGTAACTTTAACGCCAATCGGCCAGCCCTCACGGACTTTGAAGCCCGCGATGGATTTCCGTGCGAAAGTCACAACGGCTTTTTGACCGGTGATCTTTTCCAGGTCAGCAACAGCGTGCTCGATGACTTTTTTGTCGCCGATCGCTTCGCCCAGACCCATGTTCAGGGTGATTTTGGTAACGCGCGGAACTTCCATCACGTTCGCCAGCTTAAGTTCTTCCTTAAGCTTGGGAGCGATTTCCTTCCGATAAATCTCTTTCAGTCGTGCCATGGTCTTCTACCTAGCAGTGTTCAAGCATCAACCGCTTTTTGGGTCGACTTGAAGACACGAATTTTTTTGCCTTCTTCTACTTTGAAACCAACGCGGTCAGCCTTGTTGGTTTCGCCGTTGAAAATGGCGACGTTGGAAGCGTGCAGTGGCGCTTCTTTCTCGACGATACCGCCTTGTACGCCCGACATAGGGTTAGGCTTGGTATGACGCTTCACCAGGTTGATCCCACCAACGACCAGACGGTCGTCAGCGAGCACCTTCAGCACCTTACCGCGCTTACCTTTGTCTTTGCCGGCGATCACGATGATCTCGTCGTCACGACGAATCTTTTGCATGTCGGATCTCCTTACAGCACTTCTGGGGCGAGCGAGACGATCTTCATGAACTTCTCAGTACGAAGTTCACGGGTCACTGGCCCAAAGATACGGGTGCCGATTGGCTCTTGCTTGTTGTTCAACAGAACAGCAGCGTTGCCATCAAAGCGGATAATCGAACCATCGGCACGGCGAACGCCGTGACGGGTGCGGACTACAACAGCAGTCATCACCTGGCCCTTTTTCACTTTACCGCGAGGAATTGCTTCCTTGACGGTTACTTTGATGATGTCACCGATACCGGCGTAACGACGGTGGGAACCGCCGAGCACCTTGATGCACATGACGCGACGAGCGCCGCTGTTATCGGCCACATCGAGCATGGATTGAGTCTGAATCATAAAATTTCTCCGACCCTTAGCCCTTAGACTTCAACAGCGCGTTCGAGAACTTCAACCAGTGCCCAGGACTTGGTCTTGGCCAGCGGACGGGTCTCGCGAATGGAGACCTTGTCGCCGATGTGGCACTGATTGGTTTCGTCGTGCGCGTGCAGCTTAGTCGAACGCTTAACGTATTTACCGTAGATCGGGTGCTTAACGCGACGCTCGATCAGTACGGTGATGGTCTTGTCCATTTTGTCGCTGACGACACGGCCAGTCAGCGTACGGACGGTTTTTTCAGCTTCAGCCATGATCACTTACCTGCCTGCTGGTTGAGCACAGTTTTCACGCGAGCGATGTCACGCTTAACTTGCGAGAGCAGGTGCGACTGCCCCAACTGGCCAGTTGCTTTCTGCATGCGCAGATTGAACTGGTCGCGCAGCAAGCCGAGCAGTTGCTCGTTCAGTTGCTGTGCTGATTTGTCACGAAGTTCATTCGCTTTCATCACATCACCGTCCGCTTAACAAAGGAGGTGGCGAGAGGCAGCTTTGCAGCCGCCAAGGCGAATGCCTCACGCGCCAGCTCTTCAGAAACACCCTCGATCTCGTACAGGACTTTGCCTGGCTGGATCTGGGCAACCCAGTACTCCACGGAACCCTTACCTTTACCCATCCGCACTTCGAGAGGCTTCTTGGAGATCGGCTTGTCCGGGAATACACGGATCCAGATCTTGCCGCCACGTTTTACGTGACGAGTCAGAGCACGACGTGCCGACTCGATCTGGCGAGCGGTGAGACGACCGCGAGCAACAGCTTTCAGAGCAAATTCGCCGAAGCTGACTTTGCTACCGCGCAGTGCCAGACCACGGTTGTGGCCGGTCATCTGCTTGCGGAATTTTGTACGCTTTGGTTGCAACATTTGGCGTACCCCTTACTTAGCAGCTTTTTTACGAGGCGCTGGTGCTTGTGGTTTCAGTTCTTCTTGGCGACCACCGATAACTTCGCCTTTGAAGATCCAAACCTTGACACCGATCACACCATAAGTGGTGTGAGCTTCGTAGGTGGCATAGTCGATATCGGCACGCAGGGTGTGCAGTGGCACACGACCTTCGCGATACCATTCAGTACGTGCGATTTCAGCACCGCCGAGACGACCGCTCACTTGGATTTTGATGCCTTTGGCACCAATACGCATGGCGTTCTGTACAGCGCGCTTCATGGCGCGACGGAACATCACACGACGCTCCAGCTGCTGAGCTACGCTCTGAGCAACCAGCATACCGTCGAGTTCCGGCTTGCGGATCTCTTCGATATTGATGTGCACAGGCACACCCATTTGCTTGGTCAGGTCCTGACGCAGTTTTTCAACATCCTCACCTTTCTTCCCGATAACGATACCTGGACGAGCGGTGTGGATGGTGATGCGTGCAGTTTGGGCCGGACGATGGATATCGATACGGCTAACGGACGCGCTTTTTAGTTTGTCTTGGAGATACTCACGCACGTTCAGATCTGCGAGCAAATAGTCCGCATAAGTCCGACCGTCTGCATACCAGACGGAGGTGTGCTCCTTGACGATTCCCAGGCGAATGCCAGTGGGATGTACTTTCTGACCCATCTGATCGACTCCGTTACTTGTCCGCAACCTTGACAGTGATATGGCAAGACCGCTTGACGATGCGATCAGCGCGGCCTTTGGCACGCGGCATGATACGCTTCAGCGAACGCCCTTCGTTGACGAAAACGGTGGAGACCTTCAGGTCATCAACGTCTGCGCCTTCGTTATGCTCGGCGTTGGCTACGGCCGACTCGAGGACTTTCTTCATGATTTCAGCGGCTTTCTTGCTGCTGAAGGCCAACAGGTTGAGCGCTTCGCCCACCTTCTTCCCGCGGATCTGGTCGGCGACCAAGCGGGCTTTCTGGGCGGAGATGCGAGCGCCCGACAACTTAGCGGCTACTTCCATTTCCTTACCCCTTAACGCTTGGCTTTCTTGTCAGCCACGTGCCCGCGGTAGGTGCGGGTACCGGCGAACTCGCCCAGTTTATGGCCGACCATGTCTTCGTTCACGAGAACTGGGACGTGTTGGCGACCGTTGTGTACCGCGATGGTCAAACCGACCATTTGTGGCAGGATCATGGAACGGCGCGACCAGGTTTTAACTGGTTTGCGATCGTTCTTTTCCGCCGCCACTTCGATCTTCTTCAGTAGGTGAAGATCAATAAAAGGACCTTTTTTCAGAGAACGTGGCACTGTCGTATCCCTCTATTTACTTGCGACGACGGACGATCATATTGTCGGTACGCTTATTACCACGAGTCTTAGCACCCTTAGTCGGGAAGCCCCATGGCGATACCGGATGACGACCACCGGAGGTACGACCTTCACCACCACCGTGCGGGTGGTCAACCGGGTTCATGGCAACACCACGAACGGTTGGGCGAACGCCACGCCAGCGTTTAGCACCAGCTTTACCCAGCGAACGCAGGCTGTGCTCGGAGTTCGAGACTTCACCCAGGGTCGCACGGCATTCAGCCAGGACTTTACGCATTTCACCAGAGCGCAGACGCAGGGTCACGTAGACACCTTCGCGAGCGATCAGCTGAGCCGAAGCACCAGCGGAACGAGCGATTTGTGCACCTTTGCCCGGCTTCAGTTCGATGCCGTGAATGGTGCTACCCACTGGGATGTTACGCAGCTGCAGGGAGTTGCCTGGCTTGATTGGAGCCAGAGCACCTGCGATCAGCTGGTCGCCAGCACTCACGCCTTTAGGGGCGATGATGTAGCGGCGCTCGCCGTCTGCATAGCACAGCAGTGCGATGTGAGCAGTACGGTTTGGATCGTATTCAATACGCTCGACAGTGGCGGCGATGCCGTCCTTGTCGTTGCGACGGAAGTCGACCATACGGTAATGCTGCTTATGACCACCACCTACGTGACGAGTAGTGATGCGGCCATTGTTGTTACGACCACCAGTCTTCGATTTCTTCTCGAGCAGCGGTGCGTGAGGAGCGCCTTTATGCAGCTCCTGGTTGACCACCTTGACCACGAAACGGCGGCCAGGGGAAGTCGGTTTGCATTTAACGATTGCCATGATGCACCCCTTCCTTACTCAGCACTGCTGCTGAAATCGAGATCTTGGCCTGGCTGAAGGGATACGATCGCCTTCTTCCAGTCATTGCGCTTGCCCAGACCACGAGCGGTGCGCTTGGTCTTACCCAGAACGTTCACGGTAGTGACGTTCTCGACCTTGACACCGAACAGACCTTCGACAGCCTTCTTGATTTCCAGCTTGGTTGCATCAGTAGCAACCTTGAATACGAACTGGCCTTTCTTCTCAGCCAGAACCGTGGCCTTCTCGGAAACGTGCGGGCCAAGTAGAACTTTAAATACGCGTTCCTGGTTCATCCCAGCAGCTCCTCGAATTTCTTCACGGCCGACACAGTGATCAACACTTTGTCGTATGCGATCAGACTGACCGGATCGGAACCTTGTACGTCACGTACATCGACGTGCGGCAGGTTGCGAGCAGCCAGGTACAGATTCTGATCAACAGCCTCAGAAACGATCAGTACGTCGGTCAGACCCATACCGTTCAGCTTGTTCAGCAGGTCTTTGGTTTTCGGTGCTTCAACAGCGAAGTCCTGAACCACGACCAGACGGTCGGTACGCACCAGCTCAGCGAGGATGGAGCGCAGTGCTGCGCGGTACATCTTCTTGTTGAGCTTCTGCGAGTGATCCTGAGGACGAGCTGCGAAAGTGGTACCGCCGCCACGCCAGATTGGGCTACGGATAGTACCGGCACGAGCACGGCCAGTACCTTTCTGACGCCATGGGCGCTTACCGCCACCAGCAACGTCGGAACGGGTTTTCTGCTGCTTGGTACCTTGACGGCCGCCAGCCATGTAGGCCACGACTGCTTGGTGAACCAGCGTCTCGTTGAATTCGCCGCCGAAAGTCAGTTCGGAAACTTCGATCGCTTGAGCGTCATTTACATTTAGTTGCATGTCAGCTTCCCCTTAACCGCGAGCCTTGGCAGCCGGACGCACAACCAGATCGCCGCCAGTAGCGCCAGGAACGGCA
Organism: Pseudomonas defluvii; assembly: GCF_001695625.1. GTDB lineage: Bacteria > Pseudomonadota > Gammaproteobacteria > Pseudomonadales > Pseudomonadaceae > Aquipseudomonas > Aquipseudomonas defluvii. The sequence continues at coordinate 54,960 of NZ_MBPN01000026.1, forward strand.
CCCTTGACCAGCAACAGATTGCGTTCAGCGTCGACGCGCACTACTTCGAGGGACTGAACGGTCACGCGCTCGGCGCCCATATGACCGGACATTTTTTTGCCCTTGAATACACGACCAGGAGTCTGGCACTGGCCGATAGAGCCCGGGACGCGGTGGGAAACGGAGTTACCGTGGGTGTTATCTTGACCGCGGAAATTCCAACGCTTGATGGTACCGGCAAAGCCTTTACCTTTGGACTGACCGGTAACATCTACCAGTTGGCCTGCAGCGAAGAGTTCAGCATTGATCAAGTCGCCAGCCTGGTACTCGCCTTCTTCAAGGCGGAATTCCCAGACACCGCGACCAGCGGCAACGTTCGCTTTAGCGAAGTGACCTGCCTGAGCAGCAGTCACGCGCGAAGCACGACGCTCACCTACAGTGACTTGCACTGCACGATAGCCATCGGTTTCTTCAGTTTTGAACTGGGTGACGCGATTCGGCTCGATCTCAATGACCGTGACCGGAATGGAGACACCTTCTTCGGTGAAAATACGGGTCATACCGCATTTACGACCGACTACACCAATAGTCATGTTGTAAACCTCATGAGTGTACGGGGCTTTCACCCGCTATGGCCGCCCATTTCAGAGCGTTACACGACTAAGACCCGAGTCTTAGCCGAGGCTGATCTGCACTTCCACACCTGCCGCAAGATCAAGCTTCATAAGTGCATCAACGGTTTTATCCGTTGGCTGGACGATGTCCAGTACGCGCTTATGAGTACGGATCTCGTACTGGTCACGCGCGTCTTTGTTGACGTGCGGGGAGACCAGAACGGTGAACCGCTCTTTACGGGTAGGCAGTGGAATTGGACCACGCACTTGAGCACCAGTACGTTTCGCGGTTTCCACGATTTCCTGGGTGGATTGGTCGATCAGGCGATGGTCAAAAGCCTTCAACCTGATACGGATTTGCTGATTTTGCATTGGATTTCAGACTCCAGGCTGCTATTCCCACCGGGCGCACTACGCCCGTTAAAAGGAGGCGTGATTCTATAGACGCCCCAGTTGGGTGTCAACCCAATAAAAAAAGCCCCCGCTGAGCGGGGGCTTTTCAAAGCATCGAATATTACTCGATGATTTTGGCTACGACGCCAGCGCCGACGGTACGACCGCCTTCACGGATAGCGAAACGCAGACCA
>NZ_MBPN01000278.1 GCF_001695625.1 Pseudomonas defluvii
ACCGGCGCCGAGATACACCACACCACGATTACCAGACATGCTTTCACCTCGCTGATTGTTTTTATGTAGCGGTGCAAAGTGCGCTACCCGGAGGCAGCGCTGAGTTACTGGATTTCTTTATTGGCAAGCGTGCTCGTCAGAGCACTACCGTGCGGTTGGCGTTCAAAAACACCCGCCGCTCAATGTGGTAACCCACCGCCCTGGCCAGGGTCAGGCATTCGATGTCGCGGCCTTTGGCGATGAGGTCTTCGGGATAATGGCTGTGATCGACCGCTTCGACGCCCTGGGCAATGATCGGGCCTTCGTCGAGGTCGTTGTTGATGTAATGCGCCGTGGCGCCCACCAGTTTCACCCCCTTGTTGTAGGCCTGGTGATACGGCTTGGCGCCTTTGAAACCGGGCAGCAGGGAGTGGTGGATATTGATCGCCCAGCCGTCGAGCTTGCGACACAACTCTGGCGACAGCACCTGCATGTAGCGGGCAAGGATCACCAGCTCTGCACCGGACGCCTCGATCACATCCAATACCTTGCGCTCTTGCACCGGTTTGTCATGGGGATCGAGGGCAAAGTGGTAGTACGGAATACGGTGCCACTGGGCCAACGGCTCCAGGTCCGGGTGGTTGGAAATCACCGCCACCACGTCCATGGACAGCTGCCCTATACGCTGGCGATAGAGCAAGTCGTTCAGGCAATGGTCGGCCTTGGATACCATGATCACGACCTTGGGCCGGTGGTTCGGCGCCGTCAGCTCGAAGACCATGCCAAAGGCCTCACCGCGCTCGGTCAGGCCTGCGCGGAAAGCCGCTTCGTCAAAGTCATCAGGCTGGCGGAACTCCACGCGAATGAAAAACCGCCCGGACAACCGGTCATCGAACGAGTGGTGTTCGGTGACGTAGCAGCGCTGCTCGTAGAGGTAACGCGTCACCGCATCCACAGTGCCGAGCATGCTCGGGCAGTCGGCGGTGAGAATCCAGGTATCCGGGGCTCGGCTCATGCTAACGCTCCTGTCGGGTTCAGGCCTGGATGCTCAAGCCATATTCTGCGGCGGCGTCCTGCAACCACAGCCACCAGTAATCGGAGAAACTGCGACGGATCAGCAGTTCCCAGGTGTCTTCGTTGCTGCGACGGATGACCAGTTGCGACTTGGCGAACACCGTACTGACCGCTTTGCCGACCGGGAAATTGTTCGGGTGC
>NZ_MBPN01000279.1 GCF_001695625.1 Pseudomonas defluvii
CTTGTCGCCTCGGTATGTTTCATCCAGGCCCTCAAAGGCCTGTCGCACCCGACCACGTCGCGCCGCGGTAATCTGTTCGGCATGCTCGGCATGGCGCTGGCCGTGGTCACCACCATTGGTCTCATCTACAAGTTGGGCGCGGAACTGGCGACTGCCGGTATTGGCTACGTGATCGTAGGCCTGCTGATTGGCGGTACTGCAGGTTCGATCATGGCCAAACGAGTAGAAATGACCAAGATGCCCGAGCTGGTCGCGTTCATGCACAGCATGATCGGCCTGGCTGCGGTATTCATTGCCATTGCGGCAGTGGTTGAACCGCAATCGCTGGGCATCGTCAGCAGCATCAGCGAGCCGATCCCTACCGGTAACCGCCTGGAGCTGTTCCTCGGTGCAGCCATCGGTGCAATTACGTTTTCCGGTTCGGTCATCGCCTTCGGCAAGCTCTCCGGCAAGTACAAGTTCCGCCTGTTCCAGGGCGCACCTGTGCAGTTCAGCGGTCAACACAAGCTGAACCTGATATTGGGCCTGACCACCATTGGCCTGGGCCTGGTCTTTACCTTCACCGGCAACTACAGCGCATTCGCCCTGATGTTGATCCTGGCGTTCGTGATGGGCGTGCTGATCATCATCCCGATCGGCGGTGCCGACATGCCGGTAGTGGTGTCGATGCTCAACAGCTACTCGGGCTGGGCGGCAGCGGGCATCGGCTTCTCGCTGAACAACTCAATGCTGATCATCGCAGGTTCGCTGGTAGGGTCTTCGGGTGCGATCCTCTCGTACATCATGTGCAAAGCGATGAACCGCTCGTTCTTCAACGTAATCCTCGGCGGCTTCGGCGGGGCAACGGATGCTGCTGGTCCGGCTGGAGCGAAGGAGGCTCGCCCAGTGAAGTCCGGTTCGGCAGACGACGCTACCTTCCTGCTGAGCAACGCCGACACGGTCATCATTGTGCCTGGCTACGGCCTGGCTGTTGCGCGCGCCCAGCATGCCCTAAAGGAACTGACCGAGAAGCTGACCCACAATGGCGTTACCGTTAAGTATGCGATCCACCCGGTAGCCGGTCGGATGCCTGGACACATGAACGTACTGCTGGCCGAAGCCGAAGTGCCTTACGACCA
>NZ_MBPN01000280.1 GCF_001695625.1 Pseudomonas defluvii
AACAAAGTGTGTGCCTACACCTTTGTCTGAAACCAAGGAGTCGTGAGGTCGTTGTGAACGGAGCCTGCTCCGGTTAGGACGACCGCACCTTCCGCTCTGGCCGTGACCGTGCCTGGCATGTCTACTCATGCCACGCGGCCACGGCACTCGGAGACCACGTCAGCTGACGCGAGCTCCGAAAGGTAATTGTCTCGCCTTCATGGCCGAAGGCGTTGCAAGACACACGGAATTCACAGCAAGCCAGTGGGCTGTGTCATTTGCTGTATTTCTCGTTTTGATGTCTCACTGGCTTGCACATTTTATTACTTGCACATCGAAGACGACATCTGGCCTTCGTGGTGTGGTGGCGCCCGGGTTTGTAGCAGTGATCCTTCATGCCAGTGGTAACGCTGGCTCGTAGAGATGAGGAGAATATCCATGGAACGCATTGAACATCACGCCAGCTTCGAGGGTTGGCAGGACGTCTATCAGCATGAGTCGACCGTGCTCGGTTGCACGATGAAGTTCGGCATCTATCTCCCCCCTCAGGCCGAACATAAAAAGCTTCCGGTACTTTACTGGCTGTCTGGGCTGACTTGTACGGAGCAAAACTTCATCACCAAGGCGGCCGTGCAGCAGTATGCCGCAGAGCATGGGATCATAGTCGTCGCCCCCGATACCAGCCCACGCGGGGAGAACGTCGCCGACGACGCGGCCTATGACCTCGGCCAAGGGGCGGGTTTCTATGTGAACGCCACGGAGCTGCCCTGGAGCGATCACTTCCAGATGTATTCCTATGTGGTCGATGAACTGCCGGCACTGATCGAGGCTAACTTCCCTGCGTCGTCCAAGCGCAGCATCAGCGGGCACTCCATGGGTGGACACGGTGCCCTGGTCATTGCACTGCGCAACCCAGGTCGTTATGCGAGTGTGTCGGCATTCTCGCCGATCGTCGCCCCCACGCAAGTGCCCTGGGGGCAGAAGGCTCTGGCGGCTTACCTGGGCGAGCACAACCAGGATGCCTGGAAGCGCTATGACACGGTTGAACTGATCCGTACTGCGCAAGAGCGCTTGCCGTTGCTGGTCGATCAAGGGCTGGGCGATGAGTTTCTCGAGAACCAGCTGCGGCCGGAA
>NZ_MBPN01000281.1 GCF_001695625.1 Pseudomonas defluvii
TCGCGAAATTTCGCAGTCGCGACGCCAGAGACCGAGGGTTAGATCATGCCTAGCATTCACCTTCCGGCCGCCCGCTAGCGGACCCTGGTCAGGTTCCGCGAAGGTGGGCGCAGACATGCTGGGCTCGTCAGGATCAAACTGCACTATGAGGCGGCGGTTCATACCGCGCCAGGGGAGCGAATGGACAGCGAGGAGCCTCCGAACGTTCGGGTCGCCTGCTCGGGTGATATCGACGAGGTTGTGCGGCTGATGCACGACGCTGCGGCGTGGATGTCCGCCAAGGGAACGCCCGCCTGGGACGTCGCGCGGATCGACCGGACATTCGCGGAGACCTTCGTCCTGAGATCCGAGCTCCTAGTCGCGAGTTGCAGCGACGGCATCGTCGGCTGTTGCACCTTGTCGGCCGAGGATCCCGAGTTCTGGCCCGACGCCCTCAAGGGGGAGGCCGCATATCTGCACAAGCTCGCGGTGCGACGGACACATGCGGGCCGGGGTGTCAGCTCCGCGCTGATCGAGGCTTGCCGCCATGCCGCGCGAACGCAGGGGTGCGCCAAGCTGCGGCTCGACTGCCACCCGAACCTGCGTGGCCTATACGAGCGGCTCGGATTCACCCACGTCGACACTTTCAATCCCGGCTGGGATCCAACCTTCATCGCAGAACGCCTAGAACTCGAAATCTAACGTCCGTTCGGGCATCGAGGTCCATGTCGGGGTGGGACGGGCCCGTGGCTTCAAGATCACTTGCAGTCCGACCGCGATGTCTTGGTTGCGCGAGAGGTTGTCGATATCCTCCACTTCCATCATCAACCCTGGATAATGCCGCCGCCGTCATCGCCGCCGACGCCCGTGCCGGGCTTTTCGGGCCTGTCAGGCTTGCTCGGCCTTCAGCCTGCCTGGGCGAGATCTCCGGCGGACGGATTAACGGCGGAGCTTCGCCGCCTTTCGTGCGTGTGAAGGCCGAAGATAGTTCTCTCAAAAACATCCGTTTATGAGAGATACCAAATGTCATTTTCAGAAGACGACTGCACCAGTTGATTGGGCGTAATGGCTGTTGTGCAGCCAGCTCCTGACAGTTCAATA
>NZ_MBPN01000282.1 GCF_001695625.1 Pseudomonas defluvii
TATTGAACTGTCAGGAGCTGGCTGCACAACAGCCATTACGCCCAATCAACTGGTGCAGTCGTCTTCTGAAAATGACAGAGTCACTTGCATTCATGGTGGCACCCCTCCATTGACTGACGAAGACGGCGAATGCCGCCGCCGGCATTGGCTTCGCGAACAGGAAGCCTTGTCCTGTGTCGCAGTCCGCTTGTCGCAATAGATCAAGACTCGCCGATGTTTCCACGCCTTCAGCCACCACATCCATGCCCAGCCCGTGCGCAAGCTGAATCACGGTGTGCACGATGGTTTGGTCGCGGCGGTCGTTGGCGAGCCCGGCGACAAACGATTGGTCGATCTTGAGCGTGCTGATTGGGCAGCACTTCAGATGTTGCAGACAGGAATACCCCGTCCCGAAGTCATCGGCGGCGAAGCGCACACCGATCTGCCGCAAGGCGTCCAGGGCGGGGAAGATCGCCGGATCACCAAACGCGACCGATTCGGTCAGCTCGATTTCGAGATACTCGGCGGGCAACTCGGCATCAGCCAGCACGCCCTTTACCCACCCGTCGAAGTCCGGTCCCACTTGGCTCGCCGAAACATTGACGGCCAGCCGGAACGGTCGCCATGCCAGCATTCGCCAGTCACGCATCTGGCGGCAGGCTTCGCCCAGCACCCAAGCGCCGATTTCAGGCATCAGGCCGGACGATTCGACCACGGGCAGGAACTGGCCCGGTGGCAATAGTCCAAGCGTCGGATGACGCCAGCGCAACAGGGCTTCCGCGCCGACAATCCCACCACTGCGCAGATCGACGACGGGCTGGTAGTGCAGTTCAAGCTGCCCGCGCTCGACCGCTTGGGCCAGTTCCGGCGTCGTCCATCCATCCGGCCGGAAAGCGCTCATTCTCTTTCCCTGAATGCCCGCAACGCCCGCGACAGGGACAGAAGGAACAGGCCGGTCAAACCGAGCGCCGCGATGACCCAATGCTCGCCGAGGAAAGCACCGGCGGTTGTGCCGGCCAGCACGACAGCGAGGATGGGCAGGTGGCAGGGGCAAGTCAGCACAGCCAGTCCGCCCCACAGGTAGCCGG
>NZ_MBPN01000283.1 GCF_001695625.1 Pseudomonas defluvii
CCTGAATTCAACACATAAGTGCAACGCTCACCCCTGTATGCACTTCGTACGGCGTCTTCCAGCCCAAGCGCTTGCGCGGGCGTAGATTGATCCTCGCTACTGTCCGATTGACGGCTTCGACGGTCAGCTTGCTGAAGTCGCTGCCCTTGGGGAAATACTGGCGGAGCAGACCGTTGGTGTTTTCATTGGTGCCACGTTGCCAGGATGAATAGGGGTCTGCAAAAAAGACCTGGCACTGGCTCCGTAGCGCGATGCGTTCATGCCCGGCAAACTCCCTTCCGTTATCCAGCGTCAGCGTGTGAGCGGCATGGCCCTGAAGCATCAGATTGATCGCCCGCGTTACCTGCCGGCGCGTTCTGCGCTTGACCGGATAGGCGCTCAGATAGCCGCTTTTGCGATCAACCAGGGTCACCAGGTTACCGCCCAGTCCATGTACCGTATCGCCCTCCCAGTCCCCCAGGCGCTCGCGGCTTTCGACCTCGGCTGGGCGTTCACTGATTGACACGCGATTACGCAGCTGCCCGCGCCGATCGTGGCTTCCATAGCGTTTCCGGTAGCGCTTTCGGCGATGTCGCAGATAGGTATAAAGCTCACCACCGGCGCGCTGTTCGGCGGCAATGAACCGATAAATCCACTCATGGCTGACCGCCCGGCTTGGCTGCTCCTGCTTCAACCGCTGGGCGATCTGCTCCGGACTCATGCCATGCTTGAGCCACACCGGGAGATGATGGCTGAGCCATGTCGCCGGCTTGCAAAACTTGCGCGCACCCGCTCGACGAGCATCACTTTCATGGGCCGCAGAAACAGCCTTGTAGATATTCTGGGTGCTGTTGCGGCGAACCTCGCGACTGATCGTCGAGGGATGCACGCCGACCCGCTTTGCAATGCTCGCCTGGCTCTCTGCGGCGCTCAAGCCAGCCTCAATCTGGTAACGTTGTCCCTGAGTCAGCTGCCGGTAATGCGTAGTCATCTGCGCTTGAATCCTTCGGTGTGAGAGCCTGGATTCTACCGGTGGCTGGCTCTCTGCCTCTCGTTTCAAGCGTTGCGCTTATTCTATGAATTCAGG
>NZ_MBPN01000284.1 GCF_001695625.1 Pseudomonas defluvii
TGCAGCGTTCGTTAGCGCTCCATGGAGCTATCCCCTGGGGATAGCTCGCGCCGCATGCAACCGCCACGCCCTAAACCGGGGCCCGCCGGGATTCGGATTCTTGACTGACTGCCTTCCGCTTCCTGTCGAAGCTGGCCGCTCCTTTTCCAACAACGAGCAGACACCATGGCAACCAATGAACCTCTGCAACTGAATCTCGGCTCCCTGCGCAGTGCGATGTCGCTGACCCTGCACACCCATCACGCTTCCCGCATCTGGCATGGCCGCGCCGCCGCCGAGGGGCGACCGGGCATCGTCGGCCTGAATGGCTATATCGCTCAGATGAACAAGATGCGGCGGGGCTCAGAACAAGACGATCCGTACTCGGACTGGTGGATGCTGCGCATCGAGGACAAGCTCGACCACACCAAGGTCACGCTGCAATCGCTGCGCGAGCAGGTGGACCAGGCGCTGGCGAGTGTGCCGCCGGCGCTCAGCCTGGGCGAAAACCTCAACGTGCAGCCGGTCAAGCTCCCGCTCTTCGTCAACGCGCAGCTCGGCTTTGCCGCGGTCTATCTCCTGGCCGACTACGACGACATCGCCCGCAAGCTGATCCTCGCCCATCACACCGCGCTCATTGACCGCAGCACCTTGGAACGCTGGCTCAACGAGGGCGCACATTCATTGCGCAGCCTGTTCTCGCTGGCCCAGCAGTATCGCTATTCGGGCTGCACACGCGATGACTTCGCGTCGAAGAATGCCGCAGCGCGGGCAGCGCTGGAGAAGTATGGCGAACTGCCGCAGGACGTGCTGGAAGGCACGCGCCGGTCGAAGTTTGCGCCGCCCATCGTGCGCCGTGGCCTGAAGCAGCGCGGCGACGGTCCTGCCGAAGCATCACTGCTCGGCGATGAAACCACCACCGCAGAGTCGCCCGAAGCCGCAGCCGGCGAGGACGAGCCGGCATGAGCGATCCGAACCCACCGACCCGCTACTTCCGAGGCCTGCAACAGGGTGCCTTCATGCGGCTGGAACACGCGGCCTATCTAAAAGGCCTTTTAAAGCCTTTTAAGGGTA
>NZ_MBPN01000285.1 GCF_001695625.1 Pseudomonas defluvii
TGGAGCTATCCCCTGGGGATAGCTCGCGCCGCAGGCGGCCACCACGCGCTGAACCGGGGTCTGGCAGGTTTCGGTTTGTTGACTGACGGCCTTCCGCTTCCTGCCGAAGCTGACCGCTCCTTTCCCCACAACGAGCGGACACCATGGCAACCAATGAATCTCTGCAACTGAATCTCGGCTCCCTGCGCAGCGCGATGTCGCTGACGCTTCACACCCACCACGCTTCGCGCATCTGGCATGGCCGTGCCGCCGCCGAGGGGCGACCGGGCATCGTCGGCCTGAACGGCTACATCGCCCAAATGAACAAGATGCGGCGCGGTTCGGAGCAGGACGACCCGTACTCGGATTGGTGGATGCTGCGCATCGAGGTCAAGCTCGACCAGACCAAGACCACGCTGCAAGCGCTGCGCGAGCAGGTGGATCAGGCGCTGGCAAGCGTACCGCCGGCACTCAGCCTGGGCGAGAACCTCAACGTGCAACCCGTCAAGTTGCCGCTGTTCGTCAATGCGCAGCTCGGCTTTGCCGCCGTCTATCTGCTGGCCGACTACGACGACATCGCCCGCAAACTGATCCTCGCCCATCACACGGCGCTCATCGACCGCAGCACCTTGGAGCGCTGGCTCAACGAGGGCGCCCATGCACTGCGCAGCCTGTTCTCGCTGGCCCAGCAATACCGCTATTCGGGCTGTACGCGCGACGACTTCGTGTCAAAGAACGCCGCAGCACGGGCGGCGCTGGAGAAATTCGGCGAACTGCCGCAGGACGTGCTGGAAGGCACGCACCGCTCGAAGTTCGCGCCGCCCATCGTGCGCCGTGGCCTGCAACAGCGTGTCGAGAGTCCTGCTGCAGCGCCTGCCCCCAACGACGAGGCCGCCACCGGCGCGGTGCCCGAGGTCGGCGTCGGCGAGATCAAGGGCGAGCAGGCATGAGCGATCCGAACCGCGAACCCCGCTACTTCCAGGGCCTGCAACAGGCTGCCTTCGTGAAGCTGGAACACGCGGCCTCTCTAAAAGGCCTTTTAAAGCCTTTTAAGGGTAA
>NZ_MBPN01000286.1 GCF_001695625.1 Pseudomonas defluvii
TGCCCTCGCGGTAAACCACCGACGACGGGATGCCACGCTCGATCAGCCGCGCGGTCATATCCGTCAGCGCGCCCATGTTCGCCCCCTGAATGATTTCGACATCCCAGCCCTGAGCAGCCGGCTGGTCGGCCAGCGCTTCAGCCTTGCGCTGCAGGTCGGCGCCGCCGCAGATCTCGCGCAGGCGCAGGTTGTTACCGTCCTGATCGATGATCACTTCGTACTCGGCACCCTGCTTGATCGCCACGTAGCTGCGATAGGCTTCCACCACGCCCGCCGCATCCTTGCCGCGAACCTGACCGCAAATATCCCCTTGCTCATTAATACGAACATTGGCGAACTTGGCCGTTTTCGGGTTTTGCAAATGCTCGGCGACCTTGTTGTGAGCGCGCTCTACATCATTCTCACAGCCAGCCAACGCCAGCATCGCCATTACCACCGCCACTTTGCGCACGCGCCTATCTCCTGAATTCCAGCGGCGGATTTTAGCACCTGCAAGGCAACGGCAGTTACAATCGACCAGCATTCCCATCGAGAGGACGGCTATGCACCAGGTACTGTTGATCATTGACGTACAACCTTCCTTCAACCCACCCCAGTGGCTGGTCGAAGGCATCAACACACTCCTCGGGCGCATGCCGTCAGTCGCCACAGTAGAGCGTCACGACGAGCACCACACCCCGTTCCAACGCCAACTTGGCTGGCATCCTGCCAAAAACGAGCGCTGCCTGATCGCGGCCGACAGGGTGTTCGCCAAGTACGGTTATTGCCTCTCCAGCGAGACCCTCAACCACCTCAAGCAATTGAAACCGGACCGTGTCCTGGTATGCGGCATCCAGACGGACACCTGCGTGCTGGCGGCGGGCTTTGTGCTATTCGATGCGGGGCTGCAACCGACATTGATTACCGACCTGACCCGAGGCTCATCCCTGGATCGCTCAGGGGCACTGGGAATAAACCTGTGGCGACATCACTTCAAGCACACGGTGACGACGG
>NZ_MBPN01000287.1 GCF_001695625.1 Pseudomonas defluvii
TATTTAGAGCACGGTACTATTTTAGGGTCAATTCTGTTGGCGCCCGAAGATACGGTAACCTTGGTCAAGGTGATTTTTTTATTTCTGTCGACATTTCTATTTACCGCTACATTGGGTGGCCCGGTTTCAGAGGTGCCTGATTTTTCTCGAGGGATAAAGCGTCAGTCCTTGTTCTATTGTTTTCTCTGCTTGTCTTTTTTAGTTGTGGTCTCATTTAATTTGATCGAGATGGATGCGATCTATAGTCAAGGTTACGTTGCGTTTCAAAAAGGAGAGCTTGCCGTTAAGAAGAGCTTGCCAGTTCTTCTTTTTGAAATTTTTTTTATGGTTCTTGTTTCTCTCGGGTTGTATGCAAAAAGTAGAATTTGCTTTGTGGCATTGATGGTATATGCGTTAACCTCAATGTTTACAGGGGTGCGGATGCCTGGTGCTACGCTTGCTTTTTTTGGTGTGCTCTATTTTTATCCACACTGGCGTGTAAGATTGGTCTCCTCCTTATTGGTTATGATGGTATGTGCCCCGCCATTATTGATGCTTACTCAGGATTTGAGGGTGGTAGGCTACTCTGCTTTTTCTCAGTTTGATCTTGGTAAGGGTTACTATGATCTGATCAAGGTTCTTGGGTTTACTGTTGATACGTTAAAGGCGGCAATTATTGTAGAGTCTGGTGATTTCAATATTTCGCCATTTTTTAAGCCGCTGCAAGTACTTTCGGTATTCCTTGAGCGCGTACTAGGTATTGAGTTTTCTGTTCCATACACCTCGTTTGGCCCAGCGCTTACTCAGTACTTCGAACCTGAATTGTATGAGCGTACCGGGACGACATTCGGCTCATCCGCTATTGCAGAGGCTTGGTACTATCTCGGGTATTTAGGCGTCGTTTTGCTCGGGGTGGGAACTTTCTATATAAGTAAGTTCTTTTCTTTTTTGAGTTACGGCTCTAGGGTGTGGGGCACGCTGGTCTATTTTATATTTTTGCCTAGATTCATTAT
>NZ_MBPN01000027.1 GCF_001695625.1 Pseudomonas defluvii
CCATTTGCTGTCATCCTTTCGAGGACGACAGCTTAAACTACCCCGTAGTCACTGTCTCAAAAGGTGGATCCACTATACAGCGCCAAGGTCAGTACGCCCGTTTCGTCAATTTTGCTGGCAATCGAGAACCATCTAACGATGAGGTCGAGATGGGCCGGAGCAGCTATGCCAGTCGCTACAAGGGAGGCATGACCCATGGGTAACGTAACTGCGGCCCTGCCGCGCAAGAACCTGACAGAGGTAGAGCGCAAGTTCCTCAAGGTCGGAAACCGCATGCTGCTTGAGCAGACCAATGGCCGGATCGCTTCAGCAGCGCTGATGGACATTGTTGCTGACTGGCACGGCTCCAGGGCGAGTATCGGCTTCGAGCAGTTCGCGAAGAGCTGGATCGCCGAAGGCAACGCCAAGAACAAACATGCTGACAAGCTGCTGCGAGAGCTGTTCGGCCTAGATCAAGATCCGACCCCGCGGAGGGCTGCATGAAGAAACGAACCTACGTGGACAAGGCGCTGGGCGATACCGAGTACATGCTCGAGCAGTGGGGGTTCTGGCGTATGTGTGAGATGGGCGTGCCGCGCTATGTGTCGCCGCTCTACGCGCTCATGCGGGACAACGTCCCATCCGTGGGCGGCGCACGACAGCATGTGATCACAGACGATCTGGCCTTGGTGGTGGACCGCGCCGTGGCCAGGCTGGTTAAGCGTAACCAGCAGATGGGTGACTTCGTGTGGGCATACTACGGCTACAAGCATCCGGCTATGCGAGTCGGTCGCGAGGCGGGTATGTCCGAGCGCAAGGCAAGGGAGATCATCAAGGCTGGGGTGGCATGGATCGACTGCGCTCTCGAGGAAATTCGAGAGGCTGCGTAAAAAACTCTATGCGGGCGGATAAACACCTGTTTTTATAGCAGCGTGTCCAGCTTGCAAGCAACGTGACACAGACGAACCCGGCCATTGCGCCGGGTTTTCTCTTTCAGCTCTTCGATTTTTCCAGTGGGAAACTTAAATCCTGCGCTGAGCACCATTCCAGTTCTTCAATAGGGACACGGTGAAAAATCTTATCTGGAATTGTTACCGTGATCCCCGTGCGAACTGGCTCCTCGGCCTCCTCTATGGATACCAGCAATTTTTCTAAATAGTCGATTGCTGAACTCGCTTGGTACTGAAAAGTGCCGATGTCGGATATCTTGACTTCGTGTTCATGAACGAGCCTGTTGCGAATGCGAGCAACGAATCGGACTGACCAAACTATGTCCGCTGGCAATAAGTGCTCTAGAGAGGAGCACATCGTGTTTAGCCCTCGACCATGAGCGCCTAGCGACGCCAGCAGCGACTCAAGCTTAGTTGATGCGAAAAGGACAATATCTGCTTGCGAACTCATAACCTCAACCTGTGAGCTCAACGCCTAAGGCGGACATGCCTTGGGAAACACTACAAATTGCCATCACTATGGACATTGGTCAATTTCGCTTCGTATCGCCATTCCCTGCGGGCCGTTTTCGCTTAAGGGGCACGCCTTGGAAATTCGTGGACTTGAGACCAGAGACTATGTGCCAGGGATTTCCTTGCCCGGCTGGGCTGCTGGAAGGATGAAGATGGGCCAACTGAGCGTCCGTTTGTAGTACAGGGCGACCAGGTCTTCATTGATGGGCTGTCGTTGAAGACCGCCACGCTGGGCATTGGCCTGAGGGTCATGACTGGCTTGATCAGTGACGCCAAGCTGACCGATCAGCTGCTGGTGAACGCTGAGCGCTTCGGCGCCGACGACAGCCTGGCCAACACCGTCCGCCAGGTCATCCGTGACGTACTCAAGCCTGGCGGGATGCTGCACCGATCGTGAGCCACACCATGACCCGCCTTGAGCGGGTTTCTTTTTGCGCTCCCCGCAACGGGAGGAACCGAGATGGCCCATATGCCAGAGAAAGATCCAGGCCTGTGGGCCGCCCTGATTGCCTGGGTGCTTGCCCATCAACCCCAGCTGTATGCCGCTGGCCTGTCCGTCGCGATCGCCGTCCTCCGCGTGGTGTATGGCGGCGGCACCCGCCGGCAAATGTTCTTGGAGGGCGCCTTGTGCGGCCTCATCACCCTGGCCCTGGTGCCGCTGCTCGAATGGATGGGCCTTCCACAGGGTATGGCCACCTTCGCCGGCGGCATGGTCGGCTTCATGGGGGTGGAGAAGCTCCGCAGCTACTCCGATCTGTTCCTCTCTCGCAAGGCGCAGGGGTGAGCTTATGCCGCCAAAGGCTAAGCGGCCTTGCCGCGCTCCGATGTGCCCGGGAAAGACGCAGGCCAGTAGCGGCTACTGCGATGCTCATGCGCATCTGGCCATTGGCTGGAGTAACCCGGCGCGTGGTACCGCCGAGCAGCGTGGGTATGGCTGGGAATGGCGCAAGAAGCGCGCCGCCGTGCTCAAGCGTGATCGCTACCTGTGTCAGTGCTCTGACTGCAAAGGTCGGTGCCTTCCTGCGTCAGAAGTTGACCACGTTGTGCCCAAACACCTAGGCGGAACGGACGATTCCAGCAATCTGGCAGCCATAAACGAGGACTGCCACAAGGCGAAAACGCAGCGGGAAGCGCAAGAGGCTCGCCGGCGAACGTGAGGCGATCAAGTGGCGAAAATTGGTCGAAAAATCACCAAGTAGGGGGGGCGGGGAAAATCTCTACAGCTTTCGCCTATCACCACCGATCGCCCAGCCTTTTCCACGCGACCGCGAAATAAAAAAATTAGGGTTACCCCGGGCGATGGGGTTGCCGACCGACTACGACGAGGGAGTGCATGGCAAGTCGAGCCCCAGGCGGCGGCCGAAAACCAAAGCCGACAGCGCAAAAGCGAGCGGCTGGCAACCCGGGGAAGCGCAAGCTGAACGAGTCCGAGCCGGACTACTCGACGTTGCTCATTGCGCCGCCGGCGCCGGACTGGATGAGCCAGCATGCTGGCGTCATGTGGGACAAGCTCGCGCCTGAACTGATCGGCGCCAAGGTACTGACCCTCACCGACCTGCATGTGCTTGAGGGTTTTTGTCTGGCTTACAGCCGGTGGCGTGAAGCCGAGGAGGACGTTATGCGTAACGGCATTACGATCAAAACGGCTATGGGCCGTGTGAAGAACCCCGCATGCACCGTGGCCAACGAGGCAATGCGACAAATGACCAGCTACGGTGCCGCCCTCGGCCTGGATCCAGCCAGCCGGGCGCGCCTGGTGGTGCCCAAGTCCAAGAAATCAAATGCCTTTTCCGCGTTGCTCGGAGGCAAGCGCGGGAGCTGATCAATGGCCAATTTCAGCGTTAATCAGGCGAACAAGTACGCCCGTGACGTGGTGGCCGGAAAGGTCGAGGCGTGCAAGTGGGTGCGCCTGGCCTGTCAGCGTCACTTGGACGACTTGGAGGCCAGCAAGAGCAAGGGCTTTAAGTGGAAGTTCAGCAAGCCCGAGGCTGAAAGGGTGTGTGCCTTTGTTGAGCTGTTGCCGCACACCAAAGGCAAATGGGCTCGCGAGCGTCGGTTGCTCAAGTTGGAGCCTTGGCAGAAATTCATTTTCTGTTGTGTGTTCGGCTGGGTCAGCAAGAAGACTGGCCTGCGCCGGTTCCGCGAGGTGTATTGCGAGATCCCCAGGAAGAACGGCAAGAGCGTTATTGCTGCAGGTGTCGCGCTGTACATGCTGTGCGCTGACGGTGAGTTTGGCGCTGAGGTTTATTGCGGTGCGACCACCGAGAAACAGGCTTGGGAAGTATTCCGGCCGGCGCGCCTGATGATGATCAGGACGCCGGACCTGATGGAGGCTGCAGGCGTTGAAATCAATGCGCGCAGCCTGGCCATTCCCGAAGACGGCAGCCGTCTGGAACCGATCATTGGTGACCCGGGCGACGGTTCGTCGCCGAGCTGTTCGCTGGTGGACGAGTACCACGAACACGACAGCGACGACCTCTACGAAACCATGCTGACCGGCATGGGGGCCCGTGAACAGCCGCTGATTTTTACCATCACCACCGCCGGCTCGAACATCGCCGGGCCGTGCTACGAGAAGCGCAAACAGGTGTGCGCGATGCTCGATAAGACCGTAGCCAATGACGAAATTTTCGGCCTTATCTACACGCTCGACGAGCAAGACGACTGGCGTTCGCTGCAGGCCTTGAAGAAGGCTAACCCGAACTACGGCGTTTCGATCTTTCCGGACAACCTGCAGCGAAGCTTGGCGGATGCGGTGCGTTACCCGTCACGGCAGAACGCATTCAAAACCAAGCATTGCAATCTATGGGTGAACGCGAAAATGGCATGGCTTAACCAGCTGGATTGGGACCGCGCAGCCGTCCCGGGCTTGTCCTTGGATGACTTCAAGGGGCGTTCTTGTTACCTGGGCGTTGACCTAGCCAGCAAGTGTGACATTGCGGACGTCGCCCTGGTGTTCCGCGAGAAGGACGAAGACGGCCGCGATCTGTGGTCGTTCTTCAATCGTCACTATCTGCCCGAGGGCGCAGTGCAGAGTGATGGTCCGAACCAAGAGGCCTATGAACGTTGGGTGATTGAGGGGCACCTGATCACGACCGACGGCGAGGAACTGGATTTTGACGTGATCCGCGAGGACGTGAAGGACATTGGCGGCGCGCATCAGGTCGAGGAAGTCGCCTATGACAAGTGGCGCGCTACGCAGTTGGCGCACCAGCTGCAGAAGGACGGCGCCGAAGTGGTCGAGGTCGGTGGTGGAATCCAAACTATGAACCTGGCCATGCGCGAGCTTGAGGCGGCGCTTGTTTCGGGGCGGGTTCGCCATAACGGTGACCCGTTGCTGGCCTGGATGGCAAGCAACGTGGTGGCCCATGAGTACAAAGGCTGCATCACGCCGACCAAGGAAAGCAGCCCCAAAAAGATCGACGGCATGGTCGCCATTTTAATGGCCATGAGCCGGGCCATATTGGCCGAGGGCGTGGCACCGTCGCTGCTTGAAACCCTGTCGGATGACGACTTCTTAGCGATGTGAGAACCCTATGAAAAAGTGGCTTCCTGAAGGGCTCGGGACGGCCGGCTATTGCCTGCTTGTCACTGGGCTTTACATCCAGTTCGGCCTAGGTGTGGCGTTGATTGTCGGCGGCACCCTGTTGGTGGGCGCTGCCATCAAGATGGTGAAACGATGATTTTCGGGGCGATGTATGAGCAGCGCAGCAGCCTGGAAAATCCGAATACGTCGATGAACAGCCAGGAGCTTGCCGAGTATCTGGGGGCGGTCAACGGCATCACGGTCAGCCCGGCAATGGCGCAGAAACTGACGGCGGTCTATGCGTGTATCTACGTGCTGTCGAGCACGATGGCGCAGCTACCGCTGAACGTGCTGCGAAAGGTCGATGGCCGCATTGTTCCGGCCACCGACCACCCGGCGCACTACCTGCTGCACGATGAGCCCAACCAGTGGCAGACCTCTTACCGCTGGCGGGAAACCAAGCAGGCCCACACCTTGGGCTGGGGCAACGGTTTTACTCGCCTGGTGCGCGGCCGTCGGGGAGAGCTGCAGACGCTGGAAATGTGCGAGCCCCAAGTCACTGATCTGGTGAAAAACGGCAATCGCTGGGTCTATGCGACCCAGGATGAAGACGGCCAGCCGCTGGCGGTGTCGCCCGAAGACATGGTGCACCTGCGCGCCATTGGTACGGGGCGGCGAATGGGTACCAGCCCGATTCGACAGAACGCCGACACTATCGCCCTTGGCATGGCCACCGTGCGCTACGGAAAGGAGTTTTTCGAAGGTGGCGGCCGCCCTACGGGGCTGGTCACGGTGAAGGACGGGAAACTAGGTGAAGATTCCTGGCAACGTCTTAAGAAGGTCTGGAACGGCGCTGTGTCCACTCTTGCGGGCTCCAAAAACAAGACCCTGATGTTGCCCGCGGACTTGGATTATAGGGCCCTGACCATCGCGCCCGAGGATGCGCAGTTTCTGGAGACGCGCAAGCTGACCCGCAGCGAGATTGCCAGCATCTTCAACGTGCCGTCGCACATGATCAATGACCTTGAAAAGGCGACGTTCTCCAACATCAGCGAACAGGCCATCCAGTTCGTGCGGCATTCGGTGATGCCCTGGGTAAAGAACTGGGAAGAAGAGCTGAACCGCCGGGTTTTCACCCGGGCCGAGCGCATGGCCGGCTACTACGTCAAGTTCAACTTGGCCGGCCTGTTGCGCGGCACCCCGAAAGAGCGCGCCGAGTTCTACCGCATTGCCATTCAAGACGGCTGGATGAACCGCAACGAAGTGCGCGTGCTGGAAGACCTGAACCCACTTACCGGCCTCGACTCGATGTTGATCAACGTCAACACGCAGTTGCTTGGCGCTGACGGCCTGCCGTTACCCGTAACGCCGAAGGAATAACCTCATGAGTGACTTTGAAAAACGCATGCTGCCCGCGCAGCTATGCGAGCTTCGCGCTGTCCAGCCGACAGGCGATGGCGCCCAGGATCAGCCGCCGCGTATCGCCGGCTATGGCGCTGTTTTCAATCAGCGCAGTGATCTGCTGGGCGGCTTTTTTGTCGAGATCATCGCGCCAGGTGCTTTCGACGAGGTGCTAGCCCAGGACGTGCGCGGCCTGTTCAACCACGACCCCAACTATCTGTTGGGCCGCACTGTCAGCGGCACGCTTCGACTGTCGGTCGATCAGCGCGGCCTGGCCTACGAAATCGACACGCCGAACACGCGGACCATTCGTGACCTCGTTGTCGAGCCGTTGAAGCGCGGCGACATGAGCGGCAGCAGCTTTGCCATGCGTGTGGCCCCTGGTGGCGACACCTGGCACGAAGAAGACGGCGTAGTGGTGCGGACGATCTACAAGATTGCCGAGCTGCGCGACGTGGGGCCGGTGTCCTTTCCGGCCTACCCCGATTCAAGCGCTGCCCAGCGCTCTATGGATGCCTGGAAGCAGGCGCAAAAAGAGGGCCTTGAGGGGCGCGCTCAGTTTGAGCGTGAAGCCCGTGAGCGCCTGCTTGATCTGAACGAACTTTGAACCCCAGGGGGATTTATGACGCTGCAACAACTGAAAGAACTGTACGCACAGAAGTCGGCCGAAATGCGCAGCTTGCACGAAAGCACCGGTGATGATGCCTGGACTGGCGAGGTTCGCGCCAAGTGGGAAGCCATCCGCGCCGAGCTGAAGGGCATCAAGGAAAAGATTGAGCGCGAGGAAGAGTTGCGCGACAACGATCAGGGCTTTGTCGAAGAGCGCGCCCGCCAGGCCGGCAATGGCAACCGTCCCGGCGAGCAGCAGGAAGGCCCTGAGGCCGAGCGTCGCTCGGCGTGGGACGCCTGGGCGCGGCGCGGTATGGAAGGCCTGACCGCTGAACAGCGCTCTCTGTTGGCTGAAATGCGTGCCCAGGGCACCAACCCCGCCGAGGCGGGCGGCTTCACCGTGCCGACTACACTGCAGGCCAAGGTGATCGAAGCGCTGGTTAGCTACGGCGGTATTGCTTCGGTGTGTCAGCTGCTGCAGACCGATAACGGCGCACCTATTGCGTGGGCGGTGAGTAACGGCGGCGAGGAAGAAGGCGAGCTGATCGGCGAGAACAAAGCGACCGGGGAAAAGGATGTTGAGTTTGGTACCGGCACCCTCGGTTCGCACACTATCAGCTCGAAGATCATTCGCGTCTCCGAGCAACTGCTGCAAGACTCCGGCATTGATATGGAAGCGTTCTTGACGGGGCGGATCAGCAAGCGTGTTGCCCGCACCCGAAACCGTCTGATTGTTCAGGGCACCGGTGCTGGTGAAACTGCAGACGCGCCGGCACAACCGAAAGGGCTTGAGGTCTCTGTTTCCCAAGGCGCAATGACGGCCAAGGCGACCACCTTCACCTGGCAGGAACTCAACAGTCTGATTCACTCGGTTGACCCTGCTTATCGTGCAGCGCCTAATTTCCGTCTGGCCTTCAATGACAAGACGTCGCAAGTTCTGGAAGAAATGGTCGACGCCAACAATCGTCCGCTGTGGCTACCGGGCATCGCTGATGATCGCCCGGCCACTATCCTGAAGCATCAGTACGTGATCGATCAGGCCATTGCTGATATTGGCGTCGGCAAGAAATTTGCGTACGCCGGCGATTGGAACGAAGTAGTGTTGCGTGCGGTGCGCAGCCTGACCCTCAAGCGTTTGGTGGAGCGTTACGCGGAGTATGGCCAAGTCGGTTTCCTGGCGTTCGTGCGCTTCGGCCTGGTCCTGCAGGACACTGCCGCCATCAAGGCGCTGGTAGGCAAAACCGCCTAAGCCTGGAGGCGGGGCCGCGCAAGCGGTCCCTGTGTGGCCATGCTGACTCTTGAAGAAATCAAGGCGCATTGCCGCCTTGAGCTGGACGAAACCGAGGAAGACGCGCTACTGCAGGCCTACGGGCGTGCTGCACGGCGCAAGGTTGAGACTGCGACCGGGCGGCGACTGTTTCTGGTGGTGCTTCCGCTTGATGCGCCGCCTGATGCTGGTGGTGATGAGGACTACTTGCGCGGCCTGCTTCCCGAAAATGCGTCCGAGAATGCGTTGCCCGTAACGGATGACGTGCGCCTTGCCATGCTGATGTTGGTAGCGCATTGGTACCGCAACCGAGAGCCAGTCACCGAAGCGACCGCTGGGGGCTCTAAGGCTTTGCCTCTGGCGTTCGATTCGCTGGTTGGCCCCTATCGATGGTTCAGCTTATGAGAGAGCCAGAAACGGGCGAGCTGAGCCACCGTATGGCAGTGCGTATCCGAATCGATAAGTCAGTGGGTGTCGGAATTAAACCGGAGTTCACCCCAGTAGCCAACCGGTGGGTAAAGGTCGAGCCCTTGGGAACTGCCATTTACACCGGTGCGCAACAGACCGGGAATGTGATTACCCACCGGCTCTACTGCAAGTTCGTCAGTGGGCTGGATACGTCGCACGAGTTTGTTGACCGCGGTCGTGTGTTTCGCGTCAAGCGGGCTACCGCTATGCGTGGTCGTAGTATCTGGTCGGTGATCGAAGTTGAGGAGCTGGGGCCAGATGGTCCGCCTGCCAACGAAGGGGGAAGCGATGAGCAATTCGGTTTCCGTTGACGGCTACCTGCATATCGAAGGCTTTGAACAGTTCGACTTTGAAGCCTTCAACAAGCGCAAGGTTCGGGCAGGCATGCGCAAGGTTGGTGCCTTGGTCACTGGCCGCGCGCAGATGAACCTGGCGCTTGGCGGCGGGCAGGCGGGCTACCCAGAAAGTCGAACCGGCGCGACGGTCGATTCGATCAGCTACAAGGTGTCGCGCTCTGGCTTTCTGGTGCGTGTTGCACCGACCAAGACCGAAAGCATGGAAGAGTTCTATCCCGCGTATCTGCACTATGGGGTGCGGCTTGGGTCCAGGCCTCGGGCGTTAGCCCCGGGCAAGGGGCGTGGCAAGAGTAATCGCCGTGCCAGTGGCCAGCGGCAGGCGTTGGTGGCTGCTCGGCAGGGAAACGGGTGGCGCATCACACCGCGAGACAACTACATGACCGATGGCTTGGCGGACACCAAGGCAGACGTCCAGCGCATCTTGCGGCAGACCTTTGCCGACGCGCTGTTGAACTGACGCCCCAGGCGCCGCCCAAGCCCCGTAATGGGGCTTTTTTGTACCCGAGAGGAAAGCATGCGAATCACCCCAGTGATCGAGCAACTGAAACAGCGCTGCCCGTCTTTTGAAAACCGGGTGGCGGGCGGTCTGGATTGGGACCCGGTAAAGGGCAGTGCGCTGATGAAGCTGCCTGCAGCGTATGTGATCCCCACCGGTGACGGGGCCGATGAGCCGGAGCAGCAGAACGTCATTGTTCAGCAGGTCAGGGACGCCATTGATGTGTGCGTCGTACTGAAGAACTACGACGAGCGCGGGCAGCAGGTTGCCGACCAGTTGCATTTGGTTCGGGCCAGTCTCTGGCGTGCTCTGGTTGGGTTTGAGCCTGATAAGGATTACGGGCAACTGCTGTATGACGGCGGGTCTTTGCTGCTGATCGACCGTGATCGGGTGGTTTACCGGTTCCGGTTCTTTGCTGACTTCCAGCTGGGCAACCTCACCATTGGGTCTGGTACCAGCCCGGAAACGTGGCAGGCATACACGCTGCTGGGCCTTCCTCCGCTGGAAGGGGTCGACACGTCGTTCGACTTTATCGACCCCGTGGTCGACCGCAATGTCGCCCCCGAGGGGCCTGACGGGCGTATCGAAATCAAAACCCGAGAGGACTTATCTCAATGACTCAGATTTACCTGAAGCCGGTAGCGGGGCGTGACAACCCGATGCCGGAGAAGGGCGGCGAACTGCTGCCCGAAGAGGGCGCCTATGTGCCCCGTAATGCGTACTGGGTGCGCCGCCTGAATGCGGGTGACGTGGTAGAAGCCAAGCCCAAGAAAGAGGCCAAGGTATGAGCGTCGGTTTCAGCAACATTCCGTCTGATATTCGTGTCCCGCTGTTCTACGCCGAGGTTGATAACTCGATGGCGAACAGCGGCGCCGGTGCCGGACTTCGCCGCCTGATCATTGGCCAGGTCAACGACAACGCCGATGCCGCCGAAATCGGTAGCCTGGTGCTGGTGTCGCGCACCTCTGAAGCCATTGCCATCGGCGGCGCCGGCTCGATGCTGGCCGCAATGCACCAAATGCACCGCGCTATCGACATCGCCGGTGAGGTCTGGTGCCTGCCGTTGAAGGTCGACACTGGCGCGACTGCGACCTGCAGCGTTACCGTAACGGGCAACGTGACAGCAGCAGGCGTGATCAACCTGTACGTGGCTGGCCAGCGTGTGCGCTCTGCCGTGGTTGCCTCGGCGTCGGCTGAGGCCGTGGCCACCGGCTTGGCGACCAGCATCAACGCCGCTACTGACCTGCCTGTTACTGCTCAGGCTGCAGGCGCTGTCGTGACGCTGACGGCAAAGTTCAAGGGTGACCTCGGCAACGACATTCAAGTCGAGCTGAATCGCCTGGGTCGCGTCAATGGCGAGGTGACACCGGCAGGCCTGGTGCTGGCAGTCACTGCCATGACTGGCGGTGCTGGTTCGCCTGACATGGCCATGGCGCTGGCAGCACTGGGCGATGAAGAGTTTGAGTTCATCACCCAGCCCTGGACCGACAGCGCTACGCTCGATGACTGGAAAGAAGTCATGGATGACAGCGCCGGTCGCTGGTCGTGGGCCAAGCAGCTCTATGGCCATGTGTACAGCGCCAAGCGCGGTACGCTTGGCCAACTGGTGGCGGCGGGGCGTTTGCGCAATGACCCGCACATGACGATTCACGGCTTTGAACCTGGCGTGCCCCAGCCCGTCTGGGAGGTCGCGGCGCAGTGGGGGGCACGCACGGCGGTGTTCCTCAGCGCGGACCCAGCTCGGCCCACGCAGACCGGCGTGTTGGGGGCTATTGCTCCCGCTGCTGCGAGCGACCGTTTCATGTTGTCCGAGTCGGATTCCCTGCTGAAAAGCGGCATCGCTACGGCGTCCAGCAATGGCGGCGAGTACCGCATTCAGCGCGCCGTGACGACCTACCAGCGTAACGCCTTCGGGCAGCCGGATGATTCCTATCTGGACAGCGAAACGCTGCACCAGTCGGCGCACGTTATCCGCTACCTGCGCAGCCGGATTACCAGCAAGTACGGGCGCTGCAAGCTGGCCAACGATGGCACCAACTTCGGCGCTGGCCAGGCAATCGTGACGCCGCTGGTGATCCGTGGCGAACTGATCGCGGCGTACCGTGAGCTGGAGCGCGCCGGGATCGTTGAGAACACCGAGTTGTTCAAGGCGCAGCTGATCGTCGAGCGTGATGCGAGCAACCCGAACCGCCTGAACGTGCTGTTCCCGCCGGATCTGGTCAATCAGTTGCGCGTGTTTGCGCTGCTCTATCAGTTCCGCCTGCAGTACGAAGACGCGGCGTAACCCTTCCACATCCACCCCGGCCCGCCTTGTGCGGGCTTTTTCATGGGAGATCCCTTTATGGGTCAGAAAGTCGCGGGCACCTGTTACATCAAGGTTGACGGCGAGCAGTTGACGGTTACCGGCAGTGTTGAGGTGCCGCTGTCCAAGTACAAGCGCGAGACGATTACCACGGGGGTGTTCAAGGAAGAAGACCTGACGCCCTATGTGTCGGTCGATGCAGTCAAAACCCCTGACTTTCCTCGGGCGAAGTTGGAAAACGGCACCAACATGACGGTCACCGCCGAGTTCAAGGACGGCAGTTGTTACGTGCTGTCGGGTGCGTATGTGGTGGACGAAATGAAAGTGTCTGCTGATGACGCAAAGGTTGCGATCAAGTTCGATGGTATTTCTGGAGACTGGCAGTAATGAGCACTACTACCCATAAGTTGGCCGTACCGATTCAGGCTCACGGTGATCAACTGACCGAACTGACTCTGCGTCGCCCAACCCCTCAGGAAGTTCGCAACATCAAAGTGTTTCCCTACGTCTTGGGCGAAGACAGTCGCCCAGTCGCCGAGACTGAAGCCGCGTCGAAGTACATCGCAGTGTGTGCCGGCATTCCGCCCAGCTCCGTTAACCAGTTGGACTTGTCCGACCTGAACACGCTGGTGTGGATGGTCATTGGTTTTTTCCTTACACCGGCGACGAAAGCCCCCGATTCCGAAGCCCCGAGCACCTGACAGAGTTGGTCTATGACCTCGCCTGGTTCTGGAAAGTGAACCCGAACGAGGTCATGAACTGGCCGTTAGACCAGTTGTTTGAGAGTGAAGAAAACGCGTGGCGAATCCAGGCGATGTTAGGGGGCGGCAATGGCGGATAAGTTCCAGCTAAAGGCGCTCATCACTGGCGTCGACAAGTTGTCGCCGGTGTTGAGTGGGGTACGCAAGAACGCAGCCGTTCTGCGCAAGCAGTTGAATAGCTCGGGCCTCGGCAAAATCACCTTCATGGATGCGATTCAAGGGGGCGCCATTGCGACCCCTTTTGTCATGGGGGTTCAGGCTGCCATCGGCTTTGAAAGCGCGATGGCCGACGTCAAGAAGGTGGTCAACTTTGAGACGCCGGCCCAGTTCAAGGAGATGGGTGAGGACGTGCTGAGCATGTCCGAGCGGTTGCCGATGGCTGCCGAAGGCATCGCGCAGATTGTCGCAGCGGGTGGTCAGTCGGGCATCGCCCGGGAAGACCTGAAGCAGTTCGCTGAAGATGCGGTGAAAATGGGTGTTGCCTTCGACACCACGGCGGAAGAGTCCGGCTCGATGATGGCCAAGTGGCGAACGGCCTTCCATATGAACCAGCAGGAAGTGGTCGCGCTGGCCGACAAGATCAACTACCTGGGTAACACCGGTGCGGCCAGTACCGGGCAAATCTCGGCGATCCTGACGGCCATTGGCCCGCTGGGTGAGGTGGCCGGGGTCAACGCTGGGCAGATTGCGGCCATGGGCTCGGCACTGGCCGGGGTGGGTATCGCCCAGGACGTGGCGGCTACAGGCATCAAGAACTTCATGCTGACCCTGACTGCTGGCACGGCAGCCACCAAGTCGCAGCAAGAGGCCTACAAGGCGCTGCGCCTGGACGCCAACGAAATCGCCAAAGGCATGCAAACTGACTCTGAAGGCACGATCAACAAGGTGCTCAAGACCCTGTCCAAGGTCGAGAAAAGCAAGCAGGCGGCGGTGTTAACCAACCTGTTTGGCAAGGAGTCGGTGGGTGCTATTGCGCCGTTGCTGACCAACCTGGACACCCTGCAGAAGAACTTCAAGTCGGTTGGTGATTCAACGCTATACGCTGGTTCTATGCAGGCTGAGTACGAATCGCGGTCGGCGACCACGCAGAACGCCATGCAGTTACTGCGCAACCGCGTGACCCGGCTGGGCATTACGGTCGGTTCTGTACTACTGCCGCCGTTTAACGACTTCATGGCGACGGTCGGGCCGATCATCACCAGCGTGACCCAGTTGGCCGGCGCGCACCCGTGGCTGATCAAGGGCATCATCGGGGCGGCGGTCGGCTTCACCGTGTTGCGCTTGGCCACGGCGGGGGCTACTTCCGCGCTCATGCTGATGGATGGCGTGGCAAAAATGAGCGTTATCGGCCTGGTCGTGCGTGGTGTGGCGATTGCGGCGGGTGTGCTGATTGCGAACTGGTCGAGCGTCGCGCCTTACTTCGCTTGGGTATGGGAGAGGATCAAAGACCCGGCCATGACGGTCTGGTCGTGGATGAAAGAGGCCTTCAACTGGACCCCGCTCGGCCTGGCCATTGCCAACTGGGGGCCGCTAACGGAGTTCTTTAGCGCGCTGTGGGATCTGGTCAAGGCGTTGTCGGTACCGTTTGCGGAGTTCATGGGGACGCTGTTCGATTGGTCGCCGCTGGGTTTGATCATCAAGCACTGGGAGCCCATCAGCGGTTTCTTCAGGGGGCTTTGGGACGAGTTGCGGCCCATCGTTGAACCGATGATGAAGTTCCTTGGCATCGAGACGGACGGCGCCGGGGTGATTGGTGCCGCGACGGATAAGGTCAGGCAGTGGACTGCCGAGCAGGAAGCGCGCAACGCGCAGACCGGCATGGCGCCGGGGCAACTGGTCAAGCCGATTGCTCAAGCCCCTGAGTTGATGCCAGAGGCCACGAAGGTGGCCAGCTTGATGCGCAACCCCGCTAATCAGCCGTTGCCCGGCATGGCGCCATTGGCATTGGTTAGCGCGGTACCGGGTACTCAGGTTGCTCAGGCTTCGGGTACTGGTCGACCAAGCCTAAGCGCGGGTGGCTCGGCCTTGCCTGCAGGAAGCCTGCCGCAAAGCCGTGGCTCGTTGGTTCAGGCTGCTGCTGCGACAGCCGCGGCTCGCACCGAACTGGAGGGATCAATGGTGGTGCGCTTTGAAAATGCACCGCCGGGCATGCGTGTTGATCCTGCGAAGACCAATCAACCTGGGCTGTCGGTAAGCCCGTCAGTCGGTTATCGCTCATTGGGTAGGGAGGCAGGATGACGACGTGGCGCGATCAACTGCACCCGGCTTCGTTTCGCGGCGTGGCGTTTCTGGTCGACAGTGACGCTACGCCAGTCGGGCGGCGGGTGCAGGTCCACGAATATCCCCAGCGGGACAAGCCGCTGGTGGAGGATATGGGCAGCAAGACCCGCGAAATCAAACTGACGGCCTTTATTGGCGGTGACGATTGCCTGGACCGGCGGGACGATTTGCTCAATGCCCTGGATAAACCCGGGGCTGGCGAGCTGGTGCACCCGTGGTTCGGGCGCTTGCTGGTCACCGCCGGGGATGGCTGCCAAGTTTCGCATGAGCGCCGCGAGGGCGGCATCGTGCGGTTTGAGCTGGTGTTTATCGAAGCCGGGGAAAAGGGCTACCCAGTTGGGGTGCCCAAGGCATCGCGGCAAGTAGAGGCGTCCAGCGAGAGCTTTCTGGAGTCCGCGCTGGCCCGCTACAAAGCAGCGATGGCGGTGGTCAACCGGGCGCGCATGGCGGTAACGGCGCTGCAGAACAGTATCGCCGGGATTCAGATGGCGATTCAGCGGGAGTTTAGCCAGGTGCTTGGCCTTGTCAGTTCGGCTGAGGCGCTGGCTGACATGCTGATCAATGCCCCGGGTAATTTCTCGGCCATGATCCGGGCGCAGTTTTCCAGCGTGGGCGGCAGTACTCGGTCGTCGGGTTACAGCTGGTCGCCGTCGTCCAGCAGCTCGGCCACGGTGGCGGCTGACCCTGAGTTTGCCAATACCGTGGCGCGCCTGGCGAGCACCGAAGAGGTCTTTTCGGGGTTCGTGGACTCGGGTCGTGGCATCACGTCACAGCTTGAACTGGCCCGGCAGTTGATAGCCGAACAGCAGTTCGATGACCTGATGACCAACCCACCGGGCGGGCTTGCGACAGCCGCAGCCGTCAAGGCGGCACGGGAGTTGATGCGTGATGCCTTGATCGTCAAGGCCGTACGGGCAGCCGCGCTGATGCCGGTGGTGTCAGCGCCTGCCGAGCTGCCCGGTGTTCCAGCCTTGGCGCAGCAGGTGGCGTCACCCCTGTCGCGGCCAGAAGTCCCGGCAGCAGATGACGTGATTAGCCTGCGTGATGGGCTTAGCGCGGCGCTGTGGGAGGCCGGGCTGTCGGCATCGCATGAACACTTTGAGGTGATCGAGGCGGTGCGCAAGCACGTTAAAGGGCACCTCTCCGAGGTGGCCCGTTCGGGCGTTCGATTGGTTGAGATTGAGCCGAAGGAAAGCCTGCCCGCGTTGGTGCTGGCCTATCAGTGCTTTGGCGACGCATCCCGCGCCGCTGAAATCGTTACGCGTAACAAAGTGCCGCACCCGGGGTTCTTGCCTGTCGGGGTGCTGCACATCGCCCAGGAGTAACCCATGGACCCGTTAAACGCTGTCACGCTGCGCGTGAACGGCCTGGATTATCGCGGCTGGAAGAAAGCCAGCATCAGTGCCGGCATCGAGCGACAGACCCGAGATTTTTCGCTGGATGTGACGTGGCGCTGGCCGGATCAGGCTGAGGAAATTCCGGTAAGGCAGGGCGACTTCTGCGAGGTGTTGATAGGTGATGACCTGGTGCTGACGGGCTGGGTCTTTGCTACCCCGGTGAACTACGACAGCAAGACGGTGAACCGGGCAATCAGCGGGCGTTCGCTGACGGCTGATCTGGTCGACTGCTCGGCGATCAATCAGCCCGGGCAGTGGCGTGGCCAGAGTGTGCAGCAGATCGTTCAGAGCCTGGCCGAGCCCTACGGGGTCAAGGTGCTGAGCCAGGTGGCCGAGACTACCAAATTGGCCGAGCACAGTATTGAGCCCGGGGAGACGGTGTTTGAGTCGATAGACCGACTGTTAACGCTGTCGCGGCTGCTGTCCACCGATGACTCCCGGGGGCGTCTGGTGATCATCAACCCGGGCAGCGCGGGGCGGGCGGTTGACCGGCTGGAACTGGGCCAGAACATCCTGACCGGCTCGGCATCGCTCGACTTTTCCGGGGTGTTCTCCGACTACAAGGTTGTTGGCCAGCGTTCGGGCACGGATGACGAACACGGCGCCAAGGCCTCCGAGGTGCAGGCTGAAGTCACCGACCCGCGTGCGGCGCGTAAGCGGGTGCTGATGATTCACGAAAGCGGCCAGATGACCCCCGGCCTTGCCGAGGCGCGGGCGAACTGGGAGCGCGGCAGCCGCATGGGTAAGGCGCTGACCCTACAGTACAAGGTGCAGGGCTGGCGGCAGTCGAACGGGGCGCTGTGGCTGCACAACATGATTGTGCGGGTGGTCGACCCTTGGGTCGGTATCGACCGTGACATGCTCATCAGTGAAATCCAGTACAGCCTGGATGAGAGCGGCACCGTGACCAACATCACGGTGGCCCCGCCGGACAGCTTCGACCCTGAACCGAAAGACCCGCACAACAGCCGCAAGCTCAAGAAAGGCGGCAAGGCGGACAACTTTGAATACCTGATCCCAGCAGATTGGAAGCCCGAGCAATGAGCGGACTAAAACAGATTTTGGCCCGGGGCGTGGTCACGCTGGTCAAGGCCACGAGCAAGTTGCAAAGCCTGCAGATGACCCTGTTGGCCGGTGAAGTGAAAAGCGGCATGGAGCACTTCGAACCGTATGGTTTCACCTCAAACGCGCACCCGGGCGCCGAGGGGATCGCGCTCTTTGTGGGGGGCGACCGTTCGCACGGCGTGGTGGTGTGTGTCGCTGATCGACAGTTTCGCCTGCAGGGGCTGAAAAGTGGCGAGGTGGCGTTGTACACCGACGAGGGCGACCGCCTGCACTTCAAGCGCGGGCGGGTGATTGAGGTCGATACGCTGACGCTCAAGGTCAAGGCCGACGATGCCGTCGAGTTTGACACGCCGGTGATTCGCACCACGGGCCGCATCGAGTCAGCGGGCGATCAGGTGGCTGGTGGTGTGAGCCAGATGCAGCACGTTCATGAAGGCTCGGACAAAAAGCCAGTGGCAGGAGGGTGATATGCCGCTGATTGAAAGCGACGACACCGACCGGGCTTGGCGTCGGGCGGCAGTTATCAGCCTTTTGACCTGGCGCCGTGCAAGCCCTGATGACCCGCTCGATGACGCCCAGCGCTTTGGCTGGTGGGGCGACAGTTTCCCCACGCAGGCCAACGACCGTATTGGCTCACGCCTGTGGCTGTTGCGCCGGCGGACGCTGACGGCGGACACCGAACGGGATGCTCAAGCCTTCGCCCGCGAGGCCTTGGCCTGGATGCTGGAAGACGGGCGCGTTACGGCCGTGGGCGTAACGACGACACTCGGTGTTGACCGGCTGGCAATGCGGGTGGTGTTGACCTTGCGCGATGGCCGAACCATCGACGTTCCATTTGAGAATTTATGGGTGGTGATCAATGCCGTTTGAAACCCCAAGTTTGCCCGCGCTAATCAGCCGGGCACAGTCTGACCTGGGCGGCTCGGCCCTGCTGCGATCCGACGCCGAGGTGCTGGCTCGGGTGCAGGCGGCGGCTTCCTTCGGGCGCTACGGCCATCAGGAATACATCGCTGCGCAGATCCTGCCGGACACAGCGGATGAAGACACCTTGCGGCGAATGGCTAGGGTACGGCTCAAGCGTGACCGCTTGGAAGCGGTGGTTTCCAGTGGTGCCGCGACCTTTACCGGGGCTGCCTCGGCGCTGCTCGATGCGGGTGTGCTGCTTCAGCGCGATGACGGTGTGCGCTTTCGGGTGACGGCCAGCGTTGTCTTGGCCGGTCAGAGCGGCACGATCAAGCTAGAAGCCTTGGAGGCCGGCCAGTTGGGTAATACCCCAGCCGGTACGGTCCTGCGCTTGATTTCCCCGGTGCTGGGAGTCAATGACACGGTGACCGTTGATGCACCTGGTCTGCAGGGCGGTACCGAACAAGAGAGCATTGAGGCGTTACGCGCCCGGGTGATTCGCTCGTATCAGGTGATCCCTCACGGCGGCAACCAAGATGACTATGTGACCTGGGCGTTGGAAGTCCCGGGCGTTACCCGCGCCTGGCTTGTGCGGCACTGGATGGGGCCGGGCACGGTTGGTTTGTTCTTCGTCCGTGACGGCGATCTAGACCCTATCCCCAGCGCAGCAGCCTGCGAAGAGGTGCGGGTGTACATCGAGAAACAGCGCCCGGTCACCGCTGAGCTTTACGTACTGCCGCCGCTGGAAAAGCCGGTTCAGTACGAACTGAAGATTGTTCCCGACAGCGGCGTAATACGCCGGGCGGTGGAGAGCGCCCTGGTCGACCTGCACAACCGCGAGTCGGACCTTGGCGCCGGTCTGCTTTGGACGCACATCGGCGAGGCCATCAGTGGCGCGCTGGGCGAGCGTGATCATCAGTTGATCAGCCCGGCTGCCGACGTGGTAGCGGCGCGCAACGAGATGCTGACCTATGGGGGTGTGCTGTGGCGATAAGGACCGCCTCCGACTACTACGCGCAGTTACGGGCGCTGCTGCCGCCCGGTCCAGCGTGGGACAAAGAGCTGAACCCCGAAGTGGACCAGCTGCTGCAGGCCGCAGCCCAAGAGCTGGCCCGGGAGGATCTGCGCGCCGCCGACCTGCTGGAGGAAAGCTTTCCCGAAACCGTTCGGGAACTGGTCCCCGACTGGGAGCGGGTTATGCGGCTGCCTGATCCCTGCTTGGGGGATTCGCCCAAGTTTGAGGACCGCCAGTTGGCGGTGCGCCGCCGTCTGGTCGAGGTTGGTGGCCAGTCACCGGCGTACTTCGTTGAGCTGGCCATCAGTCATGGCTACCCCGAGGCCCGCGTAATTGAGCACCGAGCCCCACGCTTCGGGCGCTCACGCTTCGGCGCGGCGTACTTCGGTACGTGGGTCGCGCAATTCATGTGGACGCTTGAAACCGGGCCTCGGCGCCGCCTTGGTCGCCGGTTTGGCGTGAGCTACTTCGGCGAGCAATTCGGCGGAAACCCAAGCGGCGCCCTGGAGTGCGTACTGCGCCGTAGCGCGCCGGCGCATGCGGTTGAATTTATTAAGTATGGTGAGGACTGAATGGATTACCCAAAGAGCGTGCCCAATGTCGGCCTGGTGGATGGCCAGTTTGCCGACGAAAACCCCGCAACCGGTCAGGTGGGTTCCCTGATCCCATCTGCCTGGGGGAACGCGGTCACCCAGGAACTGCTGAACGTGATCAAGGCGGCAGGCTTTGCGCCTGCCGAAGGTCAGACCAACCAGTTGCTCAAGGCCATTCAGGGGCTGGTGTCTCAGGGCATTAAAAACTCTGTCCGGGTTGCGACCACGGGCGCTATTGCGCTGAGTGGCGTCCAGACAATCGACGCCATTGTGCTGGTGGCCGGTGACCGGGTGCTGGTGAAGAATCAGGCCAGCGGTGCACAGAATGGCATCTACGTCGTGGCCGCTGGAGCATGGGTGCGTGCGCTCGATGCTGACGAAAGCGTCGAGGTGAAGCCGGGCATGCTGGTCGGTGTGGATGCCGGGACGGTCAACGGCGGTTCTGTCTGGCGGCTGTCCAACGCTACGCCGCCAACGCTGGGTGCCACGGCGCTGACCTTTGAGCAGGTCTTTGGCAAGACCGGCGTAGTTGCGGGTAGCTATAAAAGTGTCACGGTGGGTACTGATGGTCGTGTTACGGGAGGCACTAACCCGACTACCTTGGCCGGGTTTGGCATTACCGATGCCTTTACCAAGGCTGAAAGTAATGCGGCCATGCAGGCGGCTATTGCTGCCTTGGTGGGCTCTGCTCCGTCGTCATTGGACGTCCTCAGCGAGCTTGCAGCCGCTTTGGGCAATGACCCTAACTTTGCGACCACGATGCTCAATTTGCTGGCCGGTAAGGCGAACAAGGGCACTACCCTGGCTGAGTATGGCATCACCGATGCAGTGAAATTCGCTGATAAGGCACTGGAGGTTGACGCAGCGGGAGGGGTCAATAATGCAAAGTGGGTAACCCCTGTGGGTGTTTCTGTTGCGCTCTCCGCAGCGTTTGCTGGTTGTGTGACTCACTTCGCTCGTAACACCGCGCCAGGTGGATGGCTCAAGGCTAATGGCGCGTTGGTAAGCCGCACGGCCTATTCTCGTTTGTTTAGCGCTATCGGCACGACATTCGGTGCGGGAGACGGTGTAACAACGTTCGCATTGCCGGACCTGCGAGGCGAATTTGTCCGGGGTTGGGATGACTCCCGTGGAGTAGATAGCGGGCGAGCTCTGGGTTCACTCCAAGCTGATGAGCTTAAGTCACACATTCACACCGTCCCTGCTGATACGGGCTGGGTATACAGCGCCGGAAGCTCATCTAACGCAAAGCCACAACAATCAGGTTCATCATCAATTTCGACAGGCAGCACTGGTGGAACAGAGACCCGGCCACGAAACATGGCACTGCTTGCCTGTATTAAGTACTGAGGGCTTATATGAATATTTACTGTGCTCACCCATTCACCCGTGAGTATGTTGGCCAGTCCCTAGCCGATACTGATCCGCTGGAGCCAGAAAACTGGCTGATCCCAGCCCACGCTTATCTTGATCCACCACCGGCGTCTGTTGCCGGACAGGCAGTGGTGCGGTCTGAGGATGGTGCGGCGTGGCAGCTTGTTGCGGATTATCGCGGCACGGTTTACGACACGACTACTGGCAATCCTCAGCAGCACGAGGACTTAGGTGATTTGCCTGGCAATCTGACTGCAGAGCCGCGCCCTAGTCCTTTTCATGTTTGGGCGTCAGAAGGCTGGGTGCTTGATTCCGATGCACAGTCACTCGCTGAGCGTGTTGCTGAGCGTGCATGGCGCGATAGCTGTTTGGCTAATACGGATTACTTGGCTATGCCGGACTATCCGTTAACAGATGCAGCCCGGGCCGAAGTCATTGCCTATCGCCAAGCGCTACGCGACTGGCCAGAGGGTGGAGAGTTTCCATTGCCTGAACACCGTCCTGTGCCGCCGGCCTGGCTCGCAGAAAAGACCCAATAACGCCCCGCATTGTCGGGGCTTTTTCTTTTTCGTAGCCCGCCATGAGCGGGTTTTTTGTTGCTTGGAGAAAACCATGGCCAAGATTTCCGACTCCCTGGCGGGCAGCAAGAATGCGCTCGCCTTCCTTGACATGCTGGCGTGGTCGGAGGGTACCTCGACCAGCAAGTACACCCGCAACGATGGCTACGACGTAATTGTCGGCGGCCTCAACAGCCCGAACACGTTCACCAGCTATGCCGACCATCCTGGCGTTCTGGTGACCGTGAACACGAAAGGGCTGAAGTCAACCGCTGCAGGGCGTTATCAGCAGCTTCAGCGCTACTGGCTGCACTACCGAGATTTACTCAAGCTCCCGGACTTCGGTCCCATCAGCCAAGACAAGCTGGCCTTGCAACTGATCAAGGAGCGCGGGGCGCTGGCGGACGTACATGCCGGCCGCATCGAGGTCGCGATTTCAAAGTGCCGGAACATTTGGGCCAGCCTGCCAGGCGCTGGCTACAAACAGCATGAGCGAAAGCTTGAAGACCTGATCGCCCACTACATTGCCGCTGGCGGGAGGCTGGCATGACCTGGTCGAGAGCGCTTGGCGCGTTGGTGCTGCTGGCACTGGTTGGCCTGGCCTTCTGGTCAACCTACCAGCATGGCCGCTCGACCATGGATGCTGAGTGGCAGGTACGTTGGTCGGATCGGGATGCTGGTGACAAGCAGGCCTGGGCCCTTGCCGAAGCCGCTGATCGTGAAAAAGAACAGGCCCGCCAACAAGCAATCAACAAGGTGATCCAAGATGGACAGACGCTTATCGACCAAGCAAGTGCTGATGCTGCCGCTGCTCGCGCTACTGCTGCCAGCCTGCGGGACGAAGCAGATCGACTCGCCAGCGGTACCGCAAGTAAAGCCAGCAGCCATTCCTGCACTACCGCCGCAAGCCAAGCAGCAACCCGTGCCGTCATGGTGCTTGCCGACGTGTTCAAACGTGCTGATGAAAGAGCGGGAGACCTGGCGGAGTATGCTGATCAAAGCCGGAGCAGGGGAGTGACGTGTGAGAAGGCCTATACTGCTCTGATCGAATGATCGAGGCGCAGTCATGGACGACCTGGAAGAGAAGATGAAAGCCGGTGAGCCGTTATGGCTGCAGGCAATGGATGCAGTACGCCGATACAACGAAGCCAAAGGCGTTCTCTCCCCGGAAGAGGTTGAGCGCCTTAACCTAGAGGCCGAGTCGCTGATGCAGGCCGTGATTGAGTATCAGCAGCGGGTACTGGGTGGATTAGGGAGTACGTTGCACTGAGGTGGTGTGTGTGGTCGGCAGGATGCCGAACTGGTAGCCTCACCTCAAAGAGAACAAAATTGAGGTGAAAATCCGATTTAGGAAAAATGGCGGCTTCCACCTACATTCGAGGTCTGAAAAATCAGCATGTGCTTAGAATGCAGGCAGCGGATCGGGTACGAGAAGGAGCTTGAGGCCGCAACAAAAGCGTGCCGCTGATTTCTGGTTAAGACTTACGGCGTCTATGAAGCTTAAAGACTGCTGGCTTCGTTTTGTCATGGGGCGCCATGACTGAAGCCAAGTGATGTTTGATCGCCTCGTAACCTGTGCCGGTCAGGGCGTTATACCCACCGCGTACCTTGCGCAAATCGCCGTTGGCGATCAGGGCTTCAATATCTGGGTAGTCCGAGATCTTGGCTAATGCCTCTTGGTATTGCTCGCGCATCTCATCAGTGATCTTCATTGATCAGGTTCCAAATCATAATCGTGGCTCGCCCGCGTTGGCGTACTGCTGCAAGCCTATCAGCAAATTTGGGGGAATTTTGGGGGAATAGATCCCCCGAATGGTGTGGAATGCTGTTGCGTTATGGTGCGTTGAACTCATTGAATTTATTGAGTTTTTAAAAGGGAGTCCAAAAAAATATAGGATAGAAAACGGATTCGAAATCCGTTGTACTGGCAACAGTACCTAGGGTTCAAATCCCTATCTCTCCGCCATATATGAAAAGCCCTTGTAACTCAATGAGTTGCGAGGGCTTTTTCTTTTCCGTTGTACTACTCATTTGTACCACTCGTGCAGGACCCTTGTTGGGCATTCTGTTGGTATATGGCAAGATGTTGCTGGGCCTCATGTGCCGCCTCTGCAGCGTCGGTGCATAGCGGTATGGTATGGTTCATATGTTTGCGCAAACGTCCGGCTAACCTAGGAATCAGGTTGGCATCAGCACTGAAGGCATGCCCACCCATGGATGAGAAGGATTACTGGCGATCTGAAAAGGTTGCGTTTCTCGCACTGTGTCAGTTGAAGGGGATAGGCTATTGGACGTTGCGGAAATGGTCTGATGCGGGTCTCAGCTTCAAAGACGTTCTGCGTGATCCTGTCCGATACGGCTTCGAGAAATCAGTTTCGTCCATCTCCCCTGACTCGTTGGTTCCTAGCTTCAACGATGCGCTCAACAACGTGTGGGCATCGGGCCTGTCTCTTGCTCGTCAGCTTGCATCTATCAATGCGATGCTTGTTTTTAGGGATGAGCCAGATTTTCCGGTAAGGCTACGTGAGATCAATGACCCACCCGCTTGGCTGTTTGTACAGGGGAAAATTGATAACTTATATGGGCCAACCGTAGGTATTGTAGGGACCCGTGAACCAACGCCGCAGGGTATTTTTCTAACTCGGATGGCAGTGGCGTCTTTGTACGGCATTGAGATATCTACCGTAAGTGGTTTAGCCCTGGGGATTGATCAGGCTGCCCATGTGGAGTCCTTGAATAGTAGAATTCCAACGATTGCTGTGCTTGGCACGGGTATATTGGAAAATTACCCCAAGAATTCTCAAGCACTACGTAGCACAATTCTGAGTAACGGCGGTACGGTTGTCACTGAGTATCTTCCGTATCAAAGTCATAGTGCGGAAAATTTTGTTCGTCGTAATCGAATTCAGGCTGCTTTGTCCGATGTCCTGATTCCTGTCGAGTGGAAGATAAAGAGCGGTACGGCACACACTGTCCGTTACGCCAAGGCATATGGGAAGCGTGTCTTCAGCGTTTCACTGCCGTATCAGGATAATCGTACGCCTGAGTCTGCATTCATCATTGATGAATGTCACGGTGCTTTGTTTGTTCTTCCAAATCAATCTGATGTGATGTGTCACATAATTGGGACGTTGTCGGAGAGCTCTATCTCCGAGCCAGCGGATGTTCCCGCACCAGAACATGTGCTGGTTGAATATGAGGTCTCCTCTAGCGCGGATGTAACTGTGGTTGAGAAACCAGGTGAAGTAGATGATCAGACAGAAGTCGAGAAGTCTGGCCAGCTCCCACTAATTTGATCAAGGATGACAAGATATGCTCGCTCTGATTGTTTCTCCCGCAGCCTTGTATGAACGCGGAAACTTTTCCCAAAAGGCCCTAGATACGCTGGGGGGCATTAGAGCTCAGGGGACCCCTGTGTATGTTGTTACAAATCAGGGGGTGCCAGATGGTCTAGTTAAGATTTTGAATGGTCTTCATATTGTTTATGTGCATGCTAAGGCACGTCAGACAGGAAATCCGGTTCGGGAAATAGCGCAGTCGCTCAAAATTAATCCGCATGACGTCATGGTTCTTGCTGTCAATGAGGTTGATATGCAGATGGCCAAGACTGGAGGGGCTATTCTAATCGAAGGGGCATGGTCTACTGATAAGCGTGTTGCAGGCCTCGGTATTAAAGTTGATACCATAGACCAATTGCGTGAAGTTATTGATGTTACACGGGGTTGGACTAGTCAATGGTGGTACAAGGGTGAGGGTAGTGCTTACGACGTGCGGGCTTTGGTTGATCTTTCCAGTAATCGTTATGTAAGTGATGATCAGGCCGCTTTTGCACGGAAGGTCACCAATACTGCTAAGAGCGGTGGTGCGAGATTAACTGCTCTGCTCGCTATCGCTTGTCGATCTCTGAAAATGGATAATGTTCTTGATGGAAAGTTATTTTGGGGTGTGTTTCCATCTTCTGCGAGTTCTAATGATGATACGGAAGTTCTAAGTGATTTCGTACAGCGGCTTCGTACAGCGGCTTCCAGTGTTCATTTTGCTAAACGTGGCGAACCCCTGTTTATCCGCCATACGCATTCCGTGAAGCGTTCTACTTCGAATGTTGGGGATCGTACCGATCCCAGCAACCAAATCGAAACATTGCACCTTAATCCAGCTTACAAATCGCAACTCAAGGGACGCAATGTTATTGTTGTGGATGATTGCACTACGTATGGTGTTTCTTTTGCTGTTGCCGCTGCGTTCTTGTACGCTGCCGGTGTTAAAAAAGTAGTCGGTATAGCATTGGGTAAATTCGGGAATCGACTAGAGCATGCGACCATCAGTATTGCGACTAGTCCATTCGAGGTGGTTTCTCGTGGTGGTTATCAAATAGTTTCGAGGGAAGGTTTTCGTGAAACTAATGACCCGAATGCTCAGGCAGTGCTGCAGGCGATAATTTCTTAGTGCAGCGCTCCCGGTATTGATTCTATCAAACCTGAGCTCTTTGATTGATGCCGTAGGTTCGTATAGCGGTAATCGGTTTGTATCATTTTCAGGTGGGCTTTAATTAAGGGGGCTCGAATGTTTAGTTTGTGGAGAAAATGTGCTAAATTTTTTCACATCGCTACCCCTGTTTTCTCCATCAGATAATCGAGCGTAGACCTGGCAAGCCGTGAGCCTTGCTGGATTTTCGTCCTGTATATAATTACTATCTAAGTATGGATGCTGTCCGGTCCTCCTTTCTGTGTGGGCGATAGGGGCGGGTTAGACGTTTGGGTATTGGTGGTCTTGGGTGGTGTTTCATTCTTTAAAATAACGAAAAGCGAGGATTCACGTTTTGAATTTAAACGATTGACGATTACTGTAACTTATTCTGATGCGTACAGAGGATATCCGATAAACGCATGTAAACACCGTAAAAGGGGTATTGTCACAGACATAATGGGGCGAATCATTGACCAAGTCGAGGCTTTGCTCAGTTGGTATTCTAGGGTTACCGTCATCCGAATCGACTGCCATTTTCCGAAGGGCTGGAAAATTGATCGTAAGCTAGAAAATGATCTGATGTCTAATTTCACCAAGATGCTTAAATCGAAACTGCGTACCAAGGAATGGTTGGGGCACGACAAACTGATTTCTGGGTGGGCCTACGAAGTTGGTAGTAAAGAGAAGCGCGGGCACTACCATTTCTTTATGGGTTTTGAGGCTCTGTATCTACGCCTGGGTGGTTTTTATGGTGGGGTCTATACCGGCATATGGGGTCTTGTTAAAGATTGCTGGGAACGCATTGTGGGCGGTCATATACAAATTGCTGGATCCCATACTGTTAATAGGTCGAATGTGTCTCAGATTCATAGTTGTGTGAAACGCCTTAGTTATCTTGCAAAGAAGCGAGATAAACAGTTTGGTTCAGGCCTCACAGCTAAAAACTATGCCTTGTCACGATTGAAGCGAAAAACACTTGTTAAATCTGACCCTCGCCGAGTGTGCATAATTGAACGTCACGCAAGCGTCCGGAGAGGTGATTTGAGCAGTTTTATCGACTAACCAAGGCATACCCAGCGGCTAGATGTGAATCCCCCTGTAACGGCCTTATAGGGGCTAACAGGGGGCTCCTAAAAATATCTTCGATGGGTTAGTGTGGTGATAGTTACAGTGTCAAATCAGATGTTGTAAAATCCATGCTGAATGAGGCATATCGAGCGCGTGCATCACTACTCAAGTCCTGCAGTTCTGGCAATGTTCCGATATTTTCAACTGCATTAACGGCGGATTGATCATAAGCTTGGTCGCCGCTGGTTTTTGAAACGACAACCGATGTGATTTTACCGTCATCCCTTATTGAGATTTGTAGTCTAACCGACATGTCTTTACGAGCGGATGCCGGGCGAACCCAACCTTCGGCAGCTTGCATTTTGATTAGCTGCTCAAAATCACCAGGCATATCCGCAGTCTTTGGTGTTTTAGGTTCTGCGCCGATCATTGCAGCGAGTTGTGGAAATGCCAGACAATTGTTCGCATATACACCCAGGCCGAACTCTACTCGCCTGCATTGGAAGTACATAGTAGAGCCCGGTTTGACATGCGCTGCGAACTGAAGGCTACTTTGCATTCCGGCAATTTCTATATTGTAACCAACTTGCTTCCAAGGCCAGGGCTGAAAACGGTCTAAAATCATGGTTACTGCGTAACTTGTGCCTTGATCAACAACAAGATACACCCCCATGTTATCAGCTAGAACCTTATCAACTCGACCATAGTAAACACGGGGAGAATCATACGCCAACCGAGCACCTGCTTGGTTATTTCTCCAGTCATCAACAATCGTCCTTGTGTTAATGGCGGTTTTGAAATTCCAGCCTGTGGTGTTTATCATTTCCTGTAGTCTATCATTGAAAACAGATACATCCCCAGGTGTAAAGCCCTCACCGTACGCTACACCCGAGAACAAGGCGCACAACACCAGTACCCTAACTTTCATGAGATTTCCCTAGCTCAACAAATCAACATTTAAATTCAGACAGCAGCTTGTGTACGAAGACGTTTTAGGGTTTTCGGCATTCCCAACAAAAAAACCACAAAGGCTATCAACCAAACCACAGAGCAAATCAGGACACCAACTGCAAGCGCCTGCCGAACGTTCCACACCATGCCAAACTGGAAAGCAAAAATTCCGCCAATTGCAGCAAGCGGTAAGCTGGAAGAAGCTAGAAACAGAGCCATGTAGGTCTTCAACGTACGTCTCCACGGAATCAGGCAAGAAATTACCAGTATACTGTGAAGACGATCTAGCATCCATCGCTGACATTGACTGACTTTTCAGTCGGAGTCAGAAAGGTGGAAATTGGCCTAGCCTTTGGGACAGTTCTACGTCAGAAACGCAAGGCAGCAGGGCTTACCCAAGAACAACTGTCATACGAAGCTGACATTCAGAGGAATTACGTCAGCCTGATCGAGCGTGGAGTACACCAGCCTACGGTAGCAGTGCTGTTCAAGCTGGCACGCGCCCTGAACTGTACCCCGGCCTCATTTATCAGTGAGGTGGAACTGCTGATGGCTCAATCGACTCCAGTTTCTGTCGCCACTCAGAAATAGCTTAAGTCTCTCCAAGAAGACCAGTGGCTGACGCGCGTCCCGTCCTGCAATTGAACATTTGTCGTCTGCGAGTTTGTGTCTCCGCCCTCGCGATCTCGTCTCCGCAAAGCACGCAACGCCATACATCGTCATGACCGATCCGAAGGCTGTCACTCTGATTATCACATAGGTCTACTTTTCTAGTAGTCCGGCACCCTCTCGTTTCGACCTATCGAAAGCCTATTGCAGATAGCTATATGATCGAATTATCATAGGTCTATCAAACTCAACCATAAAGGATAATAAAATTGAAATCACATCTTTACCTTCGAGCCAGCACCAAAGACCAGGATGCATTGAGGGCCAGAGCTAGCCTAGAAGCATTCGTGGCTGAGAAAGGCCTTACTGTTGCTGGCGTATATTCCGAGAACGTCAGTGGGACAACGTTAGATCGTCCTGAACTGATGCGGTTGCTGGATAAGGCTCAGGCTGGTGAATGCATCGTTTGTGAAAGCGTTGACCGTCTCAGTCGTCTGTCTCAGTCGGATTGGGAAGCGCTGAAGGTCAAGATCAAAGCCAAGGGGTTGCGATTGGTGATTGCAGATTTACCAACAACTCACATGCTGATTGAAGACAAGGGGATGACAGGTCAGATCATGGAGGTAATCAACAGCATGCTGTTGGACCTCATGGCGACGATGGCTCGTCTTGATCAAGAAAAGCGTGTCGAACGAATTAAACAAGGTTTGGAAAACAAACGCCTTACGGACCCAAGCTGGACACCGAAGGGTAAGGGGAAGAATGTCGAAAAATGGACAAAGGTTCAGATGCTCATGTCTAGGCATCCAACAATGTCTGCGGCGGATATAGCCAAGCTGGCTGATGTAGGCGTTGCAACGGTTTATCGAATCAAGCGGGGGAGCTAACCCCCCCCTATGGCCGGGGGAGGGTAGAATTTCAAAGGTTCCATATATCACTGGTAGAGACTAGTGGGTACATGTACCCGGTTCTCTTGTTGGGATGGCGTGTATTGCCGACTTCAATGATTAGTCAGTTAGTCCTTGTGGATTTGTCGCGCTGGCGTTGTGGGGCGGTTTCAGTCGTGGTAGCTTGGAAATTGCTTTAAATTTCTGTTGTGGACTTGCACCTTGACTGTAAACATCAAACGTCACTGTGCCCGTCTCGTGGCCGACGATTTCTGCGATCAATGTGCCAGGGACATTAGCCCTCAGTAGTTGTGTGACCACAGTCCCCCGGATGCTGTGAAAGACATGCTGTTTGCCAAACCCATGGGCTGTCTTGAGCCGACCGAATGCTTTTGAAAATGGATCAGACCTATTCTTGTACTTGTTACGGCTCTTAGAATTTATCAAGAAACCGTCAACTGAATCCCTCTGCAATCGCTTCACGATTGGTTTGAGCGCGGGATGTATTGGGACATATCGAATGCCGGCAAACGTTTTGCTGTCAGGTATATCAAAGCATTGAACACCCTCGACGTTTATAACGTTCTCTGTGGTCAATTTACATAATTCTTCTATGCGAGCCCCTGTATATACCCCTAAAAGGATTAGGTCTGCTAGAACGTGCAGTCCACGTTTTGTGGCAGCTTCGTGTAGCATTCCCAAGTCATCAACGCTGAAATCTTTCCGTTTGCTGGCAGCCTTGGCCTTGCCGCGCACCCTGGGAAGATCATGGTTTTCGAAAGGGTTTACCCTATCTTTATAATCGGCTCGCCAAGGTTCGTCGTAACGATTAGCCCATTTCCAAAATACACTTCCCGCTAATAGGTACTGTGTCAGGGTTTTGCTTGCCAAATCAAGCGAGCTCAACCAGGACGCTACCGTATCGGTGTCCAGAGGGGCTTGATTGCTTGTAAGGTAATCCGACAGTTTTTGTAGTTTCGACTCTTGCTGATCAACGGTTTTCAGGGCGATGTTCTTGCCGAGCCTATAAGCCCGAAACGAATTCAGCCTAGCTTTCGTCAGTGGAGATTTTTTCCGGTAACTCGCTGGCGAGTCAATCAGTGATATCAGTTCCTGCTGTTGATCCATGGTCAGGCTGTGCTTTTTGCTGAATGCACGTTCAAGCATCACTTTGAAACCGGCGTTCAATGCATCTTGTAAGTGCAGATCACTCGCAATGTCATTGTCAGCCTGCATGCTCTCCCATCCTTCAAGCCGGGCCACCAAGTCAGGGTTGGCTTGTTTGAATGCCTGAACGTCTGCATCGGAGACTGCAACAGGGGGCACAGTCTCGCCAATCGCTGCACGCTTCTGCCTCTGGGTTAGCGTATCAATTTCGGTCGTCGCAGCAACGATAGCTTCCTGCCACCCTTCAGGTGCTTCCTGCGCCTTACGGGCGCGTTGGATTTGGTGTCGCCAAAGGGCTAGATGTGCGTGACTGGCATGCACTGCCTCAGTGCGTGACGCAGTCTTCAATGACTGTACGAAAACCTTTTTCCCAATGGGCTTTTGAACATCCACGGGAACGGCCAGGCGTACATACCAAGTCGATTCGCCCCGCTTTCTGAAGATGAAATCCGCCATAGTGCCGCCGAAATTGAAAGCTGAATTGTACTACTCATTTGTACTACTTTGTAGCTGTGAGACCTATTTTCTATAGGTTTGTTGGGGTGGGTTTCACTTGGCTGAGGGTCCCTATCTCTCCGCCATACATGAAGTACACGAAACCCCTGAAAGCTTTAACGCTTTCAGGGGTTTCGTGCTTTTGGGTGTCGTTTTTTCAGGCCGCTGCGGTGCAACGGCCTTCTGCGGTTTCAATGCTCGCTCTTCGCTCTTTTTATCCGGATCAGGATGAGCAGGAGAATGCTGATGGCCAGTGGGCTCATGGTCAGCATGGCTTCTTTCGGGGACATCTCCAGCCCCAGGGTGTGTGCGCCCGAGTAGAGCAGCTTGAGCAGACTCAGTAGGTAGTAGGTGATGGCGATGATCGACAGGCCTTCTACCGCGCGCTGGATCTTTATTTGGGTATCCGCGCGATTGCTCAAGCTCTTGAGGATTTCTGCGT
The DNA here is from genome assembly GCF_001695625.1 of Pseudomonas defluvii. Classification (GTDB taxonomy): domain Bacteria; phylum Pseudomonadota; class Gammaproteobacteria; order Pseudomonadales; family Pseudomonadaceae; genus Aquipseudomonas; species Aquipseudomonas defluvii. Next base: position 31,899 of record NZ_MBPN01000027.1, read on the forward strand.
TCTGCTCTTCCATTTCGACTTGTACGCGCGCCTGCAGCAGGTCGCCGAGGTTGGCGACGCTTTTGGCCAGTTGATCCAGGCGTTGTTCGGTGACGGCGCAGTACCTGACGGTGGGCTTGAATCGTCTTTCGATGAAGATACCGAGCCGCTGGCAGTCTCCGACATGGCTTTCCCGTAGTTCGCTCAAGCGCTCAAATACCAGTTGGGCATAGGCTTGTGTGGCGCTGAAGCGGTGCCGGGTTTTCGCGGTACTGCTGACCACTTGTGCCGACAGGTTGGCGATGTCGGCCAACAGCGCCTTGGCATCGCCGGTCTCGGCGCCGGCGTTGCGCTCTGAGAGGTTGACCAGCGTTCTGTCGAAGGTATTGAGTTGAGTACTCAGGTTTTTCGCGGTGGTGAGTGAAAGCGAGGCCATCATGCGGTAGGTCTCGATTTCCAGCAGGCGCCGGATCATGCGCCCTTGACGGTACGCATTCAGGCGTTTGTTCACGAACAGAAAGCGATTGGTGCCATCTTCGCTCAAGCGGAAGTCGCTCCACACCACCGCATCGCCGCCACCTATGCAAGAGCCGCAGGGGTCTTTGAAACCGAAGCTGGAAAGGTCACCGTTAAAGGACGTATCGGCGCGTACCACAATTTGTACGGCGTTGATCATTTGCTGCAAGTAAGGCGCAACCCGGTCCATGAGGGCCTTTGGCGGCGGGTTCCAGCCAGGTTCGGGGTCGGACGAGGTCACCACCACTGTCAGGGTCAGAAACTCGGCGTGCCGCTCCCATTTCAATGCGTGACCTTCTAGCTGGGTGATGCCCTGAACAGTGTCGGGATCGATGGGGTCGCGGCAGAAGCTGCTCAGGAGGGTGTCGCACGGCACCTCGTGGGTGAGGAATGCCAGGTGGTAGACGTTCGCGGGCTCGTCGAAATACAGCGACGGACGGGCGTGCAACTCATTGTGCAGGGTCTTTCTTTGCGGGTGCATGTCGTTCAAGCCATCTTGGAATTGTTCTTGGCGCTTTCGATGATGCCGATGACGAAGGTGGTCAGTGCTTGTGTCAGGTTCTGCTCACTCACCTGCACCTCACGCCCTTGGCGTCATCGCTCGTTAGCAATGATCGGGCTGAGGATTGATGCGTGGCTGCTTTTCAGCGCATCAATCTGCTGCTGTTCTTGGGACAGGCTGATGTGCGCCCGAGTCACCCGTTGCGGGCGATGAGTTTCCAGAACTGGAGCTGACAATGGCCTGGGTGACGGGTTGACCGCGATCTATTGAAGCTGCATGTCGGCGTTATCCAGCAGCCAGTCCCTGAACGCCTGTAGCGCGGGCAGGGCCTTGTTGCGCGGCGGGTACACCAGGTAATAGCTGCGCGAGCTGGCGTAGGGCAGTGCCGGGCTGCTCAGCTCGCCACGGGCCAGTTCGTCGGTAATCAGGATCCTGGGTACCAGGCCGATACCGATGTCGGCGCGCACGGCCTGGATAAGGTGCGAGGTCAGTTCGAAGCTCGGCCCCAGGCGCATGGCCTGATGCGTCAGGCCATGGTGGATGAACCACTCGCCCCAGGCGTTGAGGTTGTTTGCGACGCTGAGCAGCACCTGTTTGCTGATGTCTTCGGGTGTCCAGCAGGGCCGTGTGGCGGCCAGGGTTGGCGAAAGGATCACCATCAGTTCTTCGGCATGCAAACGGTGGCAGATCAGCCCCGGCAGGTCGCTGGCCGCGACTACGATGGCAGCGTCGATGCCGCTGGTCGCAAAGTCGATGGGTTCGATCCGCGAATTGATATGCACCAGTACCTCGGGGTGGCTGCGGTAGAACTCATGCAGGCGCGGAAGCAGCCATTTGGAGCCAAAGGTTGGCAGGGTCGCTAGGCGCAGGCTGCCGCCGCCGGCTTGATGGGCAATCGCGTGCAGGGTGGCGCTGCGCACACGGCCCAGTGCTTCGCTGATTTCTCGCTGGTACAGACGTCCGACATCGGTAAGCTGGACGGCGCGGCCTTCACGACGGAACAGTGTCACCCCCAATTGGCGTTCCAGGATCTGGACCTGGCGGCTGACGGCGCTCTGTGTCAGCGACAGTTCTGCGGCTGCGCGGGTGTAGCTCTCGTGGCGGGCAGCGGCCTCAAAGGCCAGCAGCAGGGACATGGATGGGGTGAGGTTGCGGTAATTCATTCGTAAAAGTCATCGAAGGCTGCGTGAGTATCCGTTTGTGTCTGGCTTGAAGCTCCGGGATCATGGTCATCATCCCCTACCTGATGGTGTGCCAGCCATACCGTTTTAGCAGGTATTCATGATTAAACCGATATAAATGAGGCCATCCCCAATGATCGCCCGATTGACTGGTGTCACGCCGGCCACCCTGTATGCCGATTTCCTTGATGCGTTGCGCGCTGCCGGCTTCCGTGGCCAGATCAGTGCCGACTACGCCACCCGTACGGTACTGGCAACCGACAACTCGATCTATCAGCGCTTACCTCAGGCGGCGGTATTCCCGCAGGATGCCGAGGACGTGGCGCGTGTCGCTGCGTTGATGGCCGAGCCGCGCTTTCGGCAGGTCAAGCTGACGCCACGTGGCGGCGGCACCGGTACCAACGGCCAGTCGTTGACCGATGGCATTGTTGTCGACTTGTCGCGGCACATGAACAACATTCTCGAAATCAATGTCGAGCAACGCTGGGTGCGGGTTCAGGCGGGGGTGGTCAAGGACCAGCTCAACGCCGCCCTCAAGCCCCATGGGCTGTTTTTTGCGCCAGAGCTGTCCACCTCCAACCGTGCCACAGTGGGCGGCATGATCAATACGGATGCCAGTGGGCAGGGCAGTTGCACCTACGGCAAGACTCGCGATCACGTACTTGAGCTGCATAGCGTGCTGTTGGGTGGCGAGCTATTGCACACCGGGCCCATCGATGATGAGGCGTTGGATCAGGCCTGCGCACAGGCCGGGCGCAGCGGTGAGGTTTACCGTATGGCCCGACAGATCCATGAAACCCAGGCTGAATTGATCGAGTCGACCTTCCCCAAGCTCAACCGTTGCCTGACAGGCTACGACCTGGCACACCTGCGCGACGAGCAGGGACGCTTCAACCTCAACAGCGTGCTCTGCGGCGCCGAAGGTTCCTTGGGCTACGTGGTAGAGGCCAAGTTGAACGTGTTGCCGATTCCCAAGTATTCGGTGCTGGTCAACGTGCGTTACAGCAGCTTCATGGACGCCTTGCGCGATGCAAACGCGTTGCTGAGCCACAAGCCGTTGTCCATCGAGACGGTTGACTCGAAGGTGTTGCTGTTGGCCATGAAGGATATCGTCTGGCACAGCGTTGCCGAGTACTTTCCTGCCGACCCAGAGCGCCCGACACTGGGGATCAACCTGGTGGAGTTCAGTGGTGATGAACCGGGCGAAGTGAACGCCAGGGTGCAGGCGTTCGTCAAACACCTGCAGGCTGACACCAGTATCGAGCGTTTGGGCCATACCCTGGCCGAAGGTGCCGAGGCGGTGACCCGTGTCTATACCATGCGCAAGCGCTCGGTGGGTTTGCTTGGCAACGTTGAAGGTGAAGTGCGCCCGCAGCCGTTTGTCGAAGACACCGCCGTGCCGCCTGAGCAGTTGGCCGATTACATCGCCGAGTTCCGCGCCTTGCTGGACAGCTATGGCCTTGCCTATGGCATGTTCGGGCATGTCGATGCTGGCGTGCTGCACGTTCGACCGGCGCTGGACATGAAAGACCCTGCCCAGGCGGCACTGGTCAAGCCGATTTCCGATGCCGTGGCGGCGCTGACCCAGCGTTATGGTGGCCTGCTCTGGGGTGAGCACGGCAAGGGCTTGCGCTCGGAGTACGTACCGAGCTTTTTTGGCGAGCTATACCCGGCGCTTCAGGCGCTCAAGGGCGCATTTGACCCGTACAACCAACTCAACCCCGGCAAGATCTGTACGCCGGACAGCAGCGAGAGCCTGCTCAAGGTTGACGAGGTGACACTGCGCGGTGACCTGGACCGGCAGATTGACGAGCGGGTCTGGCAGAGCTTCGACAGCGCCATGCATTGCAACGGCAATGGCGCCTGCTACAACTTTGACCCCAACGACGCCATGTGCCCGTCCTGGAAAGCTACCCGCGAGCGTCAGCATTCACCTAAAGGCCGTGCTTCGCTGATTCGTGAGTGGTTGCGCCTGCAGGGTGCGGCCAACATCGATGTGCTGGCGGCAGCGAAAAAGAAAACTTCCTGGCTCAAGACGTTGCCCGCCCGGCTGCGCAACAACCGGGCGCGCCAGCGGGGTGAGGCGGACTTCTCTCATGAGGTCTACGACGCCATGGCCGGCTGCCTGGCGTGCAAGTCCTGCGCGGGGCAGTGCCCGATCAAGGTCAATGTGCCGGAGTTTCGCTCGCGCTTCCTCGAGCTCTACCATGGTCGCTATCAGCGGCCACTGCGCGATTACCTGATTGGTTCGCTGGAGTTCACGATCCCGTACATGGCCTATGCGCCAGGGCTGTACAACTGGGTGATGGGTTCGCAATGGGTCAGCCGACTGCTGGAGCGTCATGTCGGCATGCTCGACAGCCCGCTGATCAGTCGCTACAACCTGCAGGCGACGCTGACCCGTTGCAATGTCCGGCCGGCCAGTGTTCCGGCGCTGCGCGAACTGACGCCGGCGCAGCGCGAGCGCAGTATCGTGCTGGTGCAGGATGCCTTCACCCGTTACTTTGAAACACCGTTGCTGGCGTCTTTCATTGAGTTGGCTTATCGGTTGGGCTATCGGGTATTCCTGGCGCCCTACAGTGCCAATGGCAAGCCATTGCACGTTCAGGGTTTTCTCGGCGCGTTCGCCAAGGCGGCGATTCGCAATGCCAGCCAACTCAAGGTTCTGGCCGATTGCGGTGTGCCTTTGATCGGCCTGGACCCGGCCATGACGCTGGTCTACCGGCAGGAATATCAGAAGGTCCCGGGCTTGAGTGAGTGCCCGAAGGTTGCGCTGCCACAGGAATGGTTGATTGACGCGCTACCTGAGCGGGCCGTTTCCAACCCGGAGACCTTCCGCTTGCTGGCTCACTGCACCGAGAAGACCAACGTTCCGGCCAGTACCCGGCAGTGGGAGCAGGTATTTGCTCGTCTGGGGCTGAAACTGGTCACCGAGGCGACCGGCTGCTGCGGCATGTCGGGTACGTACGGCCACGAAGCTCGTAACCAGGAAACCTCGCGGACGATCTTTGAGCAGTCCTGGGCCGGTAAACTGGACAAGCAGGGTGAGGCGTTGGCAACAGGCTACTCCTGCCGCAGCCAGGTCAAACGCATGGCCGACCGCACGTTACGGCATCCTCTGGAGGTGGTGTTGCAGCACCTCTGTCGTTAAGAGCGAGTAGAGAGCCCCTCTTGTTGCTCCACCCTGCATCAGGAGGGGCTGCAGAAGAATGTCTATTGAGGTCGCCAGCATGGCGACCTCAATCGTATCGGGAGCGACTCACCTCAAGCCGCTCCATCAGAGAGCGGGTGTCAGTCGACGTTGAACAATGGCTTTCCCTCCTGCGTACTCAGTTGGGTTTGCCTTTTTGCACGTGAGCAACAATGTCATCCTTGAGTTTCAGTCGCTCCTTGCGAAGCTGGGTGACCCGGTCATCCGAGGCGCCATTGCCCTCTGCCACGACGACTTCGGCATCCTTGGCATTGTACCTTTCATGCAGTCGGTCGAGTTGTGGGTCGGTTTTCCTGAGGGCATCGAACGCTTCCTTGGTCAGATTAAGGTCTGCGAGCAAATCGTGCTTAACCGGCATGTCTCCACCTCTGCGGGCTACTGAGTAAGGGCTTGAGTTATGAGGATAGCCGTCTTTGCCAGGTTCTGTGGCAGGGCTGGTCTGTAGCCGTATTTCTCAATCCTGATGCGCTGCAATGCCTTGTCCTGGCAGGAAGTGCAGCGTGTATGAGGCTGGCTGGCAAAAAGGCATCAAACCCTTTGTTGCCATCTTTTTCACGAAAGTTTTATGAGGCGGCGCCTAGAGTTTCGGCAGTTTTAAAGCCGTGCCAACGCGCACTCTCTCGAATTACTTTTCAAGCGAAGTCTCATGTTCAAGGTAAAGCCGCTGCGTCCAGAATGGGTCACACTGATCGCTAGTTTGTATCTGCTGTTCGGATTCAACTTCACGCTTTGGCAGCACCTGTTCACGATCATTCAGGGCGACGGGCAAGGCATGCTGCTGCGCATGGCCTTCGCATTGATGCTGCTGTGCGCCTTCAATCTGATCCTGACGTTTCTGGCCTTCAAAGCTGTGCTGAAGCCTGTACTGATTGCGCTGTTCATGATCAGTGCCAGCGTTGCGTACTTCATGAATCAGTACGGTGTGCTGATCGACGTGGGCATGTTGCGCAATGCTGTTGAGACCAATGCGACAGAAGTACGTGACCTGCTGTCTCTGAAGTGGCTTGCATACGTCTTGCTGTTGGGCGGTGTGCCGTCATTCCTGCTGATCAAGACCCCGATTCAGTACCGTGCCTGGCACCGTGAACTGCTCAGCAAGCTGGTCGTCAGCGTGGGCTGTGTTGCGGCGCTGGGCGGTGTTGCGTTGCTCAATTATCAGGGCCTTTCTTCGCTGTTTCGCAATCACCATGAACTGCGTCTGATGATCGTGCCCAGCAACTATGTGGGGGCGTCGTTCGGTTTGCTGAGTGAGCGCGCAGGTTCTGCGGTCAAGCCCTTCCAGAAGTATGGTGAAGATGCGCACCTGGCATCGTCCTGGCAGCAGCATCCACGCAAGTCGTTGACCGTACTGGTTGTTGGCGAAAGCGCTCGTGCGGAAGACTTTGGCCTGCTGGGTTATGGGCGTGATACCACCCCGCAGTTGAGCCGTGAGGCCGGCCTGATTGCATTCAATAATGTAACCTCGTGTGGTACCGAGACTGCGGTGTCGGTGCCTTGCATGTTCTCGGGAATGACCCGCAAGGATTACTCGGCCAGTGAGGCCAAGCGCCGTGAAGGGCTGCTGGATGTGCTTCAGCGTGCCGGGCTTGTCGTGCGCTGGCGTGACAACCAGTCTGGGTGCAAAGGTACCTGTGATCGGGTGGTGTTCGAGGATGTCAGCAACCTTCAGGACCCGGCGTTGTGCGCCGACAGCGAGTGCCATGACGAGATCCTGCTCAAGGGGTTGGAGGCTTCCCTCGACAATCTGCAGCAGGACACCGTACTGGTGCTGCACCAGATGGGCAGCCACGGGCCTGAATACTACAAGCGTTATCCGAAAGCCTATGAGCGGTTTACGCCTGTGTGCCAGAGCAACGCACTGAACACCTGTAGCCGTGAAAGCATCACCAATGCCTATGACAACACGTTGGTCTATACCGACCATGTCCTGGCATCGCTGATCGATATCCTGCGCAGCAAGTCAGACAAAGTGGATACCGCAATGATTTACCTGTCCGATCATGGTGAATCGCTGGGTGAATACAACCTGTTCCTGCATGGCACCCCCTATATGCTGGCACCGGAGCAACAGAAACATGTGCCGATGCTGGCGTGGTTCTCCGAGGGTTATCAGCACAGTTTTGCTGTCGATACGGCCTGCCTTGCCAAGAGCAGCAGCCAGCCGCTGAGCCAGGACAACCTGTTCCATTCGATGCTTGGTTTGCTGCAGGTTCAAAGTGGCGTGTACAAGCCTGATCTTGATCTGTTTGCCGGTTGCCGCCAGGTGACGAGCCGCTGACGGTCGTACCGTTTCCCGACGGTGGCCCGCGTTGTATATACTGCGGGCCATTGTTTGTGGGAGAGCCTTGTGGCCATCGATATTCACTGGATTTGCGACGACCGCAGCCTGGCCGAGCACTGCCTGCAGTGGCAGCAACTGCCCTTCGTGGCGCTCGATACCGAGTTTATGCGGGTTGATACCTTTTATCCCAAAGCCGGTTTGATCCAGGTTGGTGATGGGGCACGGGCTTTCTTGATCGATCCCCTACAGATTGGTGACTGGCAGCCGCTGGCGCGCCTGCTTGAAGATCAGCAGGTGACCAAGGTGCTGCATGCCTGCAGCGAAGACCTTGAAGTGTTGATGCGCTTGACCGGTAGCTTGCCTGCGCCCTTGTTCGACACGCAGTTGGCCGCGGGATACCTCAACCTGGGGTTCTCCATGGGCTACTCGCGGCTGGTTCAGGAGGTGTTGGGCATTGACCTGCCCAAGGGTGAAACCCGCTCTGACTGGTTGCAGCGTCCGTTGTCGGAAACCCAGGTCAGCTATGCGGCCGAAGATGCCGTGCACCTCGCTGAGCTTTACGAGCGCCTGCGTCCGCGGTTGTCGGATGACAAGTACGCCTGGGTACTGGACGATGGTGCGGAGCTGGTTGCGCAGATGCGCCGCGAAACCGACCCGTACGAGTTGTACCGCGAAGCCAAGCTGGCCTGGAAGCTGTCTCGCCAGCAACTGGCCGTCATGCGTGAGCTGTGTGCCTGGCGTGAGCGAGAGGCGCGCGCGCGTGATCTGCCACGCAACCGGATTCTGCGTGAGCCATCCTTGTGGCCGCTTGCCCGGACCCAGCCCGACAACCTCTCGGCGTTGGCGAAAATCGAGGATATGCACCCCCGTACCATTCGCCAGGATGGTGAGTTCCTGCTCGCTCTGATCAAACAGGCCGCAAGCATTGCGCCCGCCGAATGGCCACCGGCCTTGCCTGAGCCGTTGCCAATCGAAGCCTCGGGGGTGCTCAAGCAACTACGTGCCATCGGTCAGGCTGAAGCCGAGCGCCTGGGTATTGCCCCAGAGCTGATGCTGCGCAAGAAAACCCTGGAAGCCCTGCTCAAGAGCGGTTTTCCCAATGGCCCCTATCAACTGCCCGACTCCCTGCGCGGCTGGCGCCGCGAGCGGATGGGCCAGGCGCTGCTTGACTGCCTCGCCGGTGCCGGAGAACAACGATGAAACGAATCTGTTCGATCTACAAAAGCCCACGCAAGAACGAAATGTACCTCTACGTACTCAAGGCTGATGGCCTGGAGCGTGTGCCTGAAGGCTTGCTGCCGTTTTTTGGAACCCCTTTGCATGCCTTCGACCTGGTGCTGACACCCGAGCGCAAGCTGGCCCGTGAGGACATCGCCAAGGTGCTGGAAAACCTCGATCAGCAGGGCTATCACCTGCAGATGCCGCCCGCAGAAGATGAGTACATCGAGCACTTGCCCGAAGAGTTGCTGCGTCGCAACGACCCCGTCTGATTGCTGCCCTGAACATCCCCTGAGTGCGGCCATGCCATCGTGTTTGGCCGCATTCAGCGCTTCTGCAAGGTTGTATAAAACATGCGTGTTCTGATCGCCGAACAGGATCATGCCCTTTACGCTCGTCTGTTGCGTGAGAGGGCTCCGGACCTGGAGGTTCTGACCAGTGGTGACTCCGCCGAGCTGGCGCGTCAGGCTGCAGATTGCCCCGTGTGGCTAGGGCAACCTGATCTGTTGGCGAGCCTGTTGCGCCAAGGGCACCAGCCTCAATGGCTGCAGTCGACCTGGGCGGGTATTACACCACTGCTCGCCAATGAACTGCCTCGCCATTACCGCCTGACGCGGGCGGTAGGGATTTTTGGCCAGGTCATGGCTGAGTATGTGCTGACCTACATGCTGGTCCATGAACGTGAGGTGCTGGCCCGGCTGGTCAGCCAGGTAGAACGTAAATGGGATGGTCGCCCCGGACGTACGCTGGAAGGTCGGCGCGTATTGATTGTCGGCACCGGCGACATTGGTCAGCGGGTTGCGGAGTTTCTGTTGCCCTTTGGCGTCAAGCTGTATGGCGTTGCCAGCCAGGCGCGTGAGCAGGCACCGTTTATCGAGGTGGCGGGATTGAATGACCTCGGCCGGCTGGTTGGCGAGGCTGACTATGTGATCAACCTGTTGCCAGATACGCCGGCTACCCATGATCTCTACAACGCAGCATTGTTTGCCCGGTTCAATCCGTATGCATTGTTCATCAATGCCGGGCGTGGTGTGGCCGTGGTGGATGCCGATCTGGTCAAGGCGTTGGAGAAGGGGCATTTGGCGGGCGCGGTCATCGACGTTTGTCGCCAGGAGCCTCTGCCGCAGCGCCACCCGTTCTGGACAGCCCTGGGGTTGTTGCTGACGGGACACAGTTCGGCACCGACCTCGCCAGAGGCGATGGTGCAGTTGTTCGTTGAGAACCTGAAGGCTTATCGAGCCGGTGAAGCGCTGCGCGGCGAAGTGGATTTCAACCGCGGCTACTGATGGATCGCGTCCTGCAGGTGTTGGGCCGCACGGTTGCCCAGCACCTGGCAAGCGCCGTGCTTACAGGCTGAAGTCGCCTTCGGCGGCCAACTCGCTCAGCGGGCGGCGTGGGCTGGGGACTTCGCGGGCTTGCAGGCCTTCAGCCAGGCTGGCCTTGTCGCCCAGCTTGCCAATCGCCACGACGGCATGCAGGTCATAGCCTTCAGGGATCTTGAGCTCTTTGCGGGTCAGGGCCTGGTCGAAACCGGCCATGCCATGGGTGTACCAGCCGCTCAAGCTGGCTTGCAGGGCCAGGTGGCCCCAGGCCGAGCCGGTGTCGAAGGTATGCCACAGTGCCGGGGTTTCTTCGCTGGCGCCAGGGGCGGTGAAGGTGGTCTTGGAGGCAATAATCACCAAGGCCGACGCGTGTTGTGCCCAGCTGCGGTTGAATTCGTTGAGCAGGCCCAGGTAGCGCTCCCAGTTTGGCGTGTCACGGCGCGCGTAAAGGAACCGCCAGGGTTGTGAGTTGTAGGCCGACGGCGCCCAGCGGGCTGCTTCAAGGAAGCTCAGCAGGGTTTCTTCGCTGATCGGCTCGGCAGTGAAGGCGCGAGGCGACCAGCGCTGGATGAACTGATCGTTGATGGCATAGTCGGCAACACGGGGATTGGCGCTCATGGAGGCGTTCCTGACGGGATTGAGAAATGACAAGTGGGCTCAAACTACTGTGCCGAGTCAGCGCTGACAAGCGGTCTGGCAATGAGTGATGACACGACCTAGACTGGCGCCGCCGCGCCGCTGCACATGAATTGAAACAGGAACCTGACACGATGGCTGTTAACGCCGCCCCCTTCTGGATGCGCAAAACCCTCGAGCAACTTGACCGCCAGGAGTGGGAGTCGCTGTGCGATGGGTGTGGTCTGTGTTGCCTGCAAAAGCTCGAAGATGAAGACGACAACAGCGTCTACTACACGCGTATTGCGTGCAAACTGCTGGACCTGAAGAGCTGCCAGTGCCGCGACTACCCGAATCGCTTTGAGCAGGTGCCTGACTGCATCCAACTCACGCCGGGAACGGCCGACCAGTTCAAATGGCTACCGCCAACCTGTGCGTATCGCCTGGTCAGCGAGGGGCAGGACTTGCCGCAGTGGCACTACCTGGTGTGTGGTGATCGCGAGCAGGTGCATAAACAGCGTATTTCCCAGTCCGGCCGAATGCTCAGTGAGACGACGGTGGCTGAGGATGATTGGGAAGACTATCTGATCTTTCGCGCCAGTTGAGGCGTACAAGCGCGCTGGGGCGCGGCATGGTGTCGTTGCAAGGAGTCGTTATGCGTGTGCGTTACCTTTGGGTGCTGGCCCTGCTGCTGTCGAGTGCGCCCGCCTGGGCCAAGAAAGTCGATCTGGATTATCACGTCCAATTATTGCCGCAGACGGGTCTGGCGCTGGTCAGCCTGACCCTGGCCGATGGGGCCGTAGTGCGAAGCCTGGATTTCGATCTGGGTACCCTGGGCAACTACAGCGAATTCAAGGGTGAAGGCCAGTGGCAACTCAAGGATAACGGTCGGCGTGGCCTGTGGCAGCCGGCGGCGGGCAAGTCCAGCCTGACCTACAAGGTGCAGTTGGATCACCGGCTCAAGGGCGGCATGTACGACAGTCGAATCACCCCGAACTGGGCGCTGCTTCGTGGTGATGACCTGGTACCACCCGCACGTCTGGATCAACAGGACGGTACCGAATTGGTGGCGCGTCTGACCTTTGAACTGCCCAGCGGCTGGAAGAGTGTCGAAACTGCCTGGCCACGCATCGGCAAGAATCGCTTCCGCATCGACCAGGTTTCCAGGTTGTTTGACCGTCCGACAGGGTGGATGCTGGCGGGCAACATCGGTAGCCGTCGCAGCCGACTCGGGGATACCGAGGTCACGGTAGCCGCCCCGAAAGGGCAGGGTATGCGCCGTCTTGACACCCTGACGCTGCTGACGTTCGTATGGCCGCAGTTGCAAGCCGTGTTTCCGCGCAATCCGCCCAAACTGCTGATCGTCGGTGGCCATGATCAACTCTGGCGCGGTACGCGCGCTGCAAACAACTCGATCTACACTCACAGCAGCCGGCCGTTGGTGAGCGAGAGCGGCAGCAGCCCCTTGTTGCGTGAGCTGGTGCGGGCCTTCGCCGGGGTCAAAGACATCCAGCACAGTGACTGGATAGGTGAGGGGCTGGCCGAGTACTACAGCATTGAATTGCTGCGCCGCTCCGGTGGGCTGGCCGATGACCGTTATCAAGTGCTGCAGGACAGCCTGACCAAGGCCTCAGCCAAGGTCACCAGCCTGCGTGGTGCCCAGGTCGATGGGCCGACCATTGCACGCGCCGTGCTGCTGTTGCAGGCACTGGACCGGGAAATCCGTTTGCAGACCCACAACCAGCGCTCATTGGATGACGTGAGCCGGGCCATGATGCGCCTGAACAGCGTCAGCACCCAGGAGTTCGTTCAGCTCAGCGAGAGTGTGCTGGGTGGTTCGTCGAAGGTGCTGCAAACCAAATTGCTGGACTAGTCGTTACTTGAATTTTGGCCCGGACCGGGTGTTGTTGCCTTTGGCCATGCGGTCGTAGAGCACCACGTTCACAGTGGCTGCCAGGTTCATGCAGCCCTCGGTCGGTATGTAGATGGTTTCTTCGCACCAGTCGCGCACGCTTTGGTCGAGGGAGCCGTCTTCAGGGCCGAAAATGTAGATGGCCCGATCCGGGTGGGTGTAGGTCGGCAGCGGGCGGGCGCCCTCGACCAACTCCACCGCAACGGGCGTGCAGCCCAAGGGAATGATTTTCTGCAGATCGTCGATGCCGATCAGTGGGATGTCGTAATGTACGCGCTTGGTATCGGTGACGAAGTCGCGGGCGCGTTCATAGCGTTTGCCCGTGTAAAACACCGAGTTGACGCCATAGCAGCCTGCCGCGCGCATGACTGAGCCGACGTTTTCTGCAGATTTGGGGTTGAACAGTCCTATGCAGCTGTACCGTTTGTTCGCCACGTGCCGGGGCCCTTGAGAAAAAACACGATTATACGGGCTTGCCGGCACAGGCGGGGACGATCAGTCTTTTTTCAGCAGGCTCGCCAGCCCGGCGAACGGGTTATGGGTTGCCTTGGCGATCGTCGGGCTGCTGGTCGACCCTTCGCTGAAGTACTGCTGGTCGGTATAGCGTGCGTGTTCGTTGTCGTGGCAGAACAGGCACAGCAGCTCCCAGTTCGAGCCGTCCTGGGGGTTGTTATCGTGGTTGTGGTCGCGGTGATGCACGGTCAGCTCGCTCAGGCGCTTGCCGGAGAACTCACGGGCACAGCGTCCACAGACATGCGGGTACATCTTCAGGGCCTTGTCGCGATAGCCCATTTCACGGTCGCGTTTGGCATCGGCGAGGATGCGGTCCAGACGTGCGGTGGCGGAGGAGGGTGTTGCCGAGCTCATGGAGGTACCTTTTTATCGGGCTTGTTACGGTTATGCCCTTGAGTTTAGCTGTTTGCCAAGGGAATCGGGCAGGCGCATTTGCTGTCTTAGGCGTAGCCTTTAGACAAACGGCCCGAAGGAGCACTGGTATGCGCTATCTGATTGCAGCAGTAATGGTCCTGACTACCCTGGGGGCTGCTTCAGCCCAGGACCTGCAACCACGGCCTATCGCGCCCGTTCCGGGAGCGCCGGGAACGCCAACGCCGACCCCATACCCGCAGGTGGCACCACCAAGTATCCCCAAGGCTGGCGATAGCCGCAGCGGTTCGCCGTTGTTGCCACCGATGCCGCTGCCGAACCCGCCGAAAGATCAGCCACTACCGGGGCTGACCCCCGCGCCAGACGTCGACAAGCCGACCAAGGACTAGGTCGATGGGCGGCTTTGCTCAGGCGTGGTGCGGCAGTCAAAAACGGCGTTACGCCAGGCCCAGCACCTTGAAGACAAAACCGTACTCCAGCGCTACATCGCGCAGCCCTTGGTAGCGACCGCTCATACCGCCATGGCCTGCGCCCAGGTCGGTCTTGAGCAGCAGCAGGTTGTCGTCGGTCTTGGTTGCCCGCAGCTTCGCCACCCATTTGGCGGCTTCCCAATACTGCACGCGGCTGTCGTTGTAGCCTGCAATCACCAGCAGTGCGGGGTACGCCTGAGCCTTGACGTTCTCATACGGTGCGTAGGCCTTGATCCGCTCATGGACGGCTGGCTCTTCAGGGTTGCCCCACTCGTCGTACTCGGTAACGGTCAATGGCAGATCCGGGTCGAGCATGGTGTTGAGTACGTCGACGAAAGGCACCTCGGCGATGGCCGCCTTGAACAGTTCCGGGCGCTGGTTGAGTACCGCCCCGATCAGCAGGCCGCCAGCACTGCCACCACTGATGACCAACTGCTCGGCCTGGGTGACGTTGCTGGCAATCAAGTGCTCGGCACAGGCGATGAAATCGCTGAACGTATTGCCTTTGTGCTCCTGCTTGCCTGCACGGTACCAGGCTTCGCCCAACTCGCCGCCGCCACGTACATGGGCGATGGCAAAGGCCACGCCGCGTTCAAGCAGGCTCAGGCGAGCGTGAGAGAACCAGGGGTCGAGGCTTTCGCCGTAGGCGCCGTAACCATACAGGTACAGCGGAACGGGCTTGCCGACGTCCTGGCGACGTTGAACCAGGCTGATCGGCACGCGTGTACCGTCGGCGGCGGTAGCCCACAGGCGCTGGCTGACATAGTCGTCAGCATCGAACGGGCCCAGTACGGGGGTCTGCTTGAGGACCTGTTGCGCACCGTTTGCCAGCTCCAGCTGCCTGACCTGTGCCGGGCGATTGAGTGCCTCGTAGCGCAGGCGGACTCGTGTGCTGGTGAACTCCAGGCTGTCCTGCACGTAGAGGCTGTAGGCGGCATCGGGCAGTTCGACGCGGTAGGCAGCACGACCTTGAGGCTGCACTTCGATGATCGGCAGGCCGCCTTCACGCAGGCTCAGGGTCAGGGCGCTGGCATTAAGGCTGAAACCTTCGAGCATCACCTGCTCGCGATGGGGTACCAGCACCTGCCACTGGTCGCGTGTCGGGATGCTGTCGGCCACTGCGTGGAACAGCGCAAAATTGATGCCGTGCTGGTTGCTGCGGATAAACCAATGCCATTCACCGTCAAGTTGGCCGTGGTCAGGGTAGTACTCATGGTCTTCGACGCGTGGCGCCAGGCACGTGAAGTTCGCTTGCGGGTGATCGGCATCCAGCACCCAGGCTTCGCTGGTGGTCTTGCTGTTGAGCAGCAGGACCAGTTGACGTTCGGAGCTTGAACGGTAGCAGGTCAGGAAGAAACGTCCGTCAGCCTCCTCGAACACCGTTTCGGCCTGAGTGCTGCCCAGGCGATGACGCAGCAGCTTGTAGGGGCGGTGGGTGTCGTCCAGTTCGGCAAAGAACAGTGTCTGGCTGTCGTTGGCCCAGGTCATGCTGCCGTCGCAGTCGTCGAACGGCAGTGCCTGGACGGCGCCGTTGCTCAGTTCTTTGACGTACAGGGTGTAAACCTCGTCGCCGCTGGTATCCAGGCTGTAGGCCAGGCGCTGGTGGTCGGGGCTGACATTGAACGCGCCCAGCGACAGGAAGCCGCCATTGGCCAGGCTGTTGGGGTCGAGTAGCAGTTCTTCGCGGCTTTCGTCTACGGTCGGCGAGTCGTCAGCCGGGCGTGGGCAGCGGTAGTGGCGGGGGTACTCGTCGCCGGCGGTGGTGCGGGTGTAGTAAAGGTACGGTCCCCATGGCGAGGCCAGCGACAGATCGGTTTCCTTGATCCGGCCCTTGATCTCCTGGAACAGCTGTTCGCGCAGCTCGGCCTGGTCAGCGAGCTGCGCCTGTTGATAGGCATTCTCGGCTTCCAGATAGGCCATGACCTCAGGCGTGTCACGTTCCTGCAGCCAGGCATAAGGGTCGCTGCCGGCAGCTTTATGGGCCACGGGGGCGTTGGAAACGGGGGAAACGGTGGGCATTGGAAGTTCTCTTGGCAGATCGGCGGCGAGGCCGTCTCAGACAGGGGGCGCCGGCACGCGGAAAAATCGTTATCATAAGCGTCTATTTGCCTAGCTTGCCACGGACGTCATGACCGAGAACGATTATCTGCTCGCCTGGGGCCTTTATGCCTTCGCAGCCTTGGGCTGCCTGTTGGTTTGGTTTCGCCTGACTCGCTGGATGTGGCGCTGGCTGCGCGAGCCACTGCGGGTGGCCGTCGCGGTGTTGCTGTTCACCCCGACCATTGTCGATCCTGGCCGTGACCTGTTCGCACCGGCCATTGCCATCAGTGCCCTGGACCTGGCCTTCAAGGTGGGTAGTAATGTGCTGCGCGCCGCGTCTGACCTGGCCATGTACGGCATGTTTGCCTTTGTCGCCTATCTGCTGTTCGTACTGGTGCGCTGGCCGCTGGAGCGCAACGCCCGTGCTCGCCGTGAAGCTGCCGAAGCGGCTGCCCAGCAGCGTGCCAACGCGCTTGAAGAGCAGGACCAACCGTTCACCAGCTCCGACCCTGGCCGCTACCGCAACGAGCCACCAGCCAGCAGTGGTTCGCTACGGGTTGAACCACGCCTCTAACGCCTGCCTCAGAAGCGAGAACCGAGCATGTGTGAATTGTTGGGCATGAGCGCCAATGTGCCGACTGATATCGTTTTCAGCTTCACAGGGCTTATGCAGCGCGGTGGCCGCACTGGCCCTCACCGCGATGGCTGGGGTATCGGTTTTTACGAGGGCCGCGGCCTGCGACTGTTTCAGGACCCAGCGGCAAGTTGTGAGTCGGAAGTGGCCAACCTCGTACAGCGCTACCCGATCAAGAGTGAAGTGGTCATCGGGCATATTCGCCAGGCCAACGTCGGCAAGGTTTGCCTGTCCAATACCCACCCGTTCGTTCGTGAGCTGTGGGGGCGCAACTGGTGCTTTGCCCACAACGGCCAGTTGGCGGGCTTCCAGGCCTTGAGGACCTTCTACCGTCCGGTGGGTGATACCGACAGCGAGGCGGCGTTTTGCGACCTGCTTAACCGCGTGCGCGAGGCGTTCCCGGAGCCGGTCGATGTCGAGCAACTGCTGCCGGTGCTGGTTGCTGCGTGCGATGAGTATCGCAGCAAGGGCGTGTTCAATGGCCTGCTCAGCGATGGTGACTGGCTGTTCTGCTATTGCTCGACCAAACTGGTGCATATCACCCGGCGCGCGCCTTTCGGCCCGGCCCGTTTGAAAGATGTCGACATGATCGTCGACTTTCAGGCTGAAACAACACCCAATGACGTTGTCACGGTCATCGCCACCGAAGCGCTGACCGAGAACGAAACCTGGCACCGTTATGAGCCCGGGCAGTGGGGGCTTTGGCGGCGCGGGGAATGTATCGCTCAAGGCCGGACGGAATAAGGATCATCATGCTCAGGAGCTACTTGCGGCTGTTGTTGTTCACCTGCGGTTTGCTGTTGGGTGTGCAGGTGCCCGGTTTGATCAATGACTACAGCCAGCGGGTGCAGGCCCATCTGTTGGAGTCGCGTGAAGGGCTAAAGGGCTTTGAGCAGACGGCTCAACGTTTCTTCAACGGCGATCTGCAGGCCTTGGTGCGGCATTACCGGGCCAGTGACGACCCGGTGTTCCGCAGTGATGCAGACAGTATCGATAGCCTGCTCGGCCGCAACCGCCTGCTTGAGGGCGAATGGCAGATCCTGCAGGGGCCGTGGCTGGCCCGTACCTGGCATGTGCTGGTGGCTGCCGATGCTCAGTTACGCGACGAAACACTGAAGGGCTACAGCTATCAGGTCTTGCTGGTTCCCGAGGCGATTGCCTGGGGCCTGGGGTGCGCATTGTTGCCGGCATTGCTGCTGGAGAGCTTACTGTTGTTGATCGGCTGGGTATTGCTGGGCGGGCGGCGCAAGCCGGTGCAGCCGAGCTGGCGTTAAACCAGCACGATGTGCTGCGCTCCGGCATGGCTGGCATAACGCTCGAGCACGTTACGGCACAGGGCGACGACCTCGTCCGTCCATTGCACCCCGGTTTGCCAGGCTACCACCAGTTCAAGGCTTGGCGGTTGTCGCTCAAGGTGCAGTTGGCTGAGTTCGCCCCGTGCCAGTTCTTCGCTGACCAGTGCCGGCGGTAAGGCGCCGATGCCGAACCCGTCGCGCAGCAGGCGTGTGATGGCGGCCACGGAGTTCACGCAGTTCAGCCGAGGCGTACTGACGCCTTCCGCCTGCAACAGGCTCAAGACTTCCTGGTGGGGGCGCGAGTTCTTTGAGAAGGTGACGATGCGCTCACGGGCCAAGTCAGCCAGTGAGGTGTACGCCCGGTTGTAGATCGATTGACTGGCGACGATCCAGCCCATGGGATACCGCGCCAGGTCGAGGCTGCGGATTGAGGCTTCGCGGAGCAGGTCGGTCTGCAGGATGACATCGAGGAAGCCCTTCTGCAGTTGTTCACGCAGGTTGAGTGCCGTATCGGCGACCAGCTCGATTTCGACCTGCGGGTAATGCTCCATCAACTCCGACACCAGGGTACTCATCCAGGTGTGAATGACCGTGTCCATCACCCCCAGGCGTATGCGTCCGACCTTGGCTCGGTCGCTGTCCAGCGATTGCCTCAGGGCCTTGGCGGTGCCCAGCATCTGTTCGGCATATTCCAGCACCTTACTGCCTTCGGGCGTCAGGCTGACGCCGCGTGAGTCACGTAGCAGCAGCCGCACCCCGAGGTCTGCTTCCAGTGCAGCAATACGGCTGGAGATCGAGGCCTGCGTGGTGAAGAGTTTTTCGGCCGTCAGGCGAAAGCTCTTCAGGCGGGCCACCCAGACGAAGGTTTCGAGGAATTTGAGATTCATTGCAGGCTCGCTCAAGCAGGGCAATCAAATTTTTCTTATGCCAGACCGCAGCTTTTTCTCGTTGGACGGGCACCTGCCTGACGTCAAAAAATGTTCGCCAGGCTGCGACACAGAGCGTCGCCTTAAAAACAATACCAACAAGCTGAGGCAAGCATGAACCCATCTGGCGTGCAGCAACAGGTCAAATGCAGTGATGTGGCCGGGCCATTTGCCTGGTACCGCAACATCAACAAGCAAGAGCGTCGAACATTCTGGAGCTGCAAGATCGGCTATGGCCTTGATGGCATGGATACCCAGATGCTCAGCTTCGTGATCCCGACATTGATCGCGCTGTGGGGGATCACCACTGCCGAGGCGGGCCTGATTCATACCTCTACCCTGATCGCGTCAGCGTTGGGCGGCTGGATTGCCGGGATTCTTTCTGACCGTATTGGCCGGGTCCGTACCTTGCAGTTGACGGTGCTCTGGTTTGCGTTCTTCACCTTTCTATGTGGCTTTGCCCAGAACTACGAGCAATTGCTGATCGCTCGGACCTTGATGGGCTTCGGCTTCGGCGGCGAGTGGACTGCTGGGGCGGTGCTGATCGGTGAGGTCATCCGTGCCCAGGATCGGGGCAAGGCCGTAGGCATGGTGCAATCCGGTTGGGCCATTGGTTGGGGGCTGACAGCAATCCTCTACGCTGTGCTGTTCTCGTTGCTGCCAGCCGAAGATGCCTGGCGCGCATTGTTCCTGCTGGGGCTGGTTCCAGCGGTGTTTGTGATTTTCGTTCGTCGCCTGGTCAAGGACCCTGAGGTCTACCGTGCAGCCAAGGCGGTTGAATCAGCAGAAGCACCGTCGCACTTCTACGAAATTTTTGCTCCGGGCATGCGCTCGATTACCTTGCGGGCATCGCTGCTGACCACCGGTGCGCTGGGCGGTTATTACGCCATCACGTCGTGGTTGCCAACGTTCCTCAAGAACGAACGCGGCCTGAGCGTGCTGGGAACGGGTGGCTACCTGGCCATGGTGATTTTTGGCTCTTACGTCGGCTATGTGATCGGCGCGTACCTCACTGATCTGTTGGGGCGTAAAAAGAACTTCATTCTCTTTGCCGTCGGCTCGTTCGTGATCGTGCTGTTGTACACCCAGATTCCGGTCAGTGATGGTGTGATGCTCTGGCTGGGTTTTCCACTGGGTTTCTTCGCTTCAGGTATCTTCAGCGGTATGGGGGCGTTTTTGACCGAACTCTTTCCGACGCGCATTCGTGGTTCGGGGCAGGGGTTCTGTTACAACATCGGTCGGGCGCTGGCGGCATTCTTTCCGTTGCTGATCGGCCTGCTTAGCCAGAAAGTCCCGTTGAGCTTTGGAATTGGTGGTTTTGCCGCCGTGTCGTATGGCGTAGTGATCCTGGCAGCATTGAGCTTGCCAGAAACGCGCGGCAAAGAACTTGAAGCGCGTTAAGGTAGGGGGCAGAAGAGATGGACGAAGGAGCAACGCGTGTGAGCCGCCTGTTACTCAATTGCGACATGGGTGAGAGCTTTGGTAGCTGGACCATGGGCCTGGATGCCGAGGTCATGCCCTTTATCGACTGCGCCAACATCGCTTGTGGCTTTCATGCCGGCGACCCAGGAATCATGCGCAAGACTGTGGCCTTGGCCGTTGCCCATGGCGTGACCATTGGCGCCCACCCGGCGTATCCAGACCTGGTGGGGTTTGGTCGCCGTTCCATGGCCTGTAGCGCCGAGGAAGTTCGCGACCTGCTGCTCTACCAGATGGGGGCGCTGGAGGGGATCTGCCGGGCGCAAGGCACCCGGGTGGCCTACATCAAGCCCCACGGGGCGCTCTACAACGACATGATGGCCGATCCGCGAACGTTGCGCGCGGTGCTGGAGGCCGTCGTTGCCTACGATCAGCAATTGCCCTTGATGCTGATGGCCACTGCCGATGATAGCGAGGCAATGGCGTTGGGCCGCGAGTATGGTGTGACGTTGTGGTTCGAGGCATTTGCGGATCGGGCTTACGACCCAGACGGTCGGTTGGTGTCGCGGCGGTTGCCGGGGGCTGTGCATCATGACCCCGCGCGGATTGTCGAGCAGGCGCTGCGCCTGGCGCGCGGCGAGGCGCTAACGGCCAGTGATGGCAGCCCGGTGCTGCTCAAGGCCCAGACGCTTTGCGTGCATGGCGATAACGACAGCTCGGTGGCGGCTGTACGGCAGATCCGTCAGGCCCTCGATGCGCTGGTGACGTCATGAAGCTGCGGATCGAAGTGGTCGCTGTCGACAGCCTGATGGTGCGGTTGTTCGATGTCATTGATGAAGCCAACATGCCCTGGATGCTGGCGGCACGTCAGCGGTTGCAGGCCGCCTTTGGCGGGCGTCTTGTGGACCTGGTGCCGTCCTACACCACGTTGATGGTGCAGTTCGACCTGCTGCAGATGTCCCCCACTGAGGCGCGCAGCTGCATTGAACAGGCGCTGGCGCATGTGCAGCCTGACCCCGGCAGTGCTGGTCGGCGTCATGAAATACCGGTGTGGTATGACCCCAGTGTCGGTCCGGAACTGACAGTGCTGGCTCAGCGCAGTGGCAAGTCGCCGGCTGAGGTGATTCGATTGCACAGTGAGCGCGAGTATCAGGTGTTCGCGTTGGGCTTTGCGCCGGGTTTTGCCTTTATGGGGTTGGTTGATGAGTGCCTGGCGAGCCCGCGTCTGGCAACCCCGCGCAAGCGCGTGGCAGCCGGCAGCGTGGGGATCGCCGAGCGCCAGACCGCGGCCTACCCGGCCGTATCGCCAGGGGGCTGGAACCTGATCGGGCGTACGCCAAGCGCGCTGTTTGACCGTGATCGTGAGGGCTACAGCCTGTTGCAGCCTGGTGATCGGGTGCGTTTTGTGTCCGTCGATCATGCGACGTTCATGCGCCTGGGTGGTGACGATACGCCATTGGAGGTGCAGGCATGAGCCGACTGATGATTGAGGCCAGTACGCCATTGTGTCTCTTGCAGGATGCCGGGCGTTTTGGTGTGCGCCATTTGGGTGTTACTCAGGGCGGAGCGCTGGATTGGGTGTCGATGCGCTGGGCCAACTGGCTATTGGGTAATGCCTTTGATGCCCCGGTGGTTGAAATCACCTTGGGTGGGTTCAGCCTGATTGCAGAACAGGACGCTTGCCTGGCGCTGGCGGGTGCCGACCTGGATGCACGGCTCGATGGCCAACCGCTGGCGCCATGGCGCAGCTTCACCATGAGAAAAGGCCAGCGCTTGCGCTTCAACCAGCCGTTGTCGGGGGCGCGGGCTTACCTGGCAGCGCCAGCAGGCTTTGTCGCGCCGTTGGTGTTGGGAAGCTGTGCTTGCGTGGTACGTGAAGGGTTGGGTGGCCTGGACGGTTTTGGGGCTTCCTTGGCCGAGGGCGAGTACCTGACCTACACGGGCGTGGCCTCAGGCCCAAGGGAGGTTCCTGTTCAGCAGCGCCCCGACCTGCGCAGCAATGCGCCGCTGGATATGGTGCTGGGCGCACAGATTGGCGACTTCAGTGGCCAGAGCTTGTTCGATGCGTTCAACTCAGCGTGGGCACTTGATCGTCGCGCCGACCGGATGGGTATTCGCTTGCTTGGCCCAGCCTTGCAGTACCAGGGAGAACCGATGATTTCCGAGGGTATTCCCTTGGGCGCGGTGCAGGTACCGCCGGACGGTCAGCCCATTGTGCTGCTCAACGATCGGCAGACCATTGGCGGCTACCCGCGCCTTGGCGCACTGACGCCGTTGGCGTTGGCACGACTGGCGCAGTGCCTGCCTGGAAACGTCGTCACCTTCAGTCCGGTGCTGCAGGTACAGGCATACGAGCAGCAGCTGGCGTTTCTGCGTCAGTTTGAGTGAATGCCCATCGCCAGGCGTGGTTCCGGGCATTGTTCTCTTACTTGGACAGAAACCGCATCCCTTCCTCAAGCCCGCGCAGGGTCAGTGGAAACATACGGTCTTCGATCAACTCGCGGACAATGTTGGTTGAGGCCGTATACCCCCAGGTGTTCTTGGGGTAGGGGTTGATCCAGATGAGCTTCTTGTACTTCTCCATGAAGCGTTGCATCCAGACGTAGCCCGCCTCTTCGTTCCAGTGCTCGACGCTGCCACCGGGCTGGGTGATCTCGTAGGGCGCCATGGCCGCATCACCGACGAACACCACTTTGTAGTCGGCACCGTACTTGTGCAGCAGGTCCATGGTGGAGGTGCGCTCGGAGGTGCGACGCAGGTTGTTCTTCCACACCGATTCGTAGATGAAATTGTGGAAGTAGTAATACTCAAGGTGCTTGAACTCGGTCTTGCAGGCCGAGAACAGTTCCTCGCAGATCTTCACGTGGGCGTCCATGGAGCCGCCGATATCGAACAGCAACAGCAGTTTTACGCTGTTGCGTCGTTCTGGGCGCATCTGGATATTCAGCAAGCCGGCATCACGGGCGGTATGGTCGATGGTGCCGTCGATGTCCAGTTCGTCGGCCGCCCCCTGGCGGGCGAACTTGCGCAGCCGGCGCAGGGCCAGCTTGATATTGCGCGTGCCCAGTTCGACCTGGTCGTCGAGGTTACGGTATTCGCGTTGGTCCCAGACCTTGACCGCTTTGCCCTGACGTTTGCCGGCATCGCCGATGCGGATGCCTTCGGGGTTGAAACCGCCGGAGCCGAAGGGG
>NZ_MBPN01000288.1 GCF_001695625.1 Pseudomonas defluvii
CGCTTTAGGCTGGCCGTTCGGTACGCCGTTGTCCCCACCAGAAGACCCAGCCGAGAATTTCCAGGTGCTGCATTTTGGCCTGGGCCGGGCTGTAGCTTTCGCTGGGGAATTGCCGATTGTCGTAGCTGTGCAGGGCAATGGCACCACCCCGCAGGCGGCTGAGGGTGTGGATGCGCAGCCGGCCATTGTGCAGCAGGGCGTAGAGTTCGCCTTCGACGATGCGGGTCAGGCTGCGGTCGATGGCCAGGGTCGCACCCTGTGACAGCAGCGGGGCCATGTTGGTGTCGGGCATGCTCAAGCAGAATGCTCGCGCGGGATCGACACCAAGCCGCTCGAGGCTGCAGGCGGGCAGGCGCAGGTGGCGGTCGGCGATCACGCTCAGTTGTTTGTCCTTCACGCGGTAGAAGGGCAGTTGCGCGTCATCCTCTTTGTTCGCGGCCATCAGGCTGGTGTCGGGTGGTTCGACTTCGATTTCGGTCGGGGTGATGCGCGGTGCGGGTGGCGGATGCTTGGGCCCTTCGCCGCTGCGTAGCCATTTGCTGCAGACGCACAGGAGTTCTGCGATCTCATCGATACGCGCCAGGGGAACACCGCGGTTGAACCAGTTGTTGATGTGCTGCGGTGTCACTTTGCGGTGGGCGGCAAAGTCGGAGGGTGTCAGGTTGCACTCGCGCAGGAGGGCTTTCAAACGGCTGCCAGAAGTATTCATGAGGCCCGATTTTACGGGGCTCTGTGCGATCAGGATATAAACATTGGGTTGAAGAATTTCTCGGAGTTAAGGGTGTTTCCGAGGGATTTGCCGGATGTTTCTCGATCCAGTGGAAGTCAGGCTTGCCTGCGATACAGGCGCCGCGAACTCACGGACACCCCACCGATGCCATCGCAGGCAAGCCTGCTCACACAGAATGCAGTGTTTGCAGGCAACAAAAAGCCCCGCGAGCGGGGCTTTTTGTTCAGCGCGGTGCTT
>NZ_MBPN01000289.1 GCF_001695625.1 Pseudomonas defluvii
CCATCAATCCGGGCTGGGCCGATTGCCGTTTTCCAACTGACGCAGCGAGGCTCCCGGACGAAGCTGCCCGCATGTTCGCTGATTCGTCAGCACATGCCAGCAGCCATGGGTTCCAGGCTGCCGTGGGTTCTTCCCGCGTAACCCGCCAGTCCGTATCGCATCAAGTCTGCGGACGCGCGTCCCCGTGACGCCGATGCTTTTTATCCACCACGTGCGGGAGCTGCCATCCCGTGAGGGACAAGGCCTCGCTTTTCCAAGGAGCCTACCCATGTCCCACAAAGCCTCTTTCGGCCAGTTGGCCTTGACCTATTGCGGCAAGTTCCTGCCGCTCGAAGTCCTGCAAAGCGCCGCCGGCCACTACATCGGCACGCGCGATACCGAAGGTCCCGTTTCGCGGGAATCGCACGAGTACTTCCGCAGCCATGCGGCGGCTCAACGTGCC
The DNA here is from genome assembly GCF_001695625.1 of Pseudomonas defluvii. Classification (GTDB taxonomy): domain Bacteria; phylum Pseudomonadota; class Gammaproteobacteria; order Pseudomonadales; family Pseudomonadaceae; genus Aquipseudomonas; species Aquipseudomonas defluvii. The sequence goes on from NZ_MBPN01000289.1 coordinate 443, forward strand.
CTCGAAAGAGGCGGCTGGTCCCAGCTCGCCATTCCCTGATCCAACTGGAGGAATCACGCCATGAATCAACTGCTGCCGCAGGAAGTCGTCGATCAGATCATGCGGGAAGAGCAGCATTTCGCTGCCGCGCCCCAAGCCTTCTTCGAGGCATGGAAGCGTGGTGCCGAGATCGCTGGCCCCGAATGGTTCGGCGACGGCACCCGTGAAGGTCTGAACCGGGCCAAGAGCAAGTGGGATCTGCGTCCCGACATGCTGCGGCTCAACGATGCCCTCGGCGTCCTGAGCAGCGGCGAACGCATGTTCCTGTCCGCCATGGTCAGCTTCTACAACGCGCGCGAGGGCGGTGCCATGCTCAAGCGCTGCCACTTCGACGGGCTGTCGGACTTCGACGGCCTCGATCTGCAACGCCGCAAGGTCATCGCCGACTTGATGGTGAACTACAGCGGCTGGTGAGCCCGTTTCGGGCACACCCCCGTCTTTTCGTTCCCCACGAGGGACA
>NZ_MBPN01000290.1 GCF_001695625.1 Pseudomonas defluvii
TGTTGTGCAGCCAGCTCCTGACAGTTCAATATCAGAAGTGATCTGCACCAATCTCGACTATGCTCAATACTCGTGTGCACCAAAGCGAGGTGAGCATGGCGACGGAGGCTCTGTTGCAAAGATTGGCGGCAGTCAGAGGTAGGCTGTCGCTCTGCGCCGATCAGGCGGCTGCTGCGAAATGGTGGTTGAGCATGCCCATGGCCTCCGTCAGCGCCGAGGGCCCAATGCCAAAAGCTCTCTCCACAAGGCGCACCTCGCCCCTGATGCCGGGCTGCAGGCACCAGGGGCGAGCCTGTCCTTTGCGCAGGGCTCGCATGACTTCGAATCCCTTGATCGTGGCATAGGCCGTGGGGATCGATTTGAAACCGCGCACCGGCTTGATCAGTATCTTGAGCTTTCCGTGATCGGCCTCGATCACGTTATTGAGATACTTCACCTGCCGGTGGGCCGTCTCCCGGTCCAGCTTTCCTTCGCGCTTCAATTCGGTGATCGCTGCACCATAGCTCGGCGCTTTGTCGGTATTGAGCGTGGCAGGCTTTTCCCAGTGCTTCAGGCCTCGCAGGGCCTTGCCCAGGAACCGCTTCGCTGCCTTGGCGCTGCGGGTCGGCGACAGGTAGAAATCGATCGTGTCGCCCCGCTTGTCGACTGCCCGGTACAGGTAGGTCCACTTGCCCCGCACCTTGACGTAGGTTTCATCCAGGCGCCAGCTCGGATCAAAGCCACGCCGCCAGAACCAGCGCAGCCGCTTCTCCATCTCCGGGGCGTAGCACTGGACCCAGCGATAGATCGTCGTATGGTCGACCGAAATGCCGCGTTCCGCCAGCATTTCCTCAAGGTCGCGATAGCTGATCGGATAGCGACAATACCAGCGCACCGCCCACAGGATCACATCACCCTGGAAATGGCGCCACTTGAAATCCGTCA
>NZ_MBPN01000291.1 GCF_001695625.1 Pseudomonas defluvii
CTGCTGTTGCTGACCGGCTGCCAGGCCCAATCCCTGCCATTGCCCAAGAGCGAAAAACTCTCCGCAGAAAAAGTCGCGCAGATCGCGACGACCATCGACCAGACCTACCCGAAGCTGTCCACCGACATACGCACCCAACTGCTCAATACCGTGGTGCAGTCGCTGGACAATATGGTGTTTGTCGAAGGCGGCGAGTTTCAGATGGGGGATTTTGGCTGGAAGTGTGATGATAATCCGCATGATATGTGTGAATGGCCGTGTGGGGTTGAGCCAGAGCGGTTGTGCAACATCAGCATGGATGGGGATGATGATTTTGTTCATCCGGTTAAGTTGAGCGGCTACTATTTTTCTAAATTCCAGACCACGCTAAAAGACTTCGATTTATTTTTTATTGCCCAAGGCAAACCTCTTTTTGATAAAGAGCTACGAAAGCGAGAGGACTTGCAGTTCCGGTACCAGCCTAAAAAACCCGCCTTCCCTCAAGCGTGGCAAGAAGCCAAAGATTACTGTGGCTGGCTGGGCCAGTTGAGTGGTTACCCTGTAGATTTACCTACTGAAGCCCAATGGGAATATGCCGCTCGCAACCGTGGTCAGTATGTATTTTTTGCTACCGATAACGGTGCTTTGGACTATGGGCGAAATTTTCCTCACCCCAATGAAACGCGCACCTTTACTGTAGACCGTTTTGTACCCAACCCCCTAGGCATTTACAACCTGTCTGGCAACGCCGTTGACTGGGTTAATGACTGGTATGGTGCGGATTACTATCATCACTCCCCGGTGGAAAATCCAACCGGCCCAGAAACGGGAACACTCCGCATACACAGAGGCTCAACCTATGCCGAAGGGCCGCTAATTTCCGCGAGTACGGTTCGGCGCTGGGCTGATGAGCCTGTAAA
>NZ_MBPN01000292.1 GCF_001695625.1 Pseudomonas defluvii
CACGGCATCGAACCCGATGAGGTGGACGTCAGCCTGCCGCTGGGTGAGCGCGTCGGGCATTCGCTGGTGCTGGGCACCACGCGCGTGGGCAAGACGCGGTTGGCCGAGTTGTTTGTGACACAGGACATTCGGCGCAAGAACGCCGACGGCGAGCACGAGGTCGTCATCGTCATAGACCCCAAGGGCGATGCCGATCTTTTGAAGCGGGTGTACGTCGAGGCCAAACGCGCGGGTCGTGAGGGTGAGTTCTATGTCTTCCATTTGGGCTGGCCCGACATTTCCGCGCGCTACAACGCTGTGGGCCGCTTTGGGCGCATCAGCGAGGTGGCCACCCGTGTTGCAGGGCAGCTCTCCGGGGAAGGCAACAGCGCGGCATTTCGCGAGTTTGCGTGGCGCTTCGTCAATATCATCGCCCGCGCCCTGGTGGAACTGGGCCAGCGCCCGGACTACATGCTGATCCAGCGCCACGTCATCAACATCGACGCGCTGTTCATCGAGTACGCCCAGCACTACTTCGCCAAGACCGAGCCCAAGGCCTGGGAGGTGATCGTCCAGATCGAGGCCAAGCTCAACGAGAAGAACATCCCGCGCAACATGATTGGGCGCGAGAAGCGCGTGGTGGCGCTGGAGCAGTACCTCTCCCAGGCCCGTAACTATGACCCGGTGCTCGACGGCCTGCGCTCGGCGGTTCGCTACGACAAGACGTATTTCGACAAGATCGTCGCATCGCTGCTGCCGCTGCTGGAGAAACTCACCAGCGGGAAGATTTCCCAGCTTCTGGCGCCGAACTATTCCGACCTGGCCGACCCCCGCCCGATCTTCGATTGGATGCAGGTCATCCGAAAGCGCGCCGTCGTCTATGTGGGCCTGGA
>NZ_MBPN01000293.1 GCF_001695625.1 Pseudomonas defluvii
GAAGTGCTGGAGCGGCTCATCGACGACGGGCGCTGGCGCCTGATCGGCGTGAGCGTGATCGACGCCAAAGCCTCTCGTCAACGTCAGGCGGTTCCAGCCTGACGCGCCAGACAGGAAGCCTAGCGGCACGACTGATCAGTCCACAGCCTACCGGCGACTGCCCCACAAGCCTTCCATCCGTTTCGGTGGAGGGCTTTTTTCTTCATCCATACAGGAGATTTCAACCATGTCACTGCGATTCAGAGGCTCCGACCTGCGCCCCGTGCTTGCCGAGGCCATCGCCAACCAATGCCGCGTCGCCCTGGCCAAGGACCAGGGCGTGTACTTCCTCGCCGAGCGCGGAGAGCGCCGCCCCGATGGCCGCGTGAAGCTGCTGGCCTATGCCGTCGGCTGCAACCCGGATACCGACCCGTTCGATGACTGGTGGGAACTGGCACGCGCCGAGCTTGGCGGCGACGATTTCGGCGAGTTCTTCGACCCGAAAGACAGCGTTTTCACTCGCATTCTGCAAAGCTCAGATGATCTGGAGCTGTCCGCCACCGCTACGTATCTGTCACTGGCGGCGGTGGAATCGGCGTAGTCCAAAAATGTCCGCATACCCCTTGAAGCCCCCATTTCGGGGGCTTTCTTTTGGGCGGAACTGGGCAGCCTGGAAAAAATGGGAAGCGCCCGGATGCCGATTGATTGCTGTCGCGCGCGCGAGGCCCGGCCATGCTGACCCCATGCCTGCTGACGTTGTCAGCGACATGCCAGGCAACCATCGGTCTTCGAGGTTGCGTCGCAGTTCCCACTGCGTGACCGAGCCAGCTCGCACCGCATCCATCCGCGAGCGGCCACCAGTCTCTGGTGGCGGATGCTTTCGCCTTATC
>NZ_MBPN01000294.1 GCF_001695625.1 Pseudomonas defluvii
GTCGATTCCAGGCTCGCTCCCGGCTCCCCGGCGCGCTCACCCTTGGTGCGGATGTACGGATCGATCTTCATGTCGTTCAACTTGAAGGCGATCAGCACCTTGCGGTCCCCTTCGATGGCCTGCACGCACCGGCGAACCAGGTGCTCGGCTTCAGGGGTGGCGACGATGGTGTCGAAGTACCGATAGTCCGGTTCACCGACAGGCCCGGCCAGAGCCGCGACGCAGCACGACAGGAACGGATCGCCATCCTTGGGGGTGACGTCCTTCGGACGGCTGAGGTAGCCGATGCCGCGGGTGATCAGCTCGTGCTGCTTGATGGAAGCCAGTTCGGCCCGGTCAAGCGGCTCGGCCTTGAGCAGTCGCGCCTTGAGGGACGCGGCGGCTTCACCCTTGCGCTCGCCCTTGTCGCGGATGTACGCATCGCCCCACAGGTCGCCGAGGCGGAAGCGCACCAGCGGGCGCTGCTTGGGATCGTCAACGCCGATGTAGCGCTGGACGAGGTTCTTGGCCTCGGCACCCGAGACCTTGACGTCGAAGTAGCGGTAGCTGGGGTCCCTGGCGGGGCCGACCAGCGCGGCAACGGTGCATGCCAGGAAAGGCTGCGCACGGCGGCCGCCCCGGACAGGCACTTCACGGACACGCTGGATGTAGCCGATGCCCGAGGTGTGGAGGTCGAAATACGATTTCTCGTTGGACGTGGTGTTCATGGTGAATCTCCATAGGGAAGAAGCGGAGACACACCAGCCCCACGCATGCGGGGAAAGGTGCGTAACCCCGCGGTGGGTCGATAAGGCGAAAGCATCCGCCACCAGAGACTGGTGGCCGCTCGCGGATGGATGCGGTGCGAGCTGGCTCGGTCACGC
>NZ_MBPN01000295.1 GCF_001695625.1 Pseudomonas defluvii
TAGCGGGCGGCCGGAAGGTGAATGCTAGGCATGATCTAACCCTCGGTCTCTGGCGTCGCGACTGCGAAATTTCGCGAGGGTTTCCGAGAAGGTGATTGCGCTTCGCAGATCTCCAGGCGCGTGGGTGCGGACGTAGTCAGCGCCATTGCCGATCGCGTGAAGTTCCGCCGCAAGGCTCGCTGGACCCAGATCCTTTACAGGAAGGCCAACGGTGGCGCCCAAGAAGGATTTCCGCGACACCGAGACCAATAGCGGAAGCCCCAACGCCGACTTCAGCTTTTGAAGGTTCGACAGCACGTGCAGCGATGTTTCCGGTGCGGGGCTCAAGAAAAATCCCATCCCCGGATCGAGGATGAGCCGGTCGGCAGCGACCCCGCTCCGTCGCAAGGCGGAAACCCGCGCCTCGAAGAACCGCACAATCTCGTCGAGCGCGTCTTCGGGTCGAAGGTGACCGGTGCGGGTGGCGATGCCATCCCGCTGCGCTGAGTGCATAACCACCAGCCTGCAGTCCGCCTCAGCAATATCGGGATAGAGCGCAGGGTCAGGAAATCCTTGGATATCGTTCAGGTAGCCCACGCCGCGCTTGAGCGCATAGCGCTGGGTTTCCGGTTGGAAGCTGTCGATTGAAACACGGTGCATCTGATCGGACAGGGCGTCTAAGAGCGGCGCAATACGTCTGATCTCATCGGCCGGCGATACAGGCCTCGCGTCCGGATGGCTGGCGGCCGGTCCGACATCCACGACGTCTGATCCGACTCGCAGCATTTCGATCGCCGCGGTGACAGCGCCGGCGGGGTCTAGCCGCCGGCTCTCATCGAAGAAGGAGTCCTCGGTGAGATTCAGAATGCCGAACACCGTCACC
>NZ_MBPN01000296.1 GCF_001695625.1 Pseudomonas defluvii
GTCGATTCCAGGCTTGCGGCCGGTTCCCCAGCGCGTTCACCCTTGGTGCGGATGTACGGATCGATCTTCATGTCGTTGAGACGGAAGGCGATCAGCACCTTGCAGTCCCCTTCGATGGCCTGCACGCACCGGCGAACCAGATGCTCGGCTTCAGGGGTGGTAACGATGGTGTCGAAGTACCGATACTCCGGTTCATCGACAGGCCCGGCCAGCGCGGCGACGGTGCAAGAGAGGAACGGGTCGCCATCTTTGGGCGTGACGTCCTTCGGACGGCTGAGGTAGCCGATGCCGCGGGTGATCAGCTCGTGATGCCTGATCGAAGCCAGTTCGGCTCGGTCAAGTGGCTCGGCCTTGAGCAGTCGCGCCTTGAGGGACGCGGCGGCTTGGCCTTTCTGCTCGCCCTTGTCGCGGATGTACGCATCGCCCCACAGGTCGCCGAGGCGAAAGCGCACCAGCGGGCGCTGCTTGGGATCGTCAACGCCGATGCAGCGCTCGACCAGCTTCTTGGCCTCGGCACCCGAGACCTTGACATCGAAATAGCGATAGCTGGGGTCCTTTGCGGAACCGACCAGCGCGGCGATGGTGCATGCCAGAAAAGGCTGCGCACGGCGGCCGCCCCGAACAGGCACTTCACGGACACGCTGGATGTAACCGATGCCCGAGGTGTGGAGGTCGAAATACGATTTCTCGTTGGACGTGGTGCTCATGGTGAATCTCCATAGGGATGAAGCGGAGACACGCCAGTCCCACGCTGCGGGGAAAGGTGCGTAACCCCGCGATGGGTTGATAAGGCGAAAGCATCCACCACCAGAGACTGGTGGCCGCTCGCGGATGGATGCGGTGCGAGCTGGCTCGGTCACGC
>NZ_MBPN01000297.1 GCF_001695625.1 Pseudomonas defluvii
CAGCCGCGCACACCGCGCAGGCCTAACGCCAAGTCTGAACCGCCGCCATTGCCGTTCCGCATCGTCGGCGCCGAACTGCGCGCCGGCCAGCGCAGCGTGTCCGTCGCGCCGAGCAGTGGGGACTTCACGCCCGACCAGCTTCAGGTGCTGCTGCCCGGTGATGCGGTCGGCCCATGGCGCTTGCAGGCAATCGATGGCAGCGCCGCGGTGTTCCAAGCCGGCGACCAGACCCGTCGCGTGGCGATTCCCTGATCGGAGCACACCACATGAAGCCGTCGATCATCCTTTCCGCACTCCTACTGGCTTCAGTCCAGTGGCCCGCGTGGGCGCAGCAGTCAGCCACGGCTCCCGCTCGCAATGCGCAGAGCCAGGAGCGCCCGCTGGCCGCCCGCGTCCTGGACGACCGAGTAGCAAGCAACTGGGGCCTCCAACCCCAGGAATGGGTGCGTTACCGCGAGCTGATGGATGGGCCGCTGGGAATCTACTCGCCCAACCTGGACCCGCTGTCTGCCCTAGGCATCGAGGCACGGACCGACGAAGAACGGCGGCGCTATGCAGAGCTGCAGGTGCAAATCGAAGCACGCCGCGTCGAGAAGTTGCTCGCCTACCAACGCGCCTACGACGAAGCCTGGCAGCGCCTGAACCCCGGCATGCAGCGCGTGAACCTGCCCGACGACGGGCCGGGCGCCGGCACCGCGCGCGGCAGCGGCCGAATGGCGGTGTTCGTCAAGGACGGCTGCGCGGCCTGTGGGCAGCTCGTGCAGCGCCTGCAATCCTCGGGTGCCGAGTTCGACCTGTATATGGTGGGCAGCCGCCAGGACGATAC
>NZ_MBPN01000028.1 GCF_001695625.1 Pseudomonas defluvii
AACAGGTACGCCACATTTTTCGGCAAAAAAAAAACGGAGCCCGAAGGCCCCGTTCCAGTGCAAAACCGCGAGCGGTTATGCCAGTTTTTTGTGCCGTACCCGGTGCGGCTGGGCAGCAGCTTCGCCAAGACGCTTCTTGCGGTCGGCTTCGTACTCGGTGTAGTTACCCTCGAAGAATACCGCCTGGGAATCGTCCTCGTAGGCCAGGATGTGGGTGGCCACGCGATCAAGGAACCAGCGATCGTGAGAGATCACGATAGCAGCGCCCGGGAAGTCCAGCAGGGCTTCCTCCAGCGAACGCAGAGTTTCCACGTCCAGGTCGTTGGACGGTTCGTCGAGCAGCAGGACGTTGGCGCCTTCCTTCAGGGTCAGGGCCAGGTGCAGACGGCCACGCTCACCACCGGAGAGGTCCTTGACGAACTTCTGCTGGTCGCCGCCCTTGAAGTTGAAGCGACCCACGTAGGTACGCGAAGGAATTTCGTAGTTACCGATACGGATCTGGTCGGAACCATCGGAGATCTGCTGGAACACGGTCTTGTTGCCGTCCAGGTCTTCGCGGCTCTGATCGACACAGGCCAGTTGCACGGTTTCACCGATCTCGATGGTGCCCGAGTCTGGTGTTTCCTTGCCCATCAGCATGCGGAACAGGGTCGATTTACCGGCACCGTTACCACCGATCACACCGACAATGGCGCCTTTAGGCATGCTGAACGACAGGTTGTCGATCAGTACACGGTCGCCATAACCCTTGGTGACGTTCTTGAACTCGATGACCTTGTCGCCCAGGCGCGGGCCTGCCGGGATATAGATCTCGTTGGTTTCGCTGCGCTTCTGGAATTCCTGCGATTGCATTTCTTCGAAGCGCTGCAGACGAGCCTTGGATTTCGACTGGCGTGCCTTGGCGCCTTTGCGCACCCACTCCAGTTCTTCCTTCATGGCCTTTTCATGGGCCGACTGCTGCTTGGATTCCTGGGCCAGACGATCCGACTTGGCTTCCAGCCAGCCCGAATAGTTACCTTCGTACGGAATACCGGCGCCACGGTCGAGTTCGAGGATCCAGCCGGCGACGTTGTCGAGGAAGTAACGGTCGTGGGTAATCGCTACCACAGTACCCGGGAAGTCGTGCAGGAAGTGCTCGAGCCAGGCGACAGAGTCGGCATCCAGGTGGTTGGTCGGTTCGTCGAGCAGGAGCATGTCCGGTGCCGACAGCAGCAGGCGGCAGAGTGCTACACGACGCTTTTCACCACCCGACAGGTGTTCGACCTTGGCGTCCCAGGCAGGCAGGCGCAGGGCATCGGCCGCCACTTCCAGCTGACGCTCCAGGTTGTGACCATCGCTGGCCTGCAGAATCGCCTCAAGCTTGGCCTGTTCAGCGGCCAGCTTGTCGAAGTCGGCATCAGGATCGGCGTACGCCGCATAGACCTCATCCAGGCGAGCCTGGGCATCCTTGATCACGCTGACCGCTTCTTCGACCACTTCACGCACGGTTTTGGTTGGGTCGAGCTGTGGTTCCTGCGGCAGGTAACCGACATTCAGCTCCGGCATTGGCCGTGCTTCACCGTCGAACTCGGTATCAACACCCGCCATGATTTTCAACAGGGTGGATTTACCCGAACCGTTGAGGCCGAGCACGCCGATCTTGGCGCCGGGGAAAAACGACAGGGAGATGTTCTTCAAGATTTCCCGCTTCGGCGGAACAACTTTGCTCAGCCGATGCATGGTGTAGACGTATTGAGCCAAAACGTTGAGCTCCTGTAAGCAAGTAAATTCAAGGGGCCAATTGTATGACGTAAAAAAGTAAAAGCGACTATTAACTTGGCCAACCGACAACCGTCAGGCCCAAGCTCTGGCCCAGGCAGGCCTGGGCCGCCGACATGGCACTTTGTCGGGATCTGCGAACAGGACTGGCACTTCGCCACAACTCAAGGCATGCTAAGCGCCCTTCGGGCGTCCAGCTTATGAGTACGCATCGGCCTGCACGGCTGAGCGTGAGGGTGCGCACCCCATAAGCAGCTCAAACCTGCCACAGCCAGCCATACCGCAGGATCAACGTTTGACCAATCTTACTCAGCCGTCCTCCCTGCGTACCGCCCCCTCCAGCTCGGGTTCATTGTTGCGCGGTTCGTTGAAAGGGGTGTTGGCCATCCTGGTATTGCTGCTGCTCGGCCTGCTGTTCTGGCTATTGATTGATCAGTACCACCATACCCTTGCCGATGAGCGCCAACACAGCCTGGATTCCAGCAACGAGTTGGCCGATCACCTGAGCCTGAACATGGCCCTCAAGGCTCAGACCGCACTCAATCAGGTCCAACCCTATCCGCTGCCCCCGGACGACCGCGCGCTACCGAAGGTGGTGGCCAATCTGCAGCGCGCACTGCCCTCACTGCGCAGCATCGCCTGGTTCGACAGCCAGGCACGCCCGTTGCGCGACAGCCTCGGCGAATCGCCTGACCAGCATGCCATTGAAGAATTGATACGGCTGAGCAGTGGCCACCCGTACTACTTCAGCAACAACAGTGACAACAGTTACATCTACCTGCTGCTACGCCAATCAGATCGGCCGACCAGCGGTTACTGGCTGCTGCGCCTGAGCCCTGAGTATTACAGCGCGCTGGCCGAACACCTGGACAACCCCACCCGCCCCTTGTGGCTGCTGGAAAACAGCCGAACGGCTGAAATCATCAATCAACATCGCTCACCTGAAACGCCACGGCCAGCCAACGCCGAGCCACTGCAGAGCGTACTGCTGACATTCCTCGATAACAGCGACTGGCAACTGCGCGGCCTCTACGATGCCGAATTGAGTCGTCAGCAACTGTTGCCTGCTCTGATCAGTAAATGCCTGCTTGGCCTGATCTGCGCCCTGCTGCCGCTGCTGGCATTGGCCAGCATGCGCAAGCGCCAACGCGCACTGCAAGAAGGACGCCGACGCTACCAGGATATTTTTGAAGGGACAGGGGTCGCCCTTTGTGTGCTGGACTTGTCCGGCCTGATCAATACGCTTGAACGACTGCGCCTTCGTGGCCAAGACCAGCTTGAGCACCGCCTGCTGCTTGACCGGTCCCTGCGCAACACGTTGCTGCAGGAGTTGAAAGTCACCGAGGTCAATCAAGTCGCCCTGCAACTGCTGGGGGTTGAATGCCGCAACGGTGCCTGGCAACGCCTGATTGCTGGCGATACACGCAACGAAGGGATTGGCCTGCAACTGGTCGAAGCCGTCCTGAACAATCAACATCAGCTTGAGCTGGAGGTTCGCCTCAGTGGTGCCGATGACCAGGAGCTGCACCTGTGGCTGACGGTGCGTTTCCCCGAGCAACGCGCTGACTATCAAGCGGTAACCCTCAGCATCAGCGATATTACCAGCCGCAAGCAGGTCGAGCTGTCGCTGCTGGAGCGTGAAAGTTTCTGGTCGAACGTGGTCCGTACCGTACCGGATCAACTCTACGTGCAGGACGTGCAAAACCAACGGATGATCTTCAGCAATCGGCACCTGGGCCAGACCCTGGGTTACTCCCGTACCGAACTGGATACGATGGGCGAGCGATTCTGGGAAATCCTTCTGCACCCTGAAGACGCCACACTCTACAACCGGATGCGTCAGCAACAGCGCGAGAGTGGCTACCTGGAACAACTGCACTGCCAGCTACGTTTCCGTCACCGTGACCAGGGTTGGCGTCGTTATGATATTCGCGAAGAGGTCCTGACCCGCGACAACGACGGCAACGTCACCCGCATCATTGGCGTGGCCAAAGACGTCACCGAGCAGATAGAGGCCAGCGAATCGCTGCGTGACAGCGAACAGCGTTACCGCATGCTTGCCGAAAGTATCAGCGACGTCATCTTCTCCACCGACAGCATGCTGAAGCCCAACTATGTCAGCCCCTCGGTACAGGCGGTATTGGGCTACGAGGTCGACTGGATTTTCGAGAACGGCTGGCAATCGACCATTGCCAACCCGGCACAGTTGACCGGCATCTACAGCCTGATCGAACGCCTCAACCGTGCCCTGCACGTTCCAGAACAACTGGAGCAATTGCGTACCCAGCTTCCCACTCAGTTGTTCCTGTTCGACTGCCTGCGCGCCGATGGTCGCAAGATCCCGATCGAACTGCGCCTGGTACTGGTCTGGGATGAGCACAATCGGTTCGAGGGCATACTCGGCGTCGGCCGTGACATCAGCCAGCAGCGCCGCGCTGAAAAAGACCTGCGCATGGCTGCGACAGTGTTTGAGCACTCGACTTCGGCCATCCTGATCACCGACCCGGCGGGCTATATCGTCCAGTCCAACGAAGCCTTCAGCCGCGTCAGCGGCTACAGCGCAGCCGAAGTGCTCGACCAACTGCCAAATATGCTGACGGTCGACGAACAGCAGGAAGCGCACCTGCGCTACGTGGTCAAACAGCTGCACATCCGCGGCACCTGGGAAGGTGAAGTCTGGCTTAAACGTCGCACCGGCGAGCATTACCCGGCCTGGGTCGGCATTACCGCTGTGCTCGACGACGAAGGCGACCTGGCCAGCTATGTGTGTTTCTTTACCGACATCAGCGAGCGCAAGGCCAGCGAACAACGCATTCACCGTCTGGCCTACTACGACGCCCTGACGCACCTGCCGAACCGCACGCTGTTCCAGGACCGCCTGCACACCGCACTGCAGCAAGCTGATCGTCAAAAGGCCTGGGTGGTGCTGATGTTCCTCGACCTGGACCGTTTCAAGCCGATCAATGACTCCCTTGGCCACGCGGCCGGCGACCGTATGCTCAAGGACATGGCCGAACGCCTGCTCGACTGTGTCGACACTGACGACACCGTTGCGCGCATGGGCGGCGACGAATTCACGCTGCTGCTGCAACCACGCGCAACCCGCGAGATGGCGCTGAACCGCGCCATCAATGTGGCCGAACAGATCCTCAACAGCCTGGTTCGTCCCTTTGTGCTGGAAAACCGCGAGTTCTTCGTCACCGCCAGTATCGGTATTGCCCTGAGCCCTCAGGATGGCAGCGAACTCAGCCAACTGATGAAAAACGCCGACACCGCGATGTACCACGCCAAGGAGCGCGGCAAGAACAACTTCCAGTTCTACCAGGCGGATATGAACGCCAGTGCGCTGGAGCGCCTGGAACTGGAAAGCGACCTGCGCCATGCACTGGAGCAGAACGAGTTCATCCTGTACTACCAACCGCAGTTCAGCGGCGACGGCAAACGCCTGACCGGCGCCGAAGCGCTCCTGCGCTGGCGCCACCCAACCCGTGGCCTGGTACCGCCGGGCGACTTTATTCCGGTGATTGAGGAGTTGGGGCTGGTGGTCGATGTCGGTGACTGGGTACTGCGTGAAGCCAGTCGTCAGCTCAAAGAGTGGCACCAGGCCAAGGTACGGGTACCGAAAGTTTCGGTGAACATTTCTGCGAGACAGTTTTCCGATGGGCAACTGGGTACCCGCATCGCCACGATCCTCAACGAAACCGGCGTTCCACCGGCGTGCCTGGAACTGGAGCTGACCGAAAGTATCTTGATGCGCGAGGTCAACGAGGCCATGCAGATACTCGCCAGCCTGAAAAACCTCGGCCTGAGCATTGCGGTCGACGACTTCGGTACTGGCTATTCGTCACTGAACTACCTCAAGCAGTTCCCGATCGACGTGCTGAAGATCGACCGCACCTTCGTCGATGGCCTGCCCGAAGGCGAGCAGGATGGCCAGATCGCCCGTGCGATCATCGCCATGGCCCACAGCCTGAACCTGGCAGTAATCGCCGAGGGTGTGGAAACCCATGAACAGCTGGAGTTCCTCCGAGAACACGGTTGTGATGAGGTTCAGGGCTACCTGTTCGGTCGGCCAATGCCGGCCCACCAGTTTGAAGCCCAGTTCAGCAACGAAACGCTGTTCATGTTCCAGTAACCCTGCGCATCCCCCCCTTGTACAGGCTCGGGGATGGCGCCGGGCAACACAAACAGCGGCAAATGAGCCCCACTTGTCTGCGACATGATGCCCTTTCATATGCCAGACAAAAGCCGATGAGGTAGAATGCCTCCCTTTTCCAGCCCGATCCTTGAGGACCGCCATGTTCAGCCGTGATTTGACCATTGCCAAGTACGACGCCGATCTCTTTGCCGCCATGGAGCAAGAAGCTCAGCGCCAGGAAGAGCACATCGAGCTGATCGCCTCGGAAAACTACACCAGCCCGGCCGTGATGGAAGCCCAGGGTTCGGTTCTGACCAACAAGTACGCTGAAGGTTACCCAGGCAAGCGTTACTACGGTGGTTGCGAGTACGTCGACGTGGTCGAGCAACTGGCCATCGACCGCGCCAAGCAGCTGTTCGGCGCAGACTACGCCAACGTTCAGCCACACGCAGGTTCGCAAGCCAACAGCGCCGTTTACCTGGCCCTGCTGCAAGCTGGCGACACCATCCTGGGCATGAGCCTGGCACACGGTGGTCACCTGACCCACGGCGCCAGCGTCAGCGCTTCGGGCAAGCTGTACAACGCCATTCAGTACGGTATCGATGCCAACGGCCTGATCGACTACGACGAAGTCGAGCGTCTGGCCCTGGAACACAAGCCGAAGATGATCGTTGCCGGCTTCTCCGCCTACTCGCAAGTGCTGGACTTCCCGCGCTTCCGTGAAATCGCCGACAAGGTCGGTGCCTACCTGTTCGTCGACATGGCTCACGTTGCCGGTCTGGTTGCCGCTGGCGTTTACCCGAACCCGGTTCCGTTCGCTGACGTGGTCACTACCACTACCCACAAGACCCTGCGTGGCCCACGTGGCGGCCTGATCCTCGCTCGCAAGAACGAAGAGATCGAGAAGAAGCTGAACTCGGCCGTATTCCCGGGTGCCCAAGGCGGCCCGCTGGAGCACGTGATTGCCGCCAAGGCCATCTGCTTCAAGGAAGCGCTGCAGCCGGAGTTCAAGGCTTACCAGCAGCAAGTGGTGAAAAACGCCCAGGCCATGGCCAGCGTCTTCATCGAGCGCGGTTTCGACGTCGTTTCCGGTGGCACTCAGAACCACCTGTTCCTGCTCTCGCTGATCAAGCAGGAAATCTCGGGTAAAGACGCTGACGCTGCACTGGGCAAAGCCTTCATCACCGTCAACAAGAACTCGGTACCAAACGATCCACGCTCCCCGTTCGTCACCTCCGGTCTGCGCTTCGGTACCCCGGCTGTGACCACTCGCGGCTTCAAAGAGGCTGAGTGCAAGGAACTGGCTGGCTGGATCTGCGACATCCTGGACGACCTGAACAACGAAGCGGTGATCGACGCCGTTCGTGAGAAGGTCAAGGCTATCTGCGCCAAGCTGCCGGTATACGGCGCTTGATCGCAGTTCGCTGAATGAAGAGCCCGGCCTTGAGCCGGGCTTTTTTTCGCCTGCGTAATTAATTAACGCAGCGGGCAACCGCCTTGCCATTAGGTTCAGCGAATACGAAGGCCCATGCGCCTTTGTCACTCAATGAACTACAAGGCGAACACCATGCCCACCCATCGACAGAACTCGTTCCTCGCCCACCTGCGTACTCAGGCATACCCCATTCATTGCCTTGATGTCCTGCGGGGAACTCCGGCAGAAGTCATCGCCCCGTTCGGCGGCGAAGGCTTCTTGGCCGGGGCGTTGCAACCCCGAAGTGACGCCCATTTGCTAGGCCATCAACCACCTGCCAACGGCAACACCGTGGAGCCCTTGACCCTGTACTTCAGGCATACCCAAGAAGGTTACTACCTGTATGTCCGCTCACTTGGCCCGTATTTTGGCCGAGGCATCAGTGCCGATGATAATGGCCACATTGGCGCTTTTATCATCGCCGAGCGGGAGCCCGTCCCCTTCAAGCTGATCCATCCACAACGCGGCGAAACGTCACTTGAGCATATAAAACGCGATCGTGTTGGCATGTTTTTGCAGCGTGCAGGTAAAGGATTCGTGCATCGGAGCAGCCGACATGACGCAGAGCCTACCTACCTCAACACTGCGGGAGGGAGCCCACTGGGTTTCATTCTGGATATCCAGGAGCGCAATGCACCCTGGCTGAGCTACCCGGATGAGTTCTGAGGATAGAACCGCGATGCCCCATGGTACGACCACCAGGGCATTGTTCCTCCTGCCCTCACAGGCTTTGGGGAATTACCTTGGTTCTCGCTCCTCTATGATGCACCGTCGGGCACCCAATTGCGCTTGAACATTCTTGCCCGCGACGTCGATTGGTTGAGCGCCAGTTAACAAGCGGCCTACAGCTGCTCGAACGCTGAGCGAATCTGTTCTTCAGGCAAATCGTCGCCGATGAACACCACGACGCTCTCCCGCGTCTGGTCCTGCTCCCAGACGCGGTCCCAGTCGAAACCATACAACTTCAAGACACCCTGGAACACCAGCCGGCGTGGCTCGCCTTCAATATTGAGCACACCTTTGTACCGCAACAGCTGTCGGCCATGGTCTTCGAGCAGACGATTCATGAAATCGCTGAGCTGATCGATGTTCAGGGGCTTCTCGGTACGCAGTACCATGCTGCTTATGCGGTCACCACTATTGCCTTGTGCAACCGGGCGCAAGCTCAGACCGCCACCCAGGTCGGCATTGAGATTGAAGCCGCGCACATCCAGCAACTCGGACAGGTCGATCTTGCCGTGCTCGACCACATGAATCGGCGCACGACGATTGATCCGTCCAAGACGCTCGCTCAAGGCCTGGAACTGGGCGGCATCGACCAGATCGGTCTTGCTCACCAGCAGGCGATCGGCAAAACCGACCTGGGCCTGGGCAATGGTCTGGGTCAGGTGGAGGTCGGCATGCGCCGCATCGACCAAGGTGATAATGCCATCAAGGATGTAGCGCTCACGCAGTTCTTCATCGATGAAGAAGGTTTGTGCCACGGGTGCGGGGTCGGCAAGGCCGGTGCATTCGATCACTAAACGGTCGAAGGCGATCTCGCCACTGTCCAGGCGCTCCAGCAACAGGAACAGGGCCTTGGTCAGGTCGGTATGGATGCTGCAGCAAACACAACCATTGGCCAGGGTCATGACCTGCACCGGTTCGTCACCCAGCAGCTGCGTGTCGATACCTGCATCGCTGAATTCGTTTTCGATCACGGCGATCTTCAGGCCGTGCTCGGCCTTGAGCAGGTGGCGCAACAAGGTGGTCTTGCCTGCACCGAGAAAACCACTGAGCACGGTAACGGGGATTGGAGGTAGCACGCGCAAAATCTCCTGAACGCTAAAAATGACTGTGGGAGCGCGGCGTACCGTGCTCCCACAGGTTTATTACAGGCCGTCAGCCAAGGTTAACAGCACTTGGGCCCACCCTTCCCCCCGTAACGCGCCTCCTGACGTTCCCTGAAGAACGCCTCGTAGCTCATCACCGGCTTGTCCGGGTGTTTGGTTTGCATATGCTCGACGTAAGTGTCGTAGTCGGGCATACCGACCATCAGGCGGGCTGCCTGCCCCAGGTACTTACCCAGTCGACCAAGGTCGTTGAACATGACTGCATTCCTCAGTGTTTACGCGTCCGGCACAGGGTGGAACGGGGTTTCCTTATCACTACGCTCTTTCTTGCCAAGGGCGGCAATACCGACCTTCAGTGCGAAGAACAGGATACTGAACACCACGAACAGGAACAGGCCGGTCAACGCCGCGTTGGTGTAGGCGTTGAAGATAACGTGTTGCATCTGGTTGATATCCTTGGCCGGTGCGAGTACCTGACCGGCATCCAGTGCCGCGCTGTACTTGTCGGCCAGCGCCAGGAAACCGACCGCCGGGCTCGGATCGAACAGCTTGATGAAGCCCGCGGTGGTGGTGCAGATCAGCAGCCAGACAGCAGGCAACAGGGTGACCCAGATGTAGCGCTGGCGCTTCATCTTGATCAACACCACAGTACCCAGCATCAGCGCAATGCCCGCCAGCATCTGGTTGGAGATACCGAACAGCGGCCACAAGGTGTTGATCCCGCCCAACGGATCGATCACGCCCTGGTACAGCAGATACCCCCACATGGCCACACAACCGGCTGTTGCCAGCAGGTTGGCAGTCCACGACTCAGTGCGTTTGAGCGCCGGAATGAAGGAGCCCAACAGATCCTGCAACATGAAGCGTCCGGCACGGGTACCCGCATCTACCGCCGTGAGGATGAACAGCGCCTCAAACAGGATCGCGAAGTGGTACCAGAAGGCCATGGTGTTCTCACCCGGCAGCACCTGGTGCAGGATCTGCGCGATACCGACCGCCAGGGTCGGGGCACCGCCCGCACGGGCCAGGATGGTGTGCTCACCGATGTCCTTGGCTACGCCCTCAAGCACATCTGGCGTGATGGCAAAGCCCCAGTTGCTGACCGTCTGCGCCACCGCGACCACATCGCTACCGACTACGGCAGGCGGGCTGTTCATGGCGAAGTAGACACCCGGTTCAATCACCGAAGCAGCGACCATGGCCATGATGGCTACGAACGATTCCATCAGCATGCCGCCGTAACCGATGTAGCGGGCGTTGGTTTCGTTGTCGAGCAGCTTCGGCGTGGTGCCCGAGGAGATCAGGGCGTGGAAGCCCGATACCGCACCACACGCGATGGTGATAAACAGGAACGGGAACAGGGTGCCTTTCCAGACAGGGCCAGTACCGTCGGTGAACTGGGTCAGTGCAGGCATTTTCAGTTCAGGCGCGATGACCAGAATACCGATCGCCAGGCCTACGATGGTGCCAATCTTGAGGAAGGTCGAGAGGTAGTCACGGGGCGCCAGCACCAGCCACACAGGCAGTACGGCAGCCACAAAGCCATAACCCACCAACAGCCAGGTGATTTGTACGCCGGTGAAGGTGAAGACCTTGGACCAGGTCGGATCGGCAGCAACCTGCCCGCCCAGCCAGATCGACAGCAACAGCAGGACAACACCCATCAGCGAGATTTCGCCAATACGCCCCGGGCGGATGTAGCGCATGTAAACGCCCATGAACATCGCGATCGGGATGGTCGCCATCACCGTGAACATGCCCCATGGGCTCTCGGCCAGGGCCTTGACCACGATGAGCGCCAGCACCGCGAGGATGATGATCATGATCAGGAAGCAGCCGAACAGGGCAATGGTGCCCGGAATCCGGCCCATCTCTTCACGGACCATGTCGCCCAGCGAACGGCCGTTGCGACGGGTGGACAGGAACAGCACCATGAAGTCCTGAACCGCACCTGCCAGCACCACACCGGCAATCAGCCAGAGCGTACCGGGCAGATAGCCCATCTGCGCAGCCAGAACCGGTCCGACCAGCGGCCCTGCGCCAGCAATCGCGGCAAAGTGGTGGCCGAACAGGATGTGCTTGTTGGTCGGGACATAGTCCAGACCATCGTTATTAAGTACCGCCGGTGTCGCCCGACGTGGATCGAGCTGCATCACCTTGGTGGCGATGAACAGGCTGTAGTAACGGTAGGCAACCAGGTAGATAGCCACCGCCGCGACTACAATCCACAAGGCATTGATGGCTTCACCGCGACGCAGGGCAACCACACCCAACGCACAGGCTCCGATGATTGCCAGCGCTAGCCACGGCAAGTGGCGCAGCAGGCTATTATTGTTGTTCATGATTAGCTTCCAGCTAGTGGATTGAAAGACTGCCCGACGAGTCTAGGGCGAGTCATCGCACATTGCCATACCTGCTACGTTCTAGAGCCTCCCGAGCAGGAAACTCATGGCTCTGTTATGCACCTAACACGCGTACCTGACAAGCACTGGACTATAGTTGAGTGCGAACCCCGGAGGGCTTGGCCATGAGCGACCATCACGAACGTCGGCTTTTCAAACGTGTTCCCTTCGATGCCCGCACCGAGCTGGTGCAAGGTGATCAACGATGGCCCGTCAAACTGCTGGATCTGTCGCTCAAGGGGTTGTTGATCGAATGCCCCGAGGGCTGGGAAGGCGACCCTATCCAGGGTTTCGATGCTTCGATACACCTCAATGACCACGACGAAGTGAAGATGCACGTGGAACTGCGTCATGAGGAAGGCAACCAGATGGGTTTCGTTTGCCAGTTCATTGACCTGGACTCCATTTCGCACCTGCGGCGACTGATCGAACTGAACCTGGCCAACCCGGAAGAACTTGAGCGCGAACTGCGGCAACTGATCGAAGCGTAGAAACGTTTAGCCAACTACCTAATTCCCACCAGAGCCTTTAGCGGTCGCTACAAGGCCTTGTTGGCGCGCCCGCCAAACGCCCTGCATACCATTCATGAAGAATATGGCACACCGATTGCGTGCAATGGCTCTGCTCGGGCTATCTAAAAATTGTATACAATTCTTCTGGCAATGATTGCCACTTGTTGTCTACAGTAGGCCCACAACAATAAAACAGAGACCCTGCTCCTCATGAATACGTCCTCCGCTAGCACGTCTTCAGCGCAACGTCCCGAAGACGAAAACCTGGGCCTCGGCGCCAACCTGGCTTACGGCCTGCAACACGTATTGACCATGTACGGCGGTATCGTTGCGGTTCCCTTGATTCTCGGCCAGGCCGCGGGACTGGGGCCGGCTGATATCGGTTTGTTGATTGCGGCCTCATTGTTCGCAGGTGGTCTTGCAACACTGCTACAAACCCTCGGCTTACCGTTCTTTGGCTGCCAGTTGCCATTGGTACAGGGCGTTTCATTCGCAGGCGTGGCAACCATGGGCGCCATTCTCAGTAGTGAAGGCGGTGGAGGTCTGCCTGGCGTGTTGGGTGCGGTCATGGCCGCATCGCTGATAGGCTTCCTGATCACGCCCGTCTTCTCACGCATTACCAAGTTCTTCCCGCCGTTGGTCACCGGTATCGTCATCACCACCATCGGCCTGACACTGATGCCCGTGGCGGCGCGCTGGGTCATGGGGGGCAACAGCAAATCGCCAGAGTTTGGCAGCATGGCCAACATCGGCCTGGCGGCCCTGACCTTCGCCATCGTGCTGGTACTCAGCAAACTCGGTAGCGCAGCGATCTCTCGCCTGTCGATCCTGCTGGCCATGGTCATCGGCACACTGATTGCCTGGTCATTGGGCATGGCGGATTTCTCCAAGGTCCTGGACGGCCCGCTGGTGGCCTTTCCTGAACCGTTCCATTTCGGTATGCCGACCTTTCACATCGCCGCCATTCTGTCGATGTGCATCGTGATCATGGTGACCTTGGTAGAAACCTCGGCGGATATTCTCGCGGTTGGCGAAATCATCGACACCAAGGTTGACTCCAAGCGCTTGGGCAATGGCCTGCGCGCCGACATGGCGTCGAGCATCCTTGCCCCCATCTTCGGCTCCTTCACCCAGAGCGCCTTCGCCCAGAACGTTGGCCTGGTGGCTGTGACGGGCGTCAAGAGCCGCTACGTAGTGGCAACCGGCGGGGTGATTCTGGTGGTGCTGGGGCTTCTGCCAATCATGGGGCGCATCATTGCCGCCGTACCAACCTCAGTACTGGGCGGTGCCGGTATCGTATTGTTCGGCACCGTTGCTGCCAGCGGTATTCGCACGCTGTCGAAAGTGGACTACCGCAACAACATGAACCTGATCATCGTCGCCGCCTCGCTGGGCTTCGGCATGATCCCGATCGCTGCACCGACCTTCTATGACCATTTCCCAAGCTGGTTTGAAACCATCTTCCACTCCGGCATCAGCTCGGCGGCGATCATGGCGATTCTTCTGAACCTGACGTTCAACCACTTCACGACTGGCAACTCGGACCAGCAGTCGGTGTTTGCTGCCGCTTACGAGCGCACGATCAATTACTCGGATATTTCCGCCCTGCGCGACGGTGATTACTTCGAGGACGGCAAGCTGTTCGATGCCGACGGCAAGGAGATTCCGGTCATTAGCGAACACGACCACGACCACGGCGCACCGTCAGAACGACGAACCGCTGCGGCTGAACACTGATGCACTGATGCACTGATGCACTGAGCAGCATAAGGGCCGACGAGGAATCGTCGGCCCTTTTCATTTGCAGGCCTGATGCGTCACTCGAACAACGCATCCAGCGCCTGCTCAAGGCGCGTGACCGCAATGACCTGCAAGCCTGCAGGGGCTTCCTTTGGTGCATTACCCTTGGGAACAATGGCGCGCTTGAAGCCATGCTTGGCGGCTTCCTTGAGGCGTTCCTGCCCACTGGGAACCGGACGGACTTCACCCGACAGGCCAATCTCACCGAACACCAGCAGGTCTTGGGACAAGGGTCGATTGCGCAGGCTCGACATCACCGCCGCCAACAGTGCGAGGTCGGAGGCGGTTTCCAGCACTTTCACACCTCCGACTACGTTGAGGAACACGTCCTGGTCATGGGTCGGGATGCCGCCATGGCGGTGCAGCACCGCCAGGAGCATTGCCAGCCGGTTCTGATCCAGACCAAGCGTCACTCGCCGAGGATTCGCCAGGTGGCTGTCGTCAACCAGCGCCTGAACTTCAACCAGCATCGGCCGAGTTCCCTCCCAGGTGGCCATGACGACGCTGCCGGGAACCTCCTCCTGGGCACGGGTGAGGAAGATGGCCGAAGGATTGGAGACTTCCTTGAGGCCACGGTCGGTCATGCCGAACACGCCCAGTTCATTGACGGCACCAAAACGGTTCTTCACTGCCCGCAGCAAACGCAGGCGTCCATCGGACTCACCTTCAAAATACAGCACGGTATCGACCATATGCTCCAGCACGCGCGGCCCGGCCAAGGCGCCTTCCTTGGTCACGTGACCGACCAGGAAAATGGCCGTACCGCTCTGTTTGGCATAACGCACCAACAAGGCCGCACTTTCGCGCACCTGCGAGACACCGCCAGGGGCCGACTGCAATTGCTCGGTGAAGATGGTCTGGATCGAGTCGATAACCATCACCTTGGGCTTTTCCGCCCGGGCAGTAGCAATGATGTTCTCAATGCAGGTTTCGGTCATGACCCGCAACTGGTCCTGCGGTAAACCCAGGCGGCGCGCACGCATGGCCACTTGTTGCTGCGACTCCTCGCCCGTGACATAAAGCGCCGGAAGGCGGGTCGCAATGTTGCAAAGGGTTTGGAGCAGGATGGTCGACTTGCCGATACCCGGGTCGCCGCCGATCAACACCACCGAACCATCCACCAGCCCACCACCGAGTACACGGTCAAGCTCGACACTGGCCGTGGTGAAACGCGGAATTTCTTCGACACTGACTTCTGCCAGGGTCTTGATCTGCGCCTGCTGCCCCGCCCAGCCACTGCGGCCACTGGGCGCTGCGGCTGCACCACTTTCCAACACGGTTTCGACCAGGGTATTCCAGGCGCCGCATTCACCGCATTGCCCGGCCCACTTCGGAAAGGTCGCACCACACTCGGTGCAGCCGTACATGCGCTTGGCTTTGGCCATGGGGCGGTCTCCTGGAAAAACCGCCATGATAGCCGAGCAGGCAAGCCCATGGGGCCAACCCTGGAAGACAAAACTTTTCGGTATAACCACAGTCTGTAGCCGCAGCGATAAGCATGACTCGCATAGCTGATTTACACTGTTTTCACCAATCTCATCTGTTACAGGGAATAAACCATGGGCGTGCTCAGTGAATTCAAAGCCTTTGCAGTCAAGGGCAACGTGGTCGACATGGCGGTCGGTATCATTATCGGCGCAGCCTTCGGCAAAATCGTTTCATCTTTTGTCGGTGATGTAGTGATGCCACCCATTGGGCTGCTGATTGGTGGGGTGGACTTCAGCGACCTGGCAGTCACCCTGAAAGCCGCCGAAGGTGATGTGCCCGCAGTGGTCATGGCCTACGGGAAGTTCATCCAGACCGTCATCGACTTCATCATCGTCGCCTTCGCCATTTTCATGGGGGTAAAGGCGATCAACCGGCTCAAGCGCGAAGAAGCCGTTGCACCCAGCGCGCCCCCTGTCCCTACCAAGGAAGAAGAGCTGCTGACTGAGATTCGTGACCTGCTCAAGAACCAAAGCAACAAGCCGTAAGCGACACAACGCTGGCGCCCGCGTGCGCCAGCGCCTGATGCTGCTACCAGTAGTTTTCCACTGCAACCTGGCCGGGCCGACGGCTCAGGCTCAATTGCATGTCGCGCTGTTTGAGTAGCGCTCGGGTGTCATCGATCATTTGCGGGTTACCACAGATCATCACCCGTGAATGTTCGGGCGTCAGTGCTGCACCGGCAACACGCTCCAGTTCGCCATTCTCGATCAATCGAGTGATACGCCCGTTGAGTGCCCCCGGGTGTTGCTCACGGGTAACGATGGGAATGAACTGCAACGCACCCGCGTATTCGGCCAGGTAATCGCGCTGTTCAAGGCCCGCAATCAGTGGCTGATAAGCCAGCTCCCGGGCCTCACGCACCGAATACACCAACTTGATGCGTTCAAACCGCTCCCATACTTCAAAATCCTGCAGGATTGATAGAAAGGGAGCGATACCCGTGCCGGTTGCCAACAACCACAGATCACGTCCACCCACGAAGCGGTCCAGGGTCAGAAACCCGAATGCCTGGCGATCAATCAGCAGGCTGTCACCCTGACGCAAACGGCTGAGTTCGCTTGTGAACTCCCCTCCCGGCACCACGATGGAAAAGAAATCGAGGTACTCATCGTGCGGGGCGCTGACCATTGAGTACGCACGCCAGACCACACTGCCATCAGCCCGTGTCACGCCCAGGCGCGCGAACTGCCCGGCACGGAAACGAAACCCCTGGTCACGCGTAATCCGCAAACTGAACAGACTCGGGGTCAGCGGCTGCACATCCAGCAGCGTTTGACGCGTGAACTTCTCCTCACTGGCAGTCATGACCTGCTCCAATCGTCGATTAAGACCAGTGTCTCGCAAAATGCGCCGCATAAACACGGACGATTAGTAAGCGATACCTGCACCTGCTATCGCAAAATAACCCAAGCAAATACTAGGACTTTTCCTACAATCAAAAACACACGGAGTTTGGATCCATCAAAAGGAGGTGACTTGCCATGCCCTATTGGAACCAGGAGCAGATGCAACAGCTGCTCAATGAACACAACGAACAGCAGCTGTTTGAAATTGCACTGTCCCTGGCAAAGCAACTCGGCATGGACTTCCTGGGGTTCACGATCCGCAGGCACGTTGCGACCCAATCCCCTCAGTACATACTCCTGAACAACTTTCCAAGTGAATGGAACACACGCTACCAACAGGGCGATTACATAAAGATTGACCCCATAGCAACCCATTGTCAGCAATCACTTGCCGCCATTCTCTGGGATGAAAACGCGTTTGCCGAGGTTCCCGAATACTGGGAGGAAGCACAGTCCTTTGGCCTGCGTTTCGGCTGGAGCCTGGCCATACACGACGCTCGCGGCAATCAGAGCATGCTCAGCGTGCTTCGGGCGAACGGCCCTGTAACGACTGCCGAGTTCTTTGACAAGGCCTGCCATACCTTATGGCTATGTAACCTGATACACACCCTGATCGTGGAGCGCATTCACCCACCCAAACGCCTGACATATGAATTGTCTGCTCGGGAAATCGAAGTGCTCAAGTGGTCCGCCGAGGGCAAAACCGCGGCCGACATCGCCTGTATTCTGGCCTTGTCTGAAAGCACCGTTAATTTCCATATCCGTAGCGTCATGGCGAAGATGAATACCAATAACAAGACCAGTGCGGTTGTCCGGGCCGCCATGAATGGTCTTTTATGACGCGCCAAGCGCCAGTCAGTGCGGTGTAAACCCTGTAGAATCGTCGTCAACTTGCCGTCGCTCGCCGCGACGGCCGCCGATGCCCCAGAGCCTTATGCCATGCCCTTGCTGATCAACCCCTTTGCCGAACTTGACCTGATCCGCCAACCCGAACAAGCCAACGACCCCCTACAAGCGTTTGATGCCGCCGACGAGTACCTGCTTGAGCACCTGGCCGAACAGGCGCTGCCGAGCAGTGCTCGGGTGCTGGTACTGAATGACAGTTTTGGTGCCTTGGCCATCAGTTTGAGCCGTCATGTACAGGTGGTCAGCAGTGGCGACTCATACCTGGCAAGGCTTGGTCTGGAAAAGAACCTGCCGCGTAACGGTCAGCCCTTTGACAGTGTCACCTTCGTTCCGGCCAGTGCCGCGTGGCAAGGCCCGTTCGAACGCGTGCTGGTGCGCGTTCCCAAAACCCTGGCGTTGCTTGAGGAGCAGTTGATTCGCCTGCAGGGGCATCTGGCTCCAGGCGCTCAGGTCATCGCTGGCGCGATGATCAAGCACTTGCCACGTGCCGCTGGCGATCTGCTGGAAAAGTACATCGGCCCGGTGCAGGCCTCCCTGGCGCGCAAGAAGGCACGCTTGCTGATTGCCACAGCAGAAAGCAAAGCCCCCTTCACCTCGCCCTACCCGACCCGCTATCGTCTGGACGAACCGGCGTTGAACCTGCTCAACCATGCCAACGTGTTCTGCCGCGAAGGCCTGGACATTGGCACACGGGCCTTCCTTCCCCACCTGCCAAAGAACCTCGGGCAAGCGCGGGTCGCCGACCTTGGCTGCGGTAACGGCGTGCTGGCGATCGTCAGTGCGCTGGCCAACCCACAGGCACAGTACACACTGGTCGACGAGTCTTATATGGCGGTTCAGTCGGCCCGCGAAAACTGGCACGCGGCGCTGGGTGAGCGTGACGTGGAAATACGCGCCGACGATGGCCTGGCCAGCCAGCCCGAGCGCTCACTGGACGTGGTGCTGTGCAACCCGCCATTCCATCAGCAGCAGGTGGTCGGCGATTTTCTGGCCTGGCGCATGTTCCAGCAGGCCCGCGAAGTACTGGTCCCCGGCGGTGCACTTTACATCGTCGGTAACCGCCACCTGGGTTACCACAGCAAACTGGCGCGGCTGTTCCGTGGCGTCGAACAAGTCGGGGCCAACCCCAAGTTCGTGGTGTTGAAAGCGCGCAAGTGAACAGGCAAAAAAAACCCTTCGTAGCGAACCGCTACGAAGGGTGAGAGGCCGCCGCAAGGCGGTAATGGGAGTTTGCCTAATGGGTGCTAAGGCCGGCAGCGCTCATGAACAGGCGCATCAGCCAGGCGAATATCCCCAAGGTCACGACGCTGCCCGCCCAGATCACCGCCAACCAACCCAAGCGTTGCCAGAGCGGTTTGTTTTCGGCGTTAACGGTTTCTTTAACAGCCATTTCACACCCTCCATTCAAACCCTAGTGGTAGCCGTCTTCGTGGGTCACCTTGCCGCGGAACACGTAGTAGCTCCAGAAGGTGTACCCCAGAATGAACGGGATGATGAACAAGGTGCCGACCAGCATGAAGCCCTGGCTTTGTGGTGGCGCAGCAGCATCCCAAATAGAGATCGATGGCGGGATGATGTTTGGCCACAGGCTGATACCCAGCCCGCTGTAGCCCAGGAAGATCAACACCAGGGTCAGCAGGAACGGGGTGTAGTGGGCATTACGCGCCACTGCCTTGAGCAGGCCATAGAGGGTCACCAGCACCAGGATCGGTACCGGCAGGAACCAGAACAGATTCGGCAGGCTGAACCAGCGCGTGGCGATGTCCGGGTGCGCAAGCGGCGTCCACAGGCTGACGATGCCGGTCACCGCCAGAAGCACCAACGCCAACGGCCGCGCCAGATCGTGCATCTGCTTCTGCAACTTGCCTTCGGTTTTCATGATCAGCCAAGTACAGCCCAGCAAGGTGTAGGCGACTACCAAGCCCACGCCACAGAACAGGCTGAACGGGCTCAGCCAGTCCAGGCTACCACCGGCGTAGGAACGGTCGACCACCTTGAAGCCTTCAATGAAGGCACCCAACGCGACCCCCTGGAAGAAGGTGGCCGCAAGCGAGCCACCAATGAACGCCTTGTCCCAGATATGACGCTTGTCGGCCTTGGCCTTGAAACGGAACTCGAAGGCCACACCACGGAAAATCAGCCCGACCAGCATCAGCATCAACGGCAGGTACAGCGCTGACAACACCACGGCATAGGCCAGCGGGAAGGCGCCGAACAGTGCCGCGCCGCCCAACACCAGCCAGGTTTCGTTACCGTCCCAGACCGGCGCAACGGTGTTCATCATCACGTCGCGGTCACGGTCGTCCTTGATGAAGGGGAAGAGCATGCCAATCCCCAGATCGAAACCATCCATGATCACGTACATCATGATCCCGAAGATGATGATCACGGCCCAGATCAGCGGTAGATCGATACCCATGATTCAGTTCCCCTTGTTCAGGCTGAGGTTTTCGCCGTCGTGGTTATCGTCACCCGCAGCAGACAGCGGCCGTGCCGGAGTGCGTTGCTGACCAGGACCGCCAGTGCTGACTTCCTTGCCTTCGTCAGTTTTCGGCCCCTTGCGCACCAGGCGCATCATGTAGCCCAAACCTGCGCCGAACAGCGCGAAATACACCACCACGAACATCACCAGCGTCACGCCCAACTGGGTGTAACTATGATTCGACGCACCGTCGGCGGTACGCATCAGGCCATAGACCACCCACGGCTGACGACCGACTTCAGTGGTGAACCACCCGGCGAGTACTGCGATCAAACCGGACGGGCCCATCCACAGGGTCAGGTAGAGGAATGGCCGCGAACTGTAGAGGCTGCCACGCAGGCGCAACCAGACACTCCATAGGCCGACCGCAATCATCAGCATGCCGAGGCCGACCATGATCCGGAACGACCAGAAGACTACGGTCGAGTTCGGCCGGTCTTCAGGGGCGAACTCCTTCATCGCCGGCACTTGTTTATCCAGGCTGTGGGTCAGGATCAGGCTGCCCAGTGCCGGGATCTCCAGCTTGAAATGGGTGGTTTCGGCTTTCATGTCGGGGATGCCGAACAGAATCAAGGGGGTCGGCTCGTCCCCGACGTTTTCCCAGTGCCCTTCAATGGCAGCGATTTTCACCGGCTGGTGCTTGAGGGTGTTCAACCCATGGAAATCGCCGATAACCGCTTGAACCGGCGCGACGATCAAGGCCATCCACATGGCCATCGATAGCATCTTGCGGATCGCCGGGTTGTCACGCCCACGCAGTAGATGCCAGGCCGCCGAAGCACCGACAAAGAATGCCGTCGCGACAAACGCCGCGGTCGCCATGTGCGCCAGACGATAAGGGAAGGACGGGTTGAAGATCACGGCCAGCCAGTCCACCGGAATCACTCGACCATCAATGATCTCGTAACCCTGTGGGGTCTGCATCCAGCTGTTCGAGGCAAGGATCCAGAAGGTCGAGACCAAGGTGCCAAGGGCGACCATGAGGGTGGAGAAAAAGTGCAGACCGCGGCCTACACGGTTCCAGCCGAAGAGCATGACGCCAAGGAAACCGGCCTCAAGGAAGAAGGCGGTCAATACCTCGTAGGTCAGCAAAGGCCCAGTGACGGCCCCGGCGAAATCGGAGAAACGGCTCCAGTTGGTGCCGAACTGGTACGCCATGACCAGGCCGGATACAACGCCCATACCGAAGTTCACGGCGAAGATCTTCGACCAGAAGTGATACAGGTCGCGGTAAACGCTGTTGTTAGTCTTGAGCCACAGGCCTTCGAGCACCGCCAGGTAGCTCGCCAGGCCAATGGTGATGGCCGGGAACAGGATATGGAACGAGACGGTAAACGCGAACTGGATTCGGGCGAGATCGAGTGCCTCCAAACCGAACATAGTGCTTCCTCTGTCAGGTAATCTGGCGCGCGGCGAATGCCTTTGCGCCAACTGCCCCCACGGCTATTGAGTGCCACACATTGGAGTTGTTCTGGAAACAGCAATCGTAGGGATTTACGGCCACGGGGCCGATTCGTTGCATCTGCAACTATTGACGCAGATCAACGTATGAAAAACAGAATAGTCCCGAACGCCTGCGCAGGTTATGTGGTCGATTGCCGCGTGACCGGTTGCCTCACCCCCTTTACGAGGTAACTGTTTGGTGCGCTAACAGCCCACTCTCGGGCTTTCTGGTTCGCTCAGGTATTCACTGCCAGCGGCTTTCAAATGCTCACCGTGGCCATCGGTTGGCACCTCTATCCATTGACCGGCAGCGTGCTTGACCTCGACCTGGCGGTGTTGGCCGTACTGGGTGCCGCCGGGGCGGTGTTGGAACGCTGCTGGTGACCAGGCTGTGGATAAAACTGTTCCCAAGCCTGGCCAGCCGCGATCACTTGCACACGGTCGAACCCTTATAGACAACGCCACGCCTTCCTGCGGATACCATGCCAGCGCCCAAGATGGGCGTATCTGCATTACTCCTCGTCGATCATGCTGGTATGATGCGCGGCTTTTTCCCGACCCAAGGAAAATACACAGCCTCCCGGTATGGTCTGTGCTTTGCTAGTTGGGTCGATCATTCACGGCGCCAGCGCGCGCCACGGGAGCAGGCATGCTGGAAAGGCTGTTTCAACTAAAAGCACACAACACCAACGTGCGCACCGAAATCCTGGCGGGCGTCACCACGTTCCTGGCGATGGCCTACATTCTGTTCGTCAACCCCAGCATCCTCGGCGAAACCGGCATGGACAAAGGCGCGGTCTTCGTCGCCACCTGCCTGGCTGCCGCCATCGGCTCGACCGTCATGGGCGTGATCGCCAACTACCCGATCGCGCTGGCACCAGGGATGGGCCTGAACGCCTTCTTTACCTACACCGTCGTCCTGAACATGGGCCACACCTGGCAAGTCGCGCTGGGGGCAGTGTTCATTTCCGCCGTGTTGTTCTTTCTGCTGTCGATTTTTCGTATCCGCGAATGGATCGTCAACAGCATCCCGCTGCCGCTGCGCTCGGCCATTGCCGCCGGTATCGGTCTGTTCCTGGCACTGATCGCCCTGCACAACGCTGGCATCGTAGTCGCCCACAAGGCAACCGTGGTCGGCCTGGGCGACCTGAAGCAACCCGCACCGATACTCGCCACCCTGGGCTTCTTTCTGATCGTCGCACTGGAAGCACTGAAAGTGCGTGGTGCCGTACTGATCGGCATTCTCGCCGTCACCCTGGCCTCCATCACGCTGGGCTTCAGCGAGTTCGGTGGGGTAATGTCGATGCCACCGTCACTGGCGCCAACCTTCCTGCAGCTGGATATCAAGGGTGCCCTGGACATTGGCCTGATCAGCGTGATCTTTGCCTTCCTGTTCGTCGACCTGTTCGACAATTCGGGCACCCTGATTGGCGTTGCCAAACGTGCAGGCCTGATGGGCAAGGACGGCCACATGCCGAAGATGGGGCGCGCCCTGATCGCCGACAGTACTGCAGCCATGGCCGGTTCGCTGCTGGGTACCTCGACCACCACCAGCTACATTGAGTCGGCCGCTGGCGTCAGCGCCGGTGGACGTACCGGGCTGACAGCAGTCGTGGTCGCCGTGCTGTTCCTGCTGGCGCTGTTCTTTGCACCGTTGGCCGGCAGCGTGCCCGCCTATGCTACGGCGCCGGCGCTGCTGTTCGTCGCCGTGCTGATGGCGTCGGGCCTGGCTGAAATAAACTGGGACGACATCACTGAAGCCGCACCCGTGGTCATTACGGCCCTGGCGATGCCGCTGACCTACTCGATTGCCAACGGCATCGCCTTTGGTTTCATTTCCTGGACGGTCATCAAGCTGATCTCTGGCCGTGGCCGCGAGGTCAATTCGGCGCTGGTGGTCCTGTCGATTCTGTTCGTCATCAAACTGGGCTGGTTCAACGCATGAGTGCTGTCCTCGATCCTGCAACTTACAGCCAACAATTGGACGCCAAGGTCGCTCGCCTGCGCGAGCTGCTGGCGCCTTTCGCAGCACCGGAACCGGCCGTCTTCGACTCACCGCGCGAGCACTATCGCCTGCGTGCCGAGTTCCGCCTCTGGCGTGAAAACGAGCAGCGCTTCTATGCAATGTTCGCCCCTGGCGAAAAGCACACGCCGATCCTGATCGAAGACTTCCCGATCGCCAGCCTGCGTATCAACGAACTGATGCCCAAGCTCAAAGCCGCCTGGCAAGCCAGCTCGGCCTTGAGCTTCAAACTGTTCCAGGTGGAGTTCCTCACCACCCTGGCCGGTGACGCGATGATTACCCTGTGCTATCACCGTCCATTGGACGAGCACTGGGAGGCTGCAGCGCGGCAGTTGGCCAGCGACCTGAATGCAAGCATCATCGGTCGCTCCAAGGGCAAGCGTGTGGTAATCGGTCGCGACTACGCGGTCGAAGAGCTGCAGGTGGCCGGACGCAGTTTCCGCTACCGTCAGCCCGAGGGCGCGTTCACCCAACCCAACGGCACGGTCAACCAGAAGATGCTGAACTGGGCCTATGACGCGCTGGGTGAGCGCCAGGACGACCTGCTGGAGCTGTACTGCGGCAACGGTAACTTCACCTTGCCGCTCGCTACCCGGGTTCGCAAGGTACTGGCCACCGAGATCAGCAAGACGTCAGTCAATGCCGCCCTGCACAACCTCGATGACAACGCTGTGGATAACGTACGCCTGGTGCGCCTGTCCGCCGAAGAACTGACTGAAGCGCTCAATGATGTGCGCCCCTTCCGTCGCCTGGAAGGGATCGACCTGAAGAGCTACCAGTTTGGCAGCGTCTTCGTCGATCCACCGCGTGCGGGCATGGATCCGGATACCTGTGAGCTGACACGACGTTTCGACAACATCCTGTACATCTCCTGCAACCCGGAGACCCTCGCGGCCAACATCGCCCAGTTGCACGACACACACCGTATCGAGCGCTGTGCATTGTTCGACCAGTTCCCCTACACCCACCACATGGAAAGCGGGGTGTTGTTGGTACGACGTTGATCGACAGCCATCCTGATGGCAAGAGGGTCAGGGGGTGTACCGCAACAAGGGCACCCATTGATCCTCGTCAGCCAGCCCGCCATGGTGGCCCAACCACTGGCTGGCGTGCTTCTCCACCTGACTGCGAATGATCCCCCCATGCCCACGGGGTATCACGATCAGGTCGCCAATACGGGCTTCGGCCCCGCTCAGCACCACGTCACCGAACAGACTCTGCTTGATTGCCTGGGCCTTGCTCAGCACCGTATAGGCGTCGCCGAGGCGCTCTTGCCAGCGTGCCAGCACCCGGTCCAGCTGATGCTCCGCCACGTAGACATGACGCGCCCGTATATCCCCAGCCACGGCATGTACGCCTTGCTGCAGAGTTGCATCCTCATCGAAATCGACCACCCGTGCGCTGTCCAGCCGAACCATGCCATGGTCCGCGATGACCTTCAGATCGGCACCCGCGGGCAGGTACAGGGCAATCGACTGGGCCAATTGGTCAGCAATCTCCAGCTGTTTGAGCCACGGTTCGGAGCCCGGCCCATACACGTGCCCAGCAAAATCCAGGTCACCAAAATAAGCGAAACACAAGGCCGGACGCTCTGCCTCAAGGGCCTTGCGCACCAATGCCGGATAAGCCTCGTATGCCACTGCCGGAAGAATCTCGCCAGCACGGTAGATCGCTCTGGAAAAGTCCGATGTGGCGTAGCGGCCAAGCATCAGTGTACTGATGGCGATCCCCTGCTCTGCCGCCTTTGACCAGGCCATGCGCGGAACGATGAAATCGTCGGGCGCAGGTACAGGGCTGCATGCGCCCTCCCCCTGCAGCGCCGAACTGCTCCAGGTCAGCGGAGAGAGCGCCGTCTGCGCATCAAGGGCAAAACTGCAACCCACGATTCCGTGGGCGCCACTGGCCAGGCCCGAAGTGATAGAGGCCAGGCTGGTCGCGGTAGTCGCAGGAAAGCCGACGCGAAAACACCCGTCAGGGTGCATCAACGCAGCGAGAAATGGTGCTCGGTGCGCATGCTCGTGCAGCAAGTGCCACCCCAGACCGTCGATCAACAACAGGCAGGTTGCCGAAGCCGCCTCCAACCTGAAGGTGTTGTTGAACGCCCTCCCCCCCAATGACGCCAGAATCGACTGGGTGAGGTGAGCAAGCCCCGGCCAAGTCGCCTCCAGTGACGGCCTCTCTTCCCTCTGCACCGCCATATTTCCCTCCGTGGTCAGGTTGTTAAACAACAGGTTTAGCACACCCTGTTCGATCAGCGAACAGAAAAAGCGCCAACCCGGCTCTCGCCAATTGACCAAATTAACCAGTTAGTACAATTTGCTCGAGACAGCGTTTCCTCACTCAAGAACAACAACGGAGCCCACCGATGAGTCGTACCGTCCTGGTCCTCAATGGTCCCAACCTCAACCTGTTAGGCACCCGAGAGCCGGCTACCTATGGCCGCGAAACCCTGGCTGATGTGTCCGCCCTGTGCAGCCGCAGTGCCGCCCAACTGGGGCTGGAAGTCGATTTTCGCCAAACCAACCATGAAGGCGAACTACTCGACTGGATTCACCAGGCCCGTGGTCGATATGCGGCCATCGTGATCAATCCGGCAGCCTGGACCCACACGTCAGTCGCCATCCGCGACGCCTTGGTAGCCGTGGAGCTTCCGGTTATCGAAGTACACATTTCCAACGTGCATGCCCGTGAGTCGTTCCGCCATCACAGCTATGTCTCGTCCATTGCTGTTGCCGTGCTCTGCGGTTTCGGCATCAACGGCTACCGCTTGGCCCTGGAACATCTCGCTCAATGGCTGTCGACTCAGGAGCAATCGGCATGAACCGTAAACCCAGCGTTCTCGCCGGCCTGATCGGCGCCGGCATCCAGGCTTCACGCACCCCTGCACTGCATGAGCATGAAGGGGCGGCACAAGGTCTTAACTACCTCTATCGCCTGATCGACCTTGACGTCTTGAAGCTCGACAGCAGTGCCCTTGAAGAACTGCTGACAGCCGCCGAGCACATGGGCTTCACCGGGCTGAACATCACCTTCCCGTGCAAACAGGCCATCTTGCCGCTGCTCGACGAACTGTCGCCAGAGGCACGGGGCATTGGCGCGGTCAACACCGTGCTGCTCAAGGACGGTAAACGCATCGGCCACAACACCGACTGCCTGGGCTTTGCCGAAGGGTTTCGCCGTGGCCTCACAGGTGTACAGCGTCGGCTGGTGGTGCAGATGGGTGCTGGCGGCGCTGGCGCCGCAGTGGCTCATGCCTTGCTGGGCGAAGGCGTTGCGCAACTGGTCATCTTCGATGTCGAGGCCGCTCGAGCCCAGGCGCTGGTGGATAACCTCAACCAGCATTTCCCCGGAGCTCCCGCTCGTGTTGGGCATGACCTGGAAGCGGCAATGGCAGAGGCCGACGGCCTGGTCAACACCACGCCGATGGGCATGGCCAAACTACCCGGCATGCCGGTGCCCAAAGCGCTGCTGCGCAGCAACCTGTGGGTAGCTGAAATCGTGTATTTCCCACTGGAGACCGATTTACTTCGCGAAGCTCGAGCGCTGGGCTGCCAGACACTGAACGGCGGAACGATGGCCGTGTTTCAGGCGGTCAAGGCGTTTGAGCTGTTCAGCGGCGTACCGGCCGATGCCCAGCGGATGATCGAGCACTTCAGCAGTTTTCAGAACTGATCCGTGTAGCCGCTGCCAACCGGCAGCGGCACCTGGCTCATGCCTGCAGGTAGCGCAGCACCGACTCGCAAATCATTTCGCGGTGGCGCGCCTTCACTGCGCTGTCCTCGAAATCGACCTGGAAAATCTCACCGAACGTATGTCGGTTCGAGACCCGATAGAAACAGAACGAACTGATCAGCAAATGCACGTCCAGGGCTTCCAGGCCTTGGCGGAAAAGCCCTTCAGCAGCACCGCGGCGCAGAATCTCATCCAGCGCCATCAGCACCGTCTTGTTCATCGAGCTGATGGCCGATGAGCGTTTGACGTAGTCACCGTGGTGCATGTTTTCGTTACAGACGATTCGCACAAAGTCGACATTGCGGTCGTGGTGATCGAAGGTGAACTCGACCAACCGACGAATGCCCTGACGCGGCTCCAGCTCTGCCAGGTGCAAACTGCTTTCCGTGCTGCGAATGTCGCCGTAGAGCTTTTCCAGCACTTCGATGTACAACTGCTCCTTGCTGCTGAAGTAGTAGTAGATCATGCGCTTCGAGGTATGCGTGCGCTCGGCAATCGCATCGACCCTGGCCCCTGCGAGCCCCTGCTGGACAAACTCGCAGATTGCCGCCTGAAGAATGCTCTCCCGCGTCTTTTCAGGGTTGTTCTTGCGGCTTCTGCGCACCGCCTCGGTAGGGGCGGCGCAAAGTGCTGGGGTTGTCGTCATACGGGACTCATGGCCATCTGTGAACATCGTGATTATGAGGCCCGCATGCCTGAGAAGGAAGTCGAAGCCTGTTCCCCTAAAGTTTAACTTGTGCCTGGCTGCCGCTGCGTGCCTTGGCCATCGCCGCCAAACGCACCGCTACGTTGGCCGCACCGTAGCCACTGTATCCGTTGCGTCGTTGCAGCACTTCGAAGAAGAAACGCTCTTCAAATGGCTGGGTGTACACGTGAAACAGTTCACCGCCCTGGGCATCACGGTCGTACAGCACGTTGTAATAGGCCAGTTCACTGAGGAACTCGTCATCGAAGTCGAAGCGTGCGGCCAGATCGTCGTAATAGTTGAGCGGGATGTCGAGCAGGGCAACACCGGCTTCCTTGGCCTGCTTCACTGCGGCAAAGATGTCATCACAATCGAACGCAATGTGATGCACGCCCGAACCACGGTAATGCGACAGGGCATGGGAGATCGCGGTATTACGGTTCTCCGAGATGTTCAAGGGCAAGCGGATCGAAGTGCAACGGCTGCGCAGCGCACGGCTCTTGACCAGGCCGTAAGGGTCGGGCAGCACGACCTCGTCATCGGCACTGAAGTCCAGCAGGCTCTTGTAAAACAGCGCCCAACTGTCCAGGCCATCGGCCGGCAACGCCAGCGCCATGTGATCGATACGGGTCAGGCCCAGGGACGTGGCAGGTTGCTGCACCAGGCTGAAATCAGTGTCGTAGATAGTCCGCCCTTCGGCATCCTGGTCGACCAGATAGATCAGGCTGCCATCGGGCGCACGCACCGCCGCCAACTCGCGCTCGTTGGGGCCTACCAGGCCGCGGTAAGGCTGCCCGTGATACGCCACCGCCCGTGCCAGCGCTTGCGTGCTGTCTTTTACTCGAATGGCCGTAGCGCAGAGCGAAGGCCCATGGCTCTCGAAAAAGTTGTGCGCAAAGGAGTAAGGCTCGGCATTGAGGATCAGGTTGATATCGCCCTGACGCAGCAGGCTGACATTCTTCGAACGGTGTTCACCGGCCTTGGTAAACCCAAGGCGCTCCAGCCAATGCGAGAGTTTGGCGCCCAGTGCGTCATCCACCGCGAACTCAAGAAACTCGATGCCGTCGTAGGCACTGGCCGCTGGCGGCGTGAACAGCAGGTTGTCATCCGGCAACGGGCCAGACTGCTCAAGCAACAGCCGCGTCTTCTCTTCCAGGTACAACAGCGAACGCAAGCCATCGGCCGCATTGGCCCGTGGCGGCGCAGCCCGGAAGCCATCGTTGAAGATCTCCAGCGACAGCGGACCGCGATACCCTGTCGAAAGAATCGGAGCAAGAAACCCCGGCAAATCAAATTCACCTTGCCCAGGGAAGCAGCGGAAATGACGGCTCCACTCCAGCACATCCATGGCCAGGATTGGCGCGTCGGCCATCTGCACGAAGAAAATCTTCTCGCCCGGCACCTGCGCAATACCCCGTGGGTCGCCCTTGAGCGACAGGGTATGGAAACTGTCGAGAATCATCCCCAGGCTGGCATGATCGGCCTCCCTGACGATATCCCAGACTTGCTCCCAGGTATTGACGTGGCGGCCCCAGGCCAGCGCCTCATAGCCGATACGCAGGCCACGAGCCCCCGCACGTTCGGCCAGCAGCCGCAGGTCATCGACCAGTATCTGCCGCTCGCCCAACGAGTCACTGGCAACGTTACTGCAGACCAGCACCAGGTCGGTGCCCAGTTCCTGCATCAGGTCGAACTTGCGCTCGGCCCTGTCCAGGTTGCGCGCCAGGCGATCGCGGCGGCACCCTTCAAAGTCCCGAAACGGCTGAAACAGCGTGATCGCGAGCCCCAAATCAGCGCATCGCTGACGAATCTCGCGAGGGCTGCCGGCGTAATAGAGCAGGTCATTTTCGAATATTTCGACGCCATCGAAACCGGCGGCGGCAATCGCTTCAAGTTTTTCCGGCAGGGTACCGCTCAAGGATACGGTGGCAATCGAACGCTGCATTTTCTGGCTCCGATAGGCAGGCATGGCGCAATGAACGAATTATTGGCAACCCACTTTAGCAGCTCAACACAAAAGGTACGAACTGGTTAGTTTTGTGTTCGATTATCGAACAAATTAGCATTCGACGAATTGACCCATTTTCGGGCAGTAGCGCACCATTTCGTCACGGGGCAGTCGTGCTCAAAAAGCCAAAAGCTTCTCGACCACTGCCAATCAATCGACCGCCGCGTACTTCGGCGACCGCCGCGCGTCACCCAATACCCTGGCTTGACCATAAACATAAAAAATACGGGTAACCCACAATGATCCACACACAAAGCTCCCGTTCGGCCCAGCCTCTGGGCAACACCCCGCATGCTGGTATCGGTGACAAGATTCGTGGCGCCATGGCCGTGGGCAAGACCCGCTGGTACATGCTCGCCCTCGTGTTCTTCGCCACCACACTGAACTACATCGACCGCGCCGCACTCGGTGTCATGCAGCCCATCCTGGCCAAGGAAATGAGCTGGACAGCGATGGACTACGCCAACATCAACTTCTGGTTCCAGGTGGGCTACGCCATCGGTTTCGTCCTGCAAGGACGGCTGATTGACCGGGTCGGCGTCAAGCGTGTGTTCTTCTGCGCCGTACTCCTCTGGAGTATCGCGACAGGCGCACATGGCCTGGCGACCTCTGCTGTCGGCTTCATGGTCTGCCGGTTCATCCTCGGCCTGACCGAGGCGGCCAACTACCCGGCCTGCGTCAAGACCACACGCCTGTGGTTCCCGGCTGGCGAACGCGCCGTTGCTACCGGCATCTTCAATGCCGGCACCAACGTGGGGGCAATGCTCACGCCGATGCTACTGCCACTGATCCTGAGCGTCTGGGGTTGGCAGGCTGCATTTATCGCGATGGCCATGCTCGGGCTGGTCTGGGTGACATTCTGGGCGCTGAAGTACTTCAACCCGGAAAACCACCCGACAGTCAGCCAGGCCGAACTGGCCTACATCCAGAATGCTACCGAGCCTGAACAAGCCCGCGTGCCGTTCTCTCGTATCCTGCGCATGCGTGGCACCTGGGCCTTTGCCCTGGCCTACTCTCTGACCGCGCCAGTGTTCTGGTTCTATCTGTACTGGCTGCCACCGTTTCTCAATCAGCAGTACAGCCTGGGCATCAACGTGACCCAAATGGGTATCCCGTTGATCGTGATTTACCTGAGTGCCGACTTCGGCAGTGTCGGTGGCGGCATCCTGTCTTCGTTCCTGATTGGTCGCGGCATGGCCCCCATCAAGGCGCGGTTGCTCTCGATGCTGCTGTTCGCCGGCACCATCGTCAGCGTGATCTTCGCCGCGGGCGCCAGCAGCCTGTGGGTCGCGGTACTGGCCATCTCCCTGGCCATCGCCGCACACCAGGCCTGGACGGCCAACATCTGGAGCCTGGTGATGGACTACACACCGAAGCACATGATGAGCACGGTGTTCGGCTTCGGCGGCATGTGTGCAGCCATCGGCGGCATGTTCATGACGCAGTTGGTGGGCTACGTTCTGACCGTCACCCAAAACAACTACACCGTACTGTTCACCATGATCCCCGCCATGTACTTCTGCGCCCTGCTGTGGATGTACTTCATGGCGCCACGCAAGATCCCTACCGTCACTGACTAAGGGCATCTAGGGTTTGCGCTGCAACCACGCAGCGCACAGCCCGCTCAGGCATATCAGTGCAATCCCCACCAGCCCGGCCTTGTCCGGGCTGTGTCCGAACAGAACAAACCCCAATACGCCCGCAAACACCACCTGGCAGTAGCTGAACGGAGCCAGCATGGCCGGTGCTGCATGCCTGAACGCCTGGGTCAGGAACAGGTGCGCAATCATTCCGAACGCGCCAAGCACCACGGCCAGCGCAGCATGCTCCCAGGTTGGCGTGTGCCAGAAGAAAGGCACCAACGCACTCATCACCAACGTGTTCACGACACCGGTAAAGAAGTTACTGGCGCTAGGGCTGTCGACTTCACTGAGCTTGCGCGTCAGCAATTGATAGAAGCAAAAACCCAGCGCCGAACAGAACGGTAACAACACCGCAGGCGTAAACAGATTGCCTCCCGGATGAACGATCACCAACACCCCGACAAAACTGACCAGAACGGCCAGCCATTGCCCTCGGGAAACCTGCTCCCCCAGCAACGGCACAGACAGCGCCGTCACCAGCAAAGGCGCCAGGAAGTTCACCGCAGTCGCTTCGGCCAGCGGGATGAACTGCAGTGCCGTGGTGAACAGCAGGCTGGTCGCCAGCAGACACAGCGCCCGTAGTGCCTGCAGCGCCGGTCGACGCGTGCGCAACAGGCGCAGCCCCGACTGCGGCAGGAAAATGGCCATCATCAACAGGGTATGAACCAGGTAGCGAGCCCACACGACCCATAGAATCGGGTAAAACCCTGAGAGGTACTTCGACAAAGCATCGTGACTGGCAAACAGAAACGTCGCCACCACAACCAAAACAATGCCTTTCAACGGCCGAGTGACATCACCTAATGCAGCGGGACGGGTCATCAACAATGCTCGCAGGTCAACGGAGGCTCAACACCTGAAGGGTCTTTTCCAGCGCCAGCGTTGCACGCTCTAGAGCACTGACGCCCTGCTCAAGCAACTGCCGTGTAGGAATTTCCAGGCTCAGCGGCAGGTCACTGGGCAAGCAGCGCAACAACCCTTGCAGATCGCAATCGCCATCGCCCGGAAAGCGCCGCTCGTTACGCGCCTGACGCAGGATTTCAGCCATATCGTCAGGGCGCGGCCCCGCCACGTCACACAACTGGGCATAGCGCATGCGTGAACGCGGCAGTTGTCGCAGCGCTTCCAGTGACGACCCCGAGCGATCGAAGTGGAAGGCGTCAATCAGCACGCAACCATTATCGCGCCCAGCGTTCTCGACAATGCGCCGCGCCTGGGTAAGGTTCTTCGCATCAGTCCATGGCATGAATTCCAGATGGGGGTGCAGGCCATAGCGAGCGGCAAGGTCACACAGGGCGGCGAAGTTATCGGTCTGGCGCTGCTCATCGGGATCGTTACCGGCCACCAGCAGCTCCGTGGCGCCAAACTCGGCGCCAACGCTCAGCAAGGCTTCAAAATCCCCGACACGGGTATCGGGTTTGAGCCGCAGGATTTCCACATCCAGCACCTTGATACCGCTGTCACGCAGGCGTGCAGCGGTCTGACGACGCAGCTCGGCGTCACGCACCAAGGGAAAATGGTGCTCTTCTGGCGTGGCGGGCTCCAGGCGCAAGCCAACATGGCTGTAACCGGCCCGTGCGGCCACTTCAACCATCTGCACCGGGGACAACTCCAGCACCGTCAAGGCCGCCAGCGACATAACGCGTTGATTCATGATGACTCCTTCAGGGATTAAAGACAGGCAGGGGCGCAGGCGCGACCAGTACGCGCAGCCTCGCGAATGGCTTCGATCAGTGCCAGCGTACGCCCAGCATCAGCCGCACTGACCAGCGGCTGAACCTGGCCACGGGCGACCTGGATAAAGTGCAGCAGTTGCAGGCGCAGGGCCTCATCGGCAGTGAACGGCTCCTGTACCTGCAGCAGTGGTTGATGCCAACCCTCCCCGGCTTCGGCGTAGTGCCAGCGCTTGAGCTGAGGAATGCTCAGGGCACCCGCGGTACCTGCCAACAGGTAGCAGGGTTGATCGGCCTGACGCGAGTAGACCGGGTTCTCGCCACTGTCGAGCTCCCAGCTCCAGGGCGCGGCCACGGCATCAGAGCCGGTCAGGCTGCCCAGCGCGCCGTTATCGAACTGGAGCAACACCGCCGCGCAGTCCTCATTGCCAAAGCCGCGTACCGCGTTGCTGGTGATCGCCTGCACCTGGCGAACCTCGCCACACAAGTAACGCAACAGGTCGAGGTCGTGGATCAAGTTGGTCAGCAACATCCCCGCGCCAGCCTCGCGCCGCCACGGGATATCGAAGTAGCTGTCTGGCTTGCGCAACTGCCAGAGCGCAGTGACGGTGGTCAAACGCCCTAAAACGCCACGCGATATCACTTCATGGGCGCGGGCAATCAAGGGATTGTGTCGACGGTGGTGCCCAACCAGAACCGGCACCCCGGTAGCCTTCGAGGCCGCGACCAGTTCGCGCACTTCCCCTACCTGCACCCCTACCGGTTTCTCCAGTAACACAGGCACCCCTGCCGCCAGGCAGTCGAGTGCCGTACTCACATGCAGCGCGTTCGGGTTGGCGACGATGACGGCCTCAGGCCGGGCGAAAGCAAGCATCTGCCGGTAATCGGCGTAGTGCGCCACACCGCACTCGGCAGCAAACTCAGCCGCACTTTCATTCGGGTCGGCCACCGCGCACAGCTGTGCCTGGTCGAGTGTTCGTAAGTGCTGATAGTGCTGACGGCCCATGACCCCTGCCCCGATCAAGGCAATTCGCAATGGCTGATTCAAGCCCGAGCTCCTCGTGGTGAGTTGTTGTTATTCGCATTTTATTTAGAACTCAGTTCCACTTTTCTTGCAAGCAAAAAAAATGGCAGCCCTGAGGGCTGCCATTCGCTATGGCGCTGCAGAAACGCTAGAGGAACAACTCCGAAGCGGGGCAGGCTGCCGACAACTCTGCCGTCGCAGCCAGCAATGCAGGGGCCAGTTCATGCATACGCGCCTCACTCATACGGGCACTGGGCCCGGCGACGCTGAGCACCCCGACCACATGCCCGTCCAGCGGGTGACGCACCACTGCCGCCAGTGCCGAGGTGCCTACCGCAGAGCTCTCAACGACCCAGGCATAACCATGCTCACGGGCAATGCGCAGACGCTCGAGCAAATCGGCATTGGAAGCCGGGGCATTGGGGCCAAAGTCCTCCCGCTGGGCAATCCCTTGGCGCTCCACCAGCAGCAAGGCCTGCGCATCACTCAGGCTGGCCAGCCAGGCATGCCCGGAAGCGGTGTAAAACAATGGCGCATCCCGGCCCATATCGGGGTCATAACGCAACCCCGAGCGAGCCCCCTGAGCTTTGGCGATCCAGGTTTGGCGCTCGCCGTCGATCACTCCAAGACGCACCAGCTCACCCGTTTGCTGGGCCAATTGATCAAGGACGGGTTGAACCACATCGGCGCCAGCGCTGGAGAGGTAACGAAAACCCAAAGCGACCAGCTTGGTACTCAGCAGATAACGACTGTTTTCCGGGTTTTGCCGCACATACCCGAGGCGTATCAGCTCGGCCAACATGCGATGGGTAGCACTCTTGGGGATGTCCAGTTGCTCAGCCAGCGTTTGCATTGGCAGGCCGCGCGGGGCGCTGGTGAGGCTTTCGAGAAGGCTTAACGCACGTTCAATCTGACTGCCGGCCATGGTCACGGTCCCTAAAAATTTTGCCGATTCTAAAGAGCGTCGGCGAAAGCGCAAACCACTGTTCGATCTTCGCCCATTTTGCCCGCTTTGCACTTGGCGATATCGGACAGCAACCATAGAATATGGAATTGAGTTCCAAAAACAAAACTATTCGACCCTGAACGTGAGATCTCAAATGCCTGCCG
This sequence comes from Pseudomonas defluvii, assembly GCF_001695625.1. Taxonomy (GTDB): domain Bacteria; phylum Pseudomonadota; class Gammaproteobacteria; order Pseudomonadales; family Pseudomonadaceae; genus Aquipseudomonas; species Aquipseudomonas defluvii. The sequence continues at coordinate 35,480 of NZ_MBPN01000028.1, forward strand.
ACACCTCTTTGCACACCACGGTGGACTGCGATGTCCTGGTCATCGGTTCCGGCGCTGCCGGTTTATCCACCGCCGTGACAGCCGCCTGGCACGGTAAAAAGGTCATCGTGGTCGAGAAAGACCCGGTGTTCGGCGGCGCCACTGCCTGGTCCGGTGGCTGGATGTGGGTGCCCTGCAATCCACTGGCACAACGCGCCGGTATCATTGAAGACCGTTCACTGCCCCGTACCTACCTTGAGCACGAACTGGGCGAGCGCTTCGATCCCGTAATGATCGATGCGTTTCTGGAGGCCGCGCCTCACATGGTCTCGTTCTTCGAACGCCATACTGCCCTGCAGTTTTCCGATGGCAACGCTATCGCCGATATTCATGGCGACACACCCGGTGCCGGAACGGGCGGACGTTCGGTTATCGCCGCCCCCTACAATGCTCGCGAAGTCGGCAAGTTGCTCAAACGCCTGCGCAAGACCATGCGCGAAACCTCGTTCATGGGCATGCCGATCATGGCCGGCAAAGACCTCGCGGCCTTCCTGACCCTGACCCGTTCCTGGCGCTCGCTGCTCCACGTGACCAAGCGCTTCAGCCGGCACCTGCTCGACCTGGCGCTCAACGGTCGGGCCATGCACCTGGTCAATGGTGTTGCACTGGTGGCCAGGCTGGCCAAGTCTGCCGAAGACCTCGGCGTACTGCTCTGGGAGTCGGCCCCGGCCAGCGAACTGATTCACGAAAACAACCGGGTGGCTGGCGCCGTCGTGCAAACACGCAACGGCCCCGTTAAGATCCGCGCGCGTCATGCGGTAGTGCTGGCGGCAGGCGGCTTCCCCAACGATATCGAACGTCGCAAGGCGTTGTTCCCGCGTACGCCCACCGGCAACGAACACCTGGCCTTGCCGCCACTGAGCGCCAACGGCGACGGCCTGCGCCTGGGCGAAAGCGTCGGCGGCCGGATGGCTGACGACCTGCTCAGCCCGGTCGCCTGGGCACCGGTCTCCAGGGTGCCATACATGGACGGCACGTTCGGTCACTTCCCGCACATCATCGAACGTGGCAAGCCAGGCATTATCGGTGTACTGGCGAACGGCAAGCGCTTCGTCAACGAAGCCGGCGGTTACTATGACTATGTCACTGCCATGGTCGCTGCGGCGCCGGGTGAAGAGGTGGCCTCCTGGCTGATCTGCAGCCATGCCTTCCAGCGCCGTTATGGCCTGGGGATTTCCCGCCCGTTCCCACTGCCGGTCGAACCCTTCGTACGCTCCGGCTACCTGAAGAAAGGCGACACCCTTGAAGCGCTGGCCCAGGCTTGCGGTATCGAACCCCAGGGTTTGAGTACGACCGTCGAGCAATACAACCGCCATGCGCGCAACGGCGAAGACCCGTTGTTCGGCCGTGGCTCTACACCCTACAACCGTAAACAAGGGGATGCGTTGCATGGCCCCAATCCTTGCGTCGCGCCGATCGAGAAAGGCCCCTTCTATGCAGTTAAAGTCGAACCGGGCTGCTTCGGCACCTTCGCTGGCCTCAAGACCAACGAGCACGCCCAGGTGCTTGATGAGCAACGCCAGCCCATTGCCGGGTTGTATGCGGTAGGTACCGACATGGCCAGCATCATGGGCGGCCACTACCCGGCAGGCGGCATAAACCTGGGACCGGCCGCGACCTTTGGTTACATCGCTGGACGCCACATTGCCGGCGCAACAGCCTACGAGTAACTCCACTACAAACAGCAGCCCATAAAAAAGCCCGCCAATTGGCGGGCTTCTTTATGGCGCTACAGGCTTAAAAGTCGAAGAACACCGTTTCGCCTTCACCCTGAATACGAATGTCGAAGCGGTAGGCCAGTTTACCGTCCACTTCACAACGCTTGGCAACCAGGGTCTCGCGACGCTGCGGCTGCTCTATCAGGTTGAGTACCGGGCACTTGGCGTTGGCCTCGGCTTCATCATCGAAGTACAAGCGGGTCTGCAGGTGGATATTGATACCACGGGCAAACAGGCTCACGTTGATGTGCGGTGCCATTGGCACACCGGCGGCATTCAGCGCAACACCCGGCTTGATGGTGTGCAGGTTCCACTCGCCCGCATCAAAGGTCGTGGCTGTGCGACCGAAGCTGTTGAATGGCTTTTCCAGGTTGAAATCTGGCTGATAGTGACCCTCATGGTCAGCCTGCCAGAACTCCAGGAACGAGTCGCGCACCAGATGGCCGTTGCCATCGTATACATGGCCAAACACCAGGATCTGTTGGCCCGGGGCATCGGCACGCGCCATACGGTTCCAGATTTCCTGAGGGCGAGTCGGGTTACCGGCGGCTTCCAGTGCCAGGCCGATATGAACGTAAGGACCGGCGGTCTGCGAAGGGGTTTCCGGCAGCAGTTGAGTAGGCATGGCGGGGCTCCTTAGCAGTTTTCAAAGTGCGTCTTGCGCTGGCCGCGCAGCACGATGTCGAAACGATAGGCCAGGCAATCCATCGGGTTCGCGTTGGTCATGTCCAGGCGTGCGATCAGGCTCTGTACCGCTTCAGGATTGGCGATCGACTTGACGATCGGGCACATCGGAATCAGCGGATCACCTTCAAAGTACAACTGGGTAATCAACCGGGTAGCGATCGACGGGCCGCTGATAGAGAAGTGGATATGCGCCGGACGCCAGTCGTTCGGCCCGTTACGCCATGGGTAAGGACCGGGCTTGATCGTGCGGAAACTGTAGTAGCCATCACGGTCGGTCAAGGCTCGACCAACACCGCCGAAGTTAGGGTCCAGAGGCGCCAGGTAACGGTCGTTCTTGTGCCGATAACGGCCACCGGCGTTGGCCTGCCACATCTCCACCAGGGTATGCGGGATCGGCTTGCCGTACTGGTCACACACTCGACCGGAAACGATGATGCGCTCACCAACCGGCAGGCCGCCGTTGTTGAAGTTCAGCAACAGGTCATGGTCATGCTGACCAAACTGCAGGTGAGAGAAGTCTGGACCGGTGCTTTCGCTGATCGACTGAGGAATGCTCACCAGTGCCTGACGCGGCGACCGGGCAACAGAGGTCTTGTAGTCGGGGGTCAGGGCTTTCGGGTGCCAATTGCGATCACGGATAGCGAAGCGACTGTCGTCTGTGGCGGACATGCCGTTCTCCTTGTTATTGGATGTGGAAAAGCCCGGGAGGAGCAGGCGAGCACCCAGTGTCGGCCAAGACGGCTTCGACGGGAACTGAAAAGAACCATGGGAAACATAACCAATTGGTTATGTATAGCGCAGCGCGCTCACGTCGCCTAACCCAAGAATTTTCATAGGCTATGGCGAAAAGGGATACGCACGGCTCCACCGGCCAAGCGCTGGCAGGCTTGATTCAGGAGACGTTGAAGAAGCCCTGAACGGCGCAGAAACATGCGCCAAACACTTTGTTGATCAATTTCGTAGGAATTGCTGAAAAAGCGTTTCAGCTACCCGAACTGCCGCCGATAAAGCCAGCGTATGGATCGCCTGGCACCAAGAAAAACAACCTTCCAGCGATCGGGATCAAGACCGTAAAACGTTCCTGGAGGGATGGTATGAACAGCTGGTTTGCCAATATCAGCGTCAATGTGAAACTCGGCCTGGGCTTCGGCCTGGTGCTGTTACTGACAGGCCTTCTGGCGCTGACAGGCTGGACCAGCCTTGGTGGCCTGATCGACCGTAGCAACTGGATGAGCGACATCACTCAGCTCAACAGCGACCTGACGAACATGCGCATTGCGCGCCTGCAATACATGTTGACCAACGGCGATGACACCAGCGCCGCCAATGTTCAAGCCAAACTCGACACGTTCAGCGCGCAACAGCAGAAACTGCTGAACAGCTTCAAGAGCCCCGAGAACATCAAACTGCTGCAGCAGCAGGCCAAGACCATCAGCGCGTATCAGGTATCACTGAACAAGATGCGCAACGGCTATAGAACCACCCTGGCCGCCCGAGATGCGATGGGTGTAGCCGCCGCCAGCGCCATCGAGTTGATCGAGTCGATCAACCGCGATGTCCTGGCCTTGCCAGAGAGCGACCCTCGTCGTCTTGAGCAATTCCAGGCCATTACACGGGTCAAGGAACAACTGATGATGGTGCGCCTGGAAGTGCGCAGCTACATTGCCGACCTCAGTACTTCGACCGAGCAGGCAGCGCTGCGACAACTGGATGCAGCCCTGGCTGAAGTGCGCCAACTGAACGATCACCTGCCACGCGAAACCACCCGCGCGAAGCAGTTCGAAAGCGCCGTCCTCGCCTACCGTGACGCCGTACTCACCTTCAAGAGCGCCATTGCCGAGATCGCCGTAGCTCGCCAGGAAATGACCGTACAAGGCGCCGATATCGTCAAATACAGCGATCAGCTCTATAAGATCCAACTGGATCGTCGTGATGACGAAAGCGCCCAGGCGCGTGCACTGCAACTCATCAGCACCCTGCTGGCACTGCTGTTCGGCGTTATGGCCGCGGTTATCATTACCCGCCAGATTACCCGCCCGCTGCAAGACACCCTCAAGGTGGTCGAGAAAATCGCTGCAGGCGACCTGACCCATGAGCTACGCGTGACCCGCCGAGACGAGTTGGGCGTTTTGCAGCAAGGCATACAGCGCATGGGCAGCACCCTGCGTGACTTGATCACAGGCATCCGTGACGGCGTCACCCAGATCGCCAGCGCAGCGGAAGAACTCTCGGCGGTCACCGAGGAAACCAATGCCGGAGTCAACAGCCAGAAGGTCGAAACCGATCAGGTGGCAACCGCCATGCATGAAATGGCGACGACAGTGCAGGAGGTGGCGCGCAACGCCGAGTTGGCCTCAGAAGCGGCAACCGATGCTGACGGTCAGGCCCGTGCGGGTGATGAGGTCGTCGCCCAGGCCATTGCCCAAATCGAACGTCTGGCCGAAGAAGTGAAGCGCTCGACCGACGCCATGGGGCACCTGCAACAGGAAAGCCAGAAGATCGGCAGCGTCATGGACGTAATCAAGTCGGTCGCCGAGCAGACCAACCTGCTCGCCCTGAATGCCGCCATCGAAGCGGCCCGCGCAGGCGAAGCCGGTCGTGGTTTTGCCGTGGTCGCTGACGAGGTTCGCGGCCTGGCCCAGCGCACGCAGAAATCCACCGAAGAGATCGAAGAACTGGTAGCAGGCCTGCAAAGCGGTACCCAACAGGTCGCCAATGTCATGCTGAACAGCCGTAACCTGACCGACAGCAGCGTTGAACTGACGCGTAAAGCCGGTGCATCACTGGAGAACATCACCCGCGTGGTGTCGAACATCCAGTCGATGAATCAGCAGATCGCCGCAGCCGCCGAGCAGCAGAGCGCCGTAGCCGAGGAAATAAGCCGCAGCATCCTCAATGTACGCGATGTCTCGGAGCAGACTTCCGCAGCCAGTGAAGAAACCGCGGCGTCCAGCGTCGAGCTGGCGCGGCTGGGTAACCAGTTGCAGATGATGGTCAGCCACTTCCGCGTCTGACCTGAAAAACACCGCTGGCACTGCCGACACCAGTAGGCGTCGACAGTGCCAGCGATAAGGCCGGTTACTTCACCACGTGACCCACACCCCGGCCACGTGGATCGGAAGCGGTTTCCAGCGCCGTGCCATTGACCCGGATCGCCTGGATATCCCCCATCTCCCAGCCCTGATCTTCCAGGGTATACCCCATCTTCTTCAGATCATCGGCCACCTTGCCATTCAACGGCGCATAAGCGTCGTAATAGATAGTGTCCTTAGGCAGCAACTGATGATGCACACGCTGCGCAGCAACGGCCTTCTCCAGCGGCAGGTTGTAGTCATAGAGGTTGTTCAGCACCTGGAAGATCGAGGTGAAAATCCGCGAACCACCCGGCGTGCCCAGAACCAGGGTGACCTGGCCGTCGCGGGTTACCAGCGTTGGGCTCATTGACGAAAGCATGCGCTTACCCGGCTCGATGGCGTTGGCGTCGCCGCCGACCACACCGAAGGCGTTGGCCACGCCAGGCTTGGAACTGAAGTCATCCATCTCGTCATTGAGCAGGAAGCCCGCGCCCTTGACGACCACGCCACTGCCATAGTCCCAGTTCAAGGTGTAGGTGTTGCTGACGGCGTTACCCTGCTTGTCGACGATGGAGAAGTGCGTGGTCTGATGCGGTTCCAGGCCCGGGCGGACTTTCTCCGTCTCAGAGATGGCCGTCGGATTGACCTCCTTGGCACGCTTGACCAGGTAGTCCTTGGCAACCAGTTGCTCTACTGGCACCTTGCTGAAGGCAGGGTCGCCGAGGTAGTCGGCACGGTCGGCAAACACCCGCTTCTCGATTTCGGCCAGCAGGTGGATATAACGAGCCGAGTTCAACTCAACGCCCTTGAAGTCGGCAGCGCGGTTTTCCTTGATGCCCAGCAGTTGCGCCAGCGCGATACCACCGGAGCTTGGCAACGGCGCGGTGTAGACCGTGTTGCCGCGCCAGTCGATACGCATCGGCTCACGCCAGACAGCCTTGTAATCCTTCAGGTCATCCTTGCTGATCAAGCCCTTGTCGGCCTGCATCTGAGCCACCAGCAGGTCGGCGGTCTTGCCCTGATAGAACTCACTGACGCCATTGCTGGCAATACGCTCCAGGGTTTGCGCCAACTCGGGTTGCTTGAAGGTTTCGCCGACCTTCATGCTGCCGAAATAGTCATTGAAGTTGGTGCTGTCCTTGAACAGACCCAGGGCGTCCTCACGGTACTGGTACTGTTTGGAGGCCACTTTAAAGCCATTCCTGGCGTAACCGACTGCTGGGGTCAGCAGCTCGGCCCAAGGCAGCTTGCCGAATTTCTGATGCGCCTCCCATAACCCCATCACCGTACCCGGTACACCAGCGGCACGTGCACCGACCAGGCTGAGGTTCTCGATGACCTCGCCTTTATCGTCCAGGTACATGGTGCGGTTCGCCGCTTTCGGGGCGATCTCGCGGTAGTCGAGGAAATAGGGCTTGCCGTCCATGTACAGGGTCATGAAACCACCACCGCCGATATTGCCAGCCTCGGGGTAAGTCACCGCCAGCGTGAATGCAGTAGCCACGGCAGCATCCACCGCGTTACCGCCTTTTTTCAGGACTTCGGCGGCGACCTGTGCACCATATTGATCGGGCGCGGCGACCGCACCACCGTCCAGGGTCACGGCGTAGGCCGAAGAACTGGCGATAATCGCGGCACTGAGGGTCAGGAGTCGGAACATCACAACGCGCATGAAAGCTTCCTTAGTGTTGTTTTCGTTGAACACCCATTAAGGCTGATGTCGAACGACATATCAAACACCGAAGCGAAAACAGCCGCGTTTAGACAGCCTCTGTCGCCGCCAGAAATCTCAGCAGGCGTAGACCGCCAGTTTCTGCTGAATGAAATCGAGAAAGCACTGAATGCGCAGGGCGAGTTGCGTATTGCGGTAGTACACCGCATGGATCGGCTGGCGATAGCCGCTGTTGGCATCGGCAAGGATCACCTGCAGGCGTCCGGCACGCACGTCCTCGTGGCTCATGAAGTGCGACAGACACGCGATGCCTGCCCCGGCCAAGGCCAATTGGCGCAAGGTTTCGCCGCTGGATGCCGACAGGCTCGGACGAATGGGTAGACGATCGCCTTCAGCATGGCGCAAAGGCCAGTGGTTGAGCGTCTCGGTCTGGCTGAAGCCCAACAGCGAGTGCCCGGCCAGGTCTTCAACCTGCCGTGGCGTGCCATGCCGCGCCAGGTACTCGGGGCTGGCCAGGATCTGCAGCGGGCTGCAGCCCAGCGAACGGGCATGCAGGCTGGAGTCTGACAGCTCGCCAATGCGGATCGCCACATCGGTACCCTGCTCCAGCAAGTCAATGATCAGGTCGTCCGTGTTCAACTCCAGTTGGATGTCCGGATAGCGCTCACGGAACTCCTCCACCCACGGGACGATGGCGTGCAGCATGAACGGCGCCGCCGCGTTGATCCGCAACCGCCCGGACGGCGTCTGACGGTGCAACGACAAACGCTCTTCAAGCTCATCCATCTGCGCAAGAATCGCCTTGGCCCGCTCGAAGAAAAACCGGCCCTCCTCGGTCAGGTCCATGCGCCGGGTGGTGCGATTGATCAGCGTGGTACACAGCTTGGCTTCAAGGCGTGACAAGGTTCGACTGATCGCCGATGGGGTCTGCCCGACCTGCTCGGCCGCAGCGGAAATCGAGCCGCACTCGATCACCGAGACGAACACCTGTAACTCATCGGACCTGGCTTTCACGCGAACACCTTGTGCAGCAACCAAACGCTGATTGATAGCGGCTTGCACGGGCTTGTGCAAGCACCCATCAAGCCGGGATCTGGAATACTCGGGCCAGATGCTGCTCATACGCAGTGACGGCAGCAGCAACGTTAGGGCGCTTCATCACATCCACCGCCAGGTAAGTCGGCAGCCCCGTCATGCCGAGGAACTGATTAGCCTTGTGAAACGGGAAGTACACGGCGTCCACACCCTTGCCTTCAAAGAAATCGTCAGGGTCATCGAACGCCTGCTGCGGCGCATTCCAAGTGGCCGAAATCATGTAGTGCTTGCCGTGAACAAGGCCGCCACTGCCGTACTTCTGCGACGCGTCGGAACGGGTTCGACCGTCGCTGGCATAGAGGCTGCCGTGACCGGCGGTGAAGACCTCATCAAGGTACTGCTTGACGGTCCAGGGCGCGCCCATCCACCAGCCGGGCATTTGATAGATGATCACGTCCGCCCAGAGAAACTTCTGCACCTCTTCAGCATTGTCATAACCACCGTCGATGTAGGTGGATTTGATGTCAAAGCCGGCACGATCCAGAAACGCCAGCGCTGCCTCATGCAGGGTTTCATTCAAGCGGCCATCGGAGTGGGCGAATTTCTTGCCGCCATTGAGCAACAGGACTTTTTTCATCGGGGCCTCATCGGGTGCCCGGTCGACGCCATTGGGATGGCGAACCGGATGGAATTGAATGCCGGGCAGGTTAACGACGAACAAAGCCCGGAAAAACCACCTCGACGGCAAAACGCTTTTGACTGGAGCGCACGAATTGAACGCGAATTATTGCAGTCGCGTATCTATTGCAGGGCTCATGACTTGTGCGCTTCTGGACAGCTTGATGTCGAGTCCAGACAACCGGGGGGCTGAGCCGCCCGCTAGGCTGCGGGTTCACTTCCTCAGCCTGCCTGGAGCCCTCATGTCGAAATCGATCGTCGTTCTGCGCGACACCCACCCGTTACCGGTACTTGATGCCTGCAAATGGGAGAAACTCGCCGGAGACCCGCACACCGTCAACCTCAACGCCTATACCAGCGAGGATGGCAGCAAGATCATGGGTACCTGGATCTGCACGCCTGGCAAATGGCGGGTCAATTACGAGAAGTGGGAATACTGCCACTTTCAGGAAGGCTACTGCGTGATCACGCCTGATGGCCAAGAGCCGATCCACCTGCGGGCAGGAGACATCTTCATCGTCGAACCGGGAATGCGCGGCACCTGGGAAGTGGTGGAGACCGTACGCAAGTACTTCGTCTTTGCGTAAGCAAAGCCGACAGGCCAGCTCCTGCATAGGAGCCGGCCTGCCCGTGATCAACGCAGCTTGCTATTCAGGCTTGCGGTAACCTTCGACGATCGCGGAGAAGTCCTTGCCGCCATCACCGCGCAAACTCATCGCTTGATACAACTGCTGCGCCACCGCGCCGAGAATCACCGGCTGGTGAGCCTGGCGTGCCGCCTCAGTCGCCAACCCCAGGTCCTTGAGCATCAGCTCGGCGCCAAAACCGCCGGTATAGCCGCGCGAAGCCGGTGCCGTCTCGATGATGCCCGGCCACGGATTATAGGTATCCGAGCTCCAGCAACGCCCAGTGGAGCTATTGATAATCCCCGCCAGAACCTTGGTGTCGATACCCAGGGCATTGCCCAGCGCCATGGCTTCAGACACCCCCACCATCGAGATACCCAGCAGCAGGTTGTTACAGATCTTGGCGATCTGCCCGGTGCCGACATCGCCACAATGAACGATGTTGCGGCCCATCTGCGCCAGTACCGGCTGCAAGGTGGCAAACAGTTCAGCGCTCGCGCCCACCATGAAGGTCAACGTGCCCGCCTGGGCGCCGCCCGTGCCACCGGAAACCGGCGCATCGGCCAGCGCGACACCCTGCTTGGCGGCGGCGGCCGCAACATCACGGGCCGTCTGCGGGTCGATGGTGCTGCAATCCACTACCGGGGTACCGGCACGCACTCCCGCCAGCACGCCATCTTCACTCAGGTACACGCTGCGCACATGGGCGGCGGCTGGCAGCATGGTAATCACCAGCTCGCTGCCTTCTGCTGCTTCCCGTGGCGAAGCACTGACCTGGCTACCCAACTCGGCAAGCTCGGCCAGGATGGTCTTGTTCAGGTCAAACACATTCAGTTGATGCCCGGCCTTGATCAGGTTGCGCGCCATCGGCGCGCCCATGTTGCCCAAGCCGATAAATGCAATACGCATGACGATCTCCTTAGCGCAGGCTGATGGTGGTGTTCACACCGTCGTTGACGCTGTCGTCATCGAACCAACGGGCAGTGACGGTCTTGGTCTGAGTGTAGAACTGCACCACTTGCTTGCCGTAAGGGCCCAGGTCACCGAGCTTGGAACCGCGCGAACCGGTGAAGCTGAAGAACGGAACCGGGACCGGGATTGGGATGTTGATACCAACCTGACCAACATCGATTTCACTCTGGAACTTGCGTGCCGCTGCGCCACTTTGGGTAAACAGGCCAGTGCCGTTGCCAAAGGGGTTGCGGTTGACCAGGGCGATGGCCTCATCAAGGGTGTCGACCTCCAGCACCACCAGCACCGGGCCAAAGATTTCCTGGGTGTAGATCTGCATGTCGGTGGTCACGCCGGAGAACAGGGTCGGGCCAATGAAGTTGCCCTCCTCGTAGCCAGGAACCTTGACGTCGCGACCGTCCAGTTCCAACTTCGCGCCCTCGCGGATACCGCTCTCGATCAAGCCCAGTACGCGCTCCTTGGCACGCTTGGAAATCAGCGGGCCGACATCAGTGCCCGGCTCACTGCCGGCATTGACCTTGAGCTTGGACGCCAGCTCTTTGAGTTCGGGTAGCCATTCACGCGCCTTGCCCACCAGCACGGCAACCGAGGTGGCCATGCAGCGCTGACCGGCCGCACCAAAACCGGCACCCACCAGTGCATTGAGGGTTTGCGTACGGTTGGCATCCGGCAGCACGACGGCATGGTTCTTAGCGCCCATCATCGACTGCACGCGTTTGCCGTGTTGGCCCGCCAGGTTGTAGACGTGGGTACCGACCTCGGTCGAACCGACGAACGAAATGGCCTTGATGTCCTGATGAGTACACAGGGCATCAACCACCTGCTTGCCGCCATGCACAACGTTCAGTACGCCAGCCGGCACACCGGCTTCGATGGCCAGCTCCACCAGCATCATGGTCGACAGCGGGTCCTGCTCGGACGGCTTGAGGACAAAGGTATTACCGCACACGATGGCCATCGGGAACATCCACAGCGGGATCATCGCCGGGAAGTTGAACGGGGTAATGCCGGCACAGACACCGATCGGCTGGCGCAGGGTGTAGGTATCAACACCACCGGCAACGTTCTCGGCAAACTCGCCCATCTGCAAGGTGCCGATGGAGCATGCGTGCTCGACCACTTCCAGGCCGCGGAAGATATCGCCTTCAGCATCAGCGATGGTCTTGCCCTGCTCAGCACTGAGGGTCAGCGCGATGCGCTTGGAATGCTCGCGAATCAGTGCCTGCAGCTTGAGCATGATGCGCATCCGCGCACCAATCGGCGTATCACGCCAGGTCTTGAACGCACGTTGAGCCGCCGCAATGGCCGCATCGACTTCATCGGCAGTGGCAAAGGGTACCCGTGCCAGCACCTGCTGGGTGGCAGGGTTTACCACGTCACGCCATTCTGTGGTTTTCGACTCGACCCACTGGCCGTCGATCAGCAGGCGAACCTGGTCGACCTTGGTCTGGTTGGGCGTAAGGGATGCGTTCATGGGGCTTCTCCTGAATTTGTTGTTAGGGAGAGATCGCCTTCGGCGCGTCAAGCGCGACGGGCACTTGGTCAAGGGGCTGATTTGGAGTATAGATGTGCAAACTTCTAATAAGAACGCACATAAAATCCGGTCCAACATGCAAAAAAACATCACCTCCCTCGGTTCATTGAACTGGGATGACCTGAAGTTCTTCCTCGAAGTGGCCCGTACCCGCAAGGCCAGCAGCGCAGCCAAGCGGCTGGGCGTGGACTACACCACCGTGTCGCGGCGAATCGCCTCATTGGAGGTGGCGCTGGGCACATTACTGTTCGAGAAATCACGTACCAGTGGTTTCGTGCTCACCGCAGAAGGCCAGCGCCTGCTCAGCTATGCCGAGTCCATTGAGAGTACCCTGCACATGGCCTGCGAGCAGGTCTCAGGCTCCGGCGTCGCCCTCTCCGGGCATGTACGCATGGGCTGCACCGAAGGCTTCGGCAGCTTTTTCGTGACCCCGCAGTTGAGCCACTTCCTCGACCACTACCCGGCCATTTCAGTGGACATCCTGCCGCTGCCACACTTCATCAGCCTGTCCAAACGCGAGGCCGATATTGTCATTGCCCTGGAACGCCCGGAACACGGACCGTATGTGTGCTGCAAACTGTGCGATTACCGACTGCGCCTGTATGCCACCCAGGAATACCTGGACAACCATGCACCGATTCAACGGGTCAGTGATCTGGCCGATCATTCGTTTATCAGCTACGTCGATGACCTGGCCTTCAGTTCCGAGCTGCTGTACCTGGCCAACCTGTTGCCCGCAGCCAGCGCCAACCTGCGCAGCACCAGCGTGATCGCTCAGTACGTGGCCGCTCAACAGGGCCGCGGGCTGGCTATCTTGCCGTGTTTCCTGGCCGCACAGGATCCGCGCCTGGTACCGATCCTGCCGCAGGAAATAGAGATTACCCGGCAGTTCTGGATGTACTGCCGGGAGGACCTGCGCAAGCTCAAGCGGATCAACCTGTTGTGGGATTACATCCGTTCGGTCACTGAGCTCAATGGCCCGTTGTTGCTGGGCGAAAGCCGGGAACTGCGGTTTAACGACTGAACGTCGGAGGAAGAAAGGAAGACACATCGTAACGAGGCCAGCAGGCGTTTGGCAACGGTTTGTGACAGGGGTTGGTACAGAGTTTGTGACAGTCGAAAGGGTTCTTACAGTGGCATACACACGCACGATAAGGACCCCATATGGGCATCAGAATGGTCACCTACGCGAGGGCGTACCGGGGGAAAGCTGCACGTTATTAAACAATGAGGTGGTCGTTCAGATTTTTCTGTCAAAACCTCAAAGCAGCAGGCTACCTAATGAACCAGCTGAACCCCGTAAACTCCTCAGAACCGAAGGCCATCCAATTGATGAGCACCTTTTTCGGGTCAGTGAGCAGTTTTTGCGACTCGTAATCCCACTCGAAATCGGTGTCCTGAAGTTGTCCAGCTCCGCTGAAAACTTTAAGCGCTCCAAAACGAAACGGTGTCCACGCCCCAGGCGGGCCCATTCTTCCTCGCACCGAAACCTCTTCTGTTCTCGCACTAAAGAAGTGCTCGACGACCAAGTTATCATCAATAGCCAGCACATCATGTAAGGTCAATGCGCCGAGAGGAACATCCACTGCGTAGGCTGGTGATGCCCCCTCATAAACTTGCCCATGTATAAGCGCTATGACCATCTCCTTGACCGCATTATTGTCATCAAATGAAATCTCGACCTGCGTTTCTTCGTACCGATACTGGCAACTGCGGCCATGCTGATAGCTGGGAGTGCCCAACCACTCTCGGACTTTTTCGAAAGGTACTGATAACTCAACGATATCAAAGAGGTTACGCGGCGTTTTAGGAGAGACGACGACAATATCAGTTTGCCCATCGCCCCCCTCCTCCTCGGAAGAGAGCATGGCTATCCGCTCCCGAGTAAGCGCCTCATACCTTGAGTTAGCCATAAGGGGACTTATAGAACCTCCTTCCCATCGTAGCGACTCTCTTAAAGCTTCCTTTTGGCGGAAAGAGTCCCAAGCGGCTTGCGACTGAAGCAGTGCTTGGCTTGTCTGTTGATCCATTCCCCTAATCTTTGTTGCAATTACCGTAGCAAGCTCGTCGTCTGCCTGGGCTGCCTTTCTACCGGATAGCAAATTCATTTCTGCCTGAGTAAGCTCGCCATCCGCCCCATCAAGTAAGCCTACGTCATTATCCCGTGCAGCTTCGTAGTCAGAGACCAATCGTTGGGCAAAAGTTGTATAAGTTTGCGCTACGGTAATTGCGTTATCGGCTACCTCACCGAAAGCATGCGCGCGGAGAGCATCAAGATCAGCCATAGACGCCCCGGCCTTTTTAAGCTTTTCGTGGAGATCTACCAATTTATGGTATTGATCCAGCTTCTCACTTTCAGGCTTCCCTTCCATTTTGCGTGTAATAGCGTGCTGTATTAAACGGCCCATGCCGTAGCCTAAAGGCAGCAAAACGATCGTAAACCAAGGTGATTGAAGGATTTCAGTAATGGTATGCAAAAGATCATTCTGGACTGCCATAGTTTGGCTGTTCCTTCCTTGGGAATTGTTGATTGAGGAGGCTACCTGATTACCAGACGTTGGCACAGCGCCTATAGCGCAACAAGATCAACCATCACGGACACCATACGCTTAGCGCATTGGGTTAGCGTCCGCGTACCGCTTAGCCTCACGCATCCACTTCAGTTGTTCCTTTTCAGCGAGATTAAGAAATCTCTTGGTGCGGCCTCTATTGATACCCACGAGAGCAGCACTGCGGATGTCCTTCTCGCGCTCTCCAAGATGGACCACAGAGTCTTGAATAGACACACGTTCAAAGCCTGAGCCTTCCAGTTCAAGCCAGCGTTTGACGATCATGTTGGAGAGCTTGAAGGAGTATCGGGAGAGCAGCGTAAAGGTCAGTTCTTTGTCGAGGACCGTGAGAGGCTCGAACCGACCTCGGTTTGTCTGGTAAGTGGTCTCGGCATATTTGATCTCACTCCCCAAATCTGGGGCGTCAGTTTCCAGTTCTGTGAGCATCTTTCGGATGTCCCGTAGAACATGGTCGTGGCGCTTACCGGTGATTTCTGCGATCTCCAATGACGACATACCAGGCATGCCGTTGAGAGTCGTCGGGCTAATCGCTCCAGCCTTTGAGATGCTCTCGAAGGTGGTTGCAGTGGTGTTGGTCATGAGCATTATTTTTCTCCTTTTTGTAGCGTTCTACAGGTCGCTCCCATAGCCGGTCATCCGCCCCCAGATAAGGGAGCCCGTGTGGCGTGAGAGGCACCATCACAACAAGCTGGATGGTTTGCCTTGCGACGGGCGAGATGGTGAAGTCGAGGGTTGCTGTGGCAATAGTGAGGGTATTTAAGCGACACCTTAACCCCTGACTCTGATTGGCTCAGTTGCCAACAAAGGCTCCATCGGCGACTAAATTGGATACCCGTTCGACAGTATTTGCGGAGTACTTCAAGACGACCTAATGGAGCACGGCGATTTTTGTCGAAGGTAAAGACTCCAGATTCGTAAGTTCGAAAGGATGCATCTCGAATGGTAAGACACGGCGAAGCTCAATCGGTTGAGGTTGTGAAGGTGCTGGGAAGACCCATGACAGGGTGATGAGGTCGGCTTCAGCGAGCTGGGAAGGTGACGAGAGAGGTCATGAGTTCTCCTTGGAGACGATCGTTAAGATGACTTTTCGAGGAGGGGGGTTGTATTTATAATTACCCCTCTCCCTCTGGGTCTGGTCGATCCGGTATCGATGAGCTGGAAGGTGGTCTGAGAGTTTTTCTCTATTATCCGTCGTTAAGTCCGAGTGGCCTAAAGTAGAGCCTCCGCCTCGATACTGGATACCAGTTCCGATTTCAACTTCGGGTGTCTCTCGACATACGATGAGATCCCATGGGCAGCATGTCGGGCAGCCTTGGCAATGCGCTGGGCAGTGCGCAACGTGTACTCGCAGGTCTGGCAGGCTTCCGCTGAGATCTCCGAGAGGAAAAGCGCATGGATCACCGCTCGGGCTTTCACGTTGATCTTCCCGTTGCTGGTTTTGGCACTGGTCAAGATTGAACCGTGAATGATGTCGTCCACCCAAGCCTGTGTAGCTGTAGGGTCATCGTCTTCTTCATCTTGGTTGTCGCCAGTACAAGTCAGCTGCTCAACAAAGGGTCCAACAAGAAACGGCATGAAGGCAGCGGCAGGGTTCTTCAAGATGGTCTTTGGTCGGCCACGGCTTTTCTTGGTAATTGGATCGACAACTGGGACGATCTTCGACAAGGATGCTTGAGCGGTGGCGTGGTCGGTGGTCAGGTTCGCATCAGCACGACGCTGGGCAGCCCATACCTGATACTGTGCTTCTGTACCCTTGCGCCGGATCATGTACTTGCGAGCGATGATTTCGCCGGTGATCGGATCAACGTGAAGTATGTGCCCGGTCTCGTGGTCGACATGGCGGTGTGGCAGGTTGGCGGGGATGCCAGTCATTGGGAGGTCCTCATGTTGTGTGGTGGCAACAGTGAGGGTTTTTAGACAACGAACTTCGACCCGGTAGACACGGGTTTTCCAGGCATCCGGACAGTTTCTATCGCGCTCCTACGCTCGCATAGCAAGGCCAGGCCAGACCAGGCCCCAGCGAGTCGAACAGAACTCACGTGGGAACGCTTTGGCATGGACCGCTAAGGCATCTCAGCGAAATCAGCTCTGAGCTCCTCAGGTATCACTTCTGGGCGCTGGTCGATCAGACTCTGGGCAATCGGGTTGCTGGATTTCTCAGCGTTGCACTTGCCAGTCTTGCGAATGGTCAGATGAACCATGAAGACATTCAGTTTCAGAGAACAGTCCAGAAATAATCATTAAATCTCTGCACTCGCGCAGATCTTCATCGGATGTCTACGCACCTGTCCTGCCACAAACCCTTAGCTCTGTATACTTGAGCTCTACTATTCCGCTGAAGACACGTAAAACCATGATTCTCGCTAACGCTTATGCCGACATCAAACGCAGCCTCGAACTTTGGTGCGGCTACCCCATTCTGGTGGAGGCAATGCGAGCCTTTGAGGACCTGCAGGTATACGTGGCAGGAGGAGTAGTCCGTAACGCACTAATGGGAATCTCTGCAGTCCCCAAGGACTTCGACTTCTTCCTGCAGGGTACACACGTCAAGGATGCGATCGACTATCTCGGGCTTAACGGTCGCCTGCAAGCTACTCCTTACGGCTCACCACGCTGGTATCCCGCGAGTCATGAAAAGACGTACGCTGATCTAATTCCTGTCGCAGATTTTTCCCCCGGCCTCTGGGCTTGCGAAGACATCGTTGACGTCCTCGGCCAGTTTGACTTCACAGCCAATGCTGTCGCCTTCGACTTGCGAACCGGCGAAGCTTTCGACCCACAGAATGGCGCTCGTGATGCAGCTCGACACGTGATGAAAATGGTGCGTTTCGATTACCCTGAAGGGCCCTACGCACCATCCGCAACCCTAAACCGTAATGTTGTGCTCTGGTTCCGTATTATTCACTACACAAGTTCGCTCAAACTTGCACTCGAGCCGCTGACACGGGAATGGCTTTGGGCTCGCCGCGATTACAAAGCGCAGCTTGACGACTTTGCATCACTTTTTTTCCAGCCTGACTTGAGCGCGCTGGAGACAATGCATGATTGAAGCAATGGACAATTCGATGCCTTACGTACTAAACAAAGCTGCGGCACGTATCGTCGAAGAATTGTTGAGTACACGTGTATTCGCCGTCGAGTTCCTGCATCAGGGCATGATGACCTTCAAATGTCGCGTGCGCACCGAGAACGATGACGATGTAATCGTACGTTTTTACCCCGCGAGCCGGTCGGGCATAGTGCTTCAGGAACCCGACCTATTGCTGCGCTGTTATCGTGCTGGCATGTCGGTGCCAAAGCCGATTAGTGACTCGCGCTCAGGACCGTCTGCTCCACTTAGCTACGTGGTCTATCGCCGTATCAGTGGCGAGACACTGGCTGACAGGCTGCCAAGTTTCGACAACGCGCGTCGTCGCGTAGCGGCAGAAGATCTCGCTTCGCATCTCTACCGGCTACAGGATCTGACAATCGAGGGGGCAGGGGAGATCGTCACGAGCATGGCAGCACGAAACACCTCGTGGGACACTTTCGTTGAAGACGCTATGTGTACCGGTCTGGCGTCAATTAAGGACCATATGCTGCTTGAGCCTTCTCTCACGAGCGAGATCGAACGTGTCATTTGCGCCGGGGCACCGGCTCAAGCGAGCACGACGCAGCGACTCGTGTGGGGCGACATAAATTTCGGCAACATACTCGTCAGGGAAGACGGCCGTGTTGCCGGCCTAATTGACTTCGAGGGCTGTTTGAGCGGAGACCCACTTGCGACACTGGGTTACGCTGCTGCTGTCCACGGAACTGAACCGTTCTTCTCACAGTTACAGCAGGCTTGGCCACGGACTCTATCGGAAGACGAGGAAAATCTCGTCGCTTGGTACACTCTCCTACGGGCGCTAAGGCTTGGCCGCTATGCGCACTTACCACTACCAACCGGGCGTCCGCGCGATCCGTTGGTCCATATCGTACCGGGCATCATACCGGCCTTGCGGCGATTAGCCGCGAACTGCTGACCCGACCGCAAGGAGCACAACATGACCGATACAAAGCAGGACCTACCCCAGGCGCCCGAGAAGACTGCAGCAACTTCTCAACCAGGTAATCGCCCCCCGCAATTGGCTACTCAAAAGCAGAAGATTTTTCTCGTTGGGACCCATTTTGTGCTCGCGCTCGGCATGATCATCTGGGCGTACTTTACTATCCAGAATTATAACGAGGTCACCTTCGTAGAGAGCTCGACATCATGGGAAATGCCGAACGGTGCACACCTCAAGGATAGCCCTGTCAACTTCCACTATGATCCAGAACGTCACACGCTAAATCACCGTGGACCGGTGGATGCACAGCAGCAACTGCTGCTAAGGGACCTGCTCGAGTTTAATTCGGAATCCAGTGACACGGGCTCTGCGCCATCCATTACTCCTTCAGCGATCAATACGACCATTCGTTCGTACCAAGCAGCAATCGACAACCTTGCGTACCAAGCAGGCGCTGCGCAGATCGGCCAGATTCAATTACTGCTGCTTCTTGGGTTTATGGGCGGAATTCTCGGCGCCATCCTGAGATCGCTTGTCGACTTCGTTGGGCACGCCTGCTACACCGATAAACTCGACCTGATGCATTGGTGGCCCCTCTACGCTACGCGTCCAATCGTTGGAGCGATACTCGGGTTCCTACTCGTAATATTGCTGAAGTCGAAGCTGTTAACCTCCACTGAAATCCAACAAGGCAGCGACTCGTTCTGGTGGTTAGGTATAGCTGTGATTGGTGGCTTTAGTACTGTTGACGTCACGCAACGTTTGCGTTTGACCGCGAAGGCACTTTTCGGTACAGCGGATGACAACAAGAACAGCCGTAACTCAAGTGACTCAGGAAGCAGCCCAAGCTCATGAAGCAGGGTCAGGCCCTTATGAATTGAATGAATTGCACGTAGGAGTGACACTCGAAAACCTCAGCGAGCACCAAAGCGTCCGCCAAGCAAACCACTTAACATCTCAGCAATGACCTCGACGGGCACCCCAGAACCATATGTGTCAAACGTAATAGTCCCCGAGGCGTGTCCCATAAGAGCCTGAGCGTGCACTGTCGAAACGCCCTTGACTTGCATCAGCGAAGCCAAGGAATGGCGGAATGAGTGGTACGTCAGACCAGCCTTGTGGTCATCTCCAAGAGCCACTGGGATCGCTTGGCGGTTCGCCCAGTCACCCGCTGTCTTGTAACCAATCTGTAAAGTGGACCCATCGGTCAAGACAGTTTTTCAGCGAGTTTAAGCTGCGTCGCTTACTGCCACTGCAGCTGGTCGGC
>NZ_MBPN01000002.1 GCF_001695625.1 Pseudomonas defluvii
GGCTTTCGTCGAGCGACCAGCCAAAGCGCAGCAGTACAGCCGATCAAGCCGCCTGCCCCCGTTGAATCGCGATGCTCCAACTCGCCCTGATACACAATGGTCACCGTTTCGAACCCCCGGTGGGGGTGCTGCCCGACCCCACGCCGGGCAGCGGTCGGGGTAAAGGTGTATGGGCCGGCGTAGTCCAGCAACAAAAACGGGCTGATGTGCCGCGCCAGGTTGTCGTAGGTGAACAGGCTGCGAACCGGAAAGCCGTCACCCACCCAATGGGGCTGGGGGCTGCGGTAGATGCCTTGGATCGTTTTCATGAGATACCTCCTCTCGTGCATGGCTTTTTCGGAAGCGTCCTACAACCAGCAGCACCCTCTTCGCAATAGACTGCCTGACTGAACGACAAGGAGTGTGCACGTATGGCGAACCCCGGCTACATGACCATCACCGGCAAGGCTCAAGGACTGATTTCAGCAGGCTGTTCAAGCCAGGATTCCATCGGCAACAAATATCAGTCAGCGCATACTGACGAAATCATGGTGCTCGCTTACCACCACAACATGGCCAACATTGGCAATATCAATAAGCCCACACACAGTCCGATCCTAATCACCAAGGGCGTTGATAAATCGTCTCCGCTGCTTGCTCAAGCGCTTTCCAGCAGAGAAGAAATAAACTGCACGATCAGTTTCTACCGCGTCTCGTCCTTTGGCATACAGGAAAAATTCTATTCCGTTTCGATTCACGGCGGAATCATTGTCGATCTAACGTCTGATCTACCCCATGCTGTTTTGCAAGGCGACGCCGAACCTGAAGAACAATTGGCCATTCGCTACCGCCAGATTACGTGGACCCACCACTTGGCAGGGACCACCGGTCAGAGCTTCTGGGGGGAAGAGGGATGAACCCTAACCGTCATGACATCTGGGACGTCAATAGCGCCGCTGGCAAGTTGGTAGGGCAAGCCCTCTCAGTCAGTGCTCGCCATCTTGCCTCCGGTACGCTGCGCATACAGTTCAATCGGGAAGTCACCTATTACGCAAAGCACATTGCCGATGATGTCGCGCTGGGACACACCACCCCAGAGCGAGGCATACAGACCATAGTGCAAGAGCAGCGCGACCTCTTGAACCAATCCAGAGCCTTGTCGCACAAAGGTAAAAACGCAATCACCCATCGGGTTGAACGCATTCCGCTGACTGAGCTCACGCGGGTCGTATTGAAACGCGACCCTGAGCGGTTGTTGCGCTTTGTCCACGCTCAAAACCTTAAGACAAGCACCAATAAGGAAATCACAACGCGGGCTGCAGCACCGCAGTCGCCCTTTGACCCTTTTGCATTTTTTCCTCGTGAGCACTGGCCAGAGCCTATCCAGGTAAACGAGCCGGGGTTCTACGTCGTACCCAAGAGCACAACGGCGGCCACGTTAGAGGCTCAGTTGTTTACCGTCCCTAACCCGGTCGTTATTGCCAAATTCAGGGCCCTCAACCCGAACCTGAACCAGGTAAAAGCGGGCCAGATGATCGTGCTGAGTGACCCCAACAACCCGCAATGCACCCGTGAAGAAGCTCAATTGATGGCGGCAGCTGAGAAGGTGAATGCGGCGCTCCAGGCCCTGACACCTGATGAGGCTGATTTCATGGTGCGTCACCATGACGAGATTTTGTCGTTTCTCACGCAGGGTTCCACCTCTATTGGTGTTGGGGAGGCGATATTCGCCAGGAACCTGGAAAGCGTGAAAGGCTCACTACGGGATATTGAGGCCCTGCACCAACGTACCTTCCAGCGTGACGGGCATCTGCGCTCGCCTGAGTTCTTTGCCGAACGCAAGCGCCTGTTTGGCCAGCTCGATAACCACCTCACGGGTCTGACCAAAAAAGGTATCGGCTTCCCCGATCACCCGAACCTCAAGAGTGCCCTAGGGATTTCCAGCCGTAGCCTGGTACACCGCTGGACCAAGGCGGGGACGCCAGACCAGATCCCCGGCTATGCCACACACATCGACGGGGTCGCCAAGGCTGCTAAGTACGTCAAGTACGGCGGCTGGCTAGGCACTGCAGTCGGTGGAGGCGCCTCATACATGAAAGTTCAGGACGTGTGTACCGCGGGTGATGCAGAGGCCTGCGAGCGCATTAAATTCACTGAAAGCGGTGGCTTCATAGGTGGAATCGCGGGCGGCGTTGCCGGTGGTGCGATTTTAAGCGCGGGTGCGACGGGTGCCGTTTGCGTGGCTCTCGGGCTGCCTACAGGTGGCGTGGGTAGTCTTGTATGCGGCCTTGTGGTCGTCGGTGCGGGCTCCTTGGCAGTGGGGGGCGCACTAGGAAAGACTGGAGAAAAGACAGGTGAATTAATTTATGAGGTTACTAAGTGAGCGTGAGTACCGCTGACAAAATTTTCCTCTGTGCCAGCTTAATTGGTTTCGGAGGTGTCTTCGTGTTCCTTGGTCTTGCGCTGCACCTCGCCTATACCAAGATGGATGTAATGTTGGGCCATTTGAAGAACTGTCCCGCTGTTATGGCCCGAGCCTCCTTCAAGAACGGCGGCCCTTGGGGGAGGCTGTTTGTGCTGGGCGCAATAATGGGGCTAATGACCTCGCCTCGTCTCTATCTCCGCGATGGAGGAGGTAGCGCAGAGGATCTAAAGAACTTTCCTTCAAACCTTAAACATAAACTGATCGTACTGCACTGGGTCGGTTGGGGAGGCATATTGTTGCTGTTTGGATTGTTCACATTAGACGCACTTGGACTTGTCTAAGCCTTGCGTTGTTTTGCTCCCACTGCACCTAAAACGCCCTCAGCGTTCCATCTACAGAACAGTCCGAGCAGAACCGTCCAAGAGAAAAGCCTCGACGCGCTTGGCGCTGTCAGCAGGATGCTCCTGCATGAAGCAATGCCCACCGGGCACCACTGCCGAGGTGACGCAACGGTTGATGCTTACCCAGCGCGCGACCGAGGGCGGTACGAAGGGGTAGGTCTGCTCGCCGTGCAAAACCAGCGTTGGCGTCCTGACCTTGGCCAGTGATGCCCACAACCGCCGCGGAAAGGAACTGAACAATTCCATCTCGCGGCTGGGCCGACACTTCAACGCTACCCCTTCGCCACAATCCGTCAAGGCATGCTCCACATAAGCCTGCAGCGCCGCATCGCTCCAGCCCTTGAAGGTTCCCCGCCCCTGAAGCCCTGCATGGGCAGCGGCACGGTCCGGCCAGTGGCTGCGGCGCGTGGCCGCCTTGCGCGCCAAGGTATGCCGACGGTGCATGCCCACCATCGACGCCACGCCCAACACGGCGATCATCGAGCGGCTGAACAGTACCGGATCAAGCAGCACCGCCCGTTGAAACAGCGTCGGTTCATGGGCCAGGATCAAACTGGTCACTACCCCACCGAAGCTGTGCCCCAGCGCAAAACAGGGCACGTCGGCATAGGCGCCACGCCCAGCCTCAAAGGCCTCAACAGCCAACTCGGCGGTACGGTTCCAACCAAGAAACGCCCCACCATGGTCGCTGTCGCCATGGCCCTGGACATCGCTCAGCCACAGATCGAAGGACTCACTGAGCACCTCCAGCATGGGCCGGTAGGCCAGGCAGCAGAAACCGGTGCCGTGCAGAAAATGCAACAACGGCTTGCCACTGGGCGGCGAACGCCAGCCACGCAAGGTGAAACCGGCTGAAGACGGAAAAGACCACGGAACGAGGTGCATGCAGGTCACTGAATACAGGGCGGCACAATAGCCAGGGAGGCTGATTACAACGTCGCCCCCTGGCAAGTTCAAGCACCTTGCGATTTAGTCGGCGTGTTTGTCTGAAATCGCCGGTTCCACGCCTCGCACGCTTACTGAAAACTGTGTGAGGCAAACAACAATGGGTACAGCGAAATCACCAGCAATGCCGCCATCAGCCAATTGAATGCCATCAACCAACGTGGGTTCTGCAACACCTGACGCAACGCACTGCCAAACATGACCCAGACACAGACGCTGGGCAGGTTGACCAACGCGAACAGTGTGGCAATGACCATGACATTGGTCAGGTAACCCTGCGCCGGGGTGTAGGTGGTAATCGCACCAACCGCCATCACCCAGGCCTTCGGATTAACCCATTGAAACGCCGCCGCGCCCCAGAACCCCAGTGGCCTGTGCGTTTCCGAGCGGGTCGCCGACAGCGGGCCGGACGTTGCGATCTTCCAGGCCAGGTACAACAGGTATGCGGCACCCACATAACGCAACACGGTGTAGAGGGGAGGAAACGTCTTGAATACTTCACCCAGTCCAAAGCCTACCGCCAGCACCATGACCATGAATCCGACACTGATGCCGACGGCGTGAGGAATCGAACGACGCACGCCAAAATTCACCCCGGAGGCCAACAACATGGTGTTGTTCGGCCCCGGCGTAATCGAGGACACAAAGGCAAAGAGCACAAAGGCTAGAAGCAGATCGAGGGAGGCAAACATGGCTGCGGCATCCTTGGAATAGTTGTGTCACGACACTAACGGAGCCCGCTGCTGCAACAGCCATACAGTTACCGAAAAATAGTGCACTACACCTACCTGTGCCGCACCTGCGTGATGGCGCTTGCCGACTAGCCACGGGGCAAGCGAATCCTGAACTGCGCACCGCCCAGCGCCGACTGCTCCGCCGTCAGGCTTCCACCCTGGCTCTCGATCGCCCGTCGACTGATCGCCAGGCCAAGCCCAAAACCACCGGTGGTGCGATCGTGGCTGCGGTCCAGGCGGTAGAACGGCTGGAAAATCCGCTGACGCTCCTCAGGTGGAATGCCAATGCCGTCGTCTTCCACCGTCAACAGGCAGGCACCCTGCTCGTCCATGTCCACGCGCAACAGCAAACTGCGGTGACAGTAGCGCATGGCGTTGCGTATCAGATTCTGAACCGCCCGCGCCGTGAGCCTCGGGTCGAGCACGAAACGCGGCAAGCCTGCTTCGGCCTGCACCTCCCACTCAATACCACGGCCATCCAGTTCCTCGGCGAAACTGCCGAGGATACTGTCGACATACTCGCTCAACGACACCTCGACGCGTTCAGCCAACTGCCCGGGCGTCTGCAAGCGGCTGTAGGACAGCAGTTCCAGGACCAGCTCATCCAGTTCCCGCACATGGCCAACCAGTTCCAGCAGGCGCTTGCGACTGGCCGGCGGCACTTCGTCGAACAGCAACACCAGCCCGAAGTCGAGCCGGGTCAGTGGGGTGCGCAGTTCATGGGAGACGGCATTAAGCAATTCACGCTGTTGGGTCAACAAGCGCTCAATATCCTGGGCCATGGTGTCGAAGACCGTGGCCAGGTCGCCGATATCCGAGCGCGGCGAAATGTGCGTACGCTCCGACAACTGCCCTTGGCCCAGGCGCTGGGCCGTCGCCTGTAGCCGTTTCAGGTCTCGCCAGTGCGGCCAGACCCAGAGCAACAGGCAACTGAGCAAGGCCGCGCCGATCAATACGGTAATCCCCCAGGACAACAGGTTGATCTCCAGAGGGTCCGGCGGGTTGCGCAACTCAACCAGCCACTGGTCGTCCAAGGGGGCAATGGCGGTGCTGTAGTAGCCCCATTCGCCCACCCGAACGACAAACTGCCCGGCGCCCAGGCGCGCGCGCTCGACAGGGCTCAGTTCAGTCTCGTCCTGACGGCGCAATTCGACTTCCAGCGGTGCAAAGTCAGCTGCCAACGCTTGCGCCACTTCAGGCCACTGGGCCGAGGGCACGTGCTGGAACTGCTTGAGCATCAAGCGCTGCACACCTTGGGCCTGCTGCAGGTTGTAGGCTTCGTAGCGCTCGTGGAACACGCTCAGGATCAGTTCGGGAATCAGGAAGATGGCCCCGGCGTAGCTGACGATGGTGATCAGGTACAGGCGGACAAGGATTTTCAGCATGGTTCGGGCAGCGCCTTCAGCATTCCCATTCGACTCGGCTGAACAAGTAACCCTTGCCCCAAACCGTCTTGATCTTGCGTGCTTCGCCCGCATTGTCGTCAAACTTGCGGCGCAACTTGGAGATAGCGACATCCACCGAGCGGTCAGTGCCGTTGAACTCGATACCGCGCAGGTGCTGCAGGATGCAATCCCGGCTGAGTACCGTGCCGGCATTACGCGCCAGCACCACCAACAGGTTGAACTCGCCGCTGGACAACTCCACCGGTTGCGCGTCCCAGTGCACACTGCGCTCGGTGAGGTCGATCTGCAGGCCACCGATCTGGATCAGGTCCGAAGCCACTTGAGGTTCATTGACGCTACTGCGCCGTAGCAACGTGCGCACCCGCGCCAGCAGCACCCGAGGCTCACAGGGTTTGCTGACATAATCGTCGGCCCCCATCTCAAGGCCCAGCACCTGGTCATGGCTGTCATCACGCGCGGTGAGCATCAGGATGGGCAACACGGCCGACTCGGCACGCAGCAGCCGACAAACCTGCAAACCGTCCAGGCCCGGCAGCATCAGGTCGAGGATGACCAGGTCGGGCTTGTTACGGCGTGCTTCCTCAAGCACGTGGTCGCCGCGAGCGATCACCCGGACGAAAAAACCGTTGCGTTGCAGGTAGCTGGCGATCAGTTCGGACAGCGCGCTGTCGTCTTCGACCAAAAGAATATTTGTCATGGAAAGTGCGTAAGCGCAAATGAGTCCGGCAGGATATCGAACCTCGCACACGCGAGGCGGTAATCTTCACACTTTTTCACAGACCGCCTACAGAGCTTAACAGTTGCGCCGGGGGTGCCTGCCTTAGCATGGCCGGGTCATTTTCGGAAGATCCGCATGTCCAGCCCAAGCCCCTCCCGTCTACGCACCCTACCCGCCCTTGTCCTGCTCGGCCTCACGCTGGCGGCCTGCGACAAGCAAGCCCCGGTCGAAGAAAAAGCACCGCCACGCCCTGTTTCGGTGGAAACCGTGCGTGTCGAACCCTTGGCCATCAGCAGCGAGTTGTCCGGGCGCATTCTGGCCCCGCGCACCGCAGAGGTGCGCGCGCGAGTCGCCGGCGTGGTGCTCAAGCGGGTGTACCGCGAAGGCAGCGACGTCAAACAGGGCGAGGTCTTGTTCCGCATCGACCCGGCACCGTTTCAAGCCGACTACGACAGCGCCCGTGCCGCCCTGGCCAAAGCCGAGGCCAACCAGTTCCAGGCGCGCCTGCAGGACCAGCGCTACAGCGAGTTGATCGCCATCAATGCGATCAGCCGCCAGGACTACGACAACGCCCGCGCCGCCGCTCTCCAGGCCAATGCGGACGTCGCTGCTGCCAAGGCTGCACTTGAGCGCGCACGCCTGAACCTGGGGTATGCCACCGTCACCGCGCCGATTTCCGGGCGTATTGGCCGCGCCTTGGTCACCGAGGGCGCACTGGTCGGGCAGAACGAGTCGACGCCTCTGGCGACGATCCAGCAACTGGACCCGATCCACGCCGACCTGACCCAGTCCACCCGGGAGCTGAACGCCCTGCGCCGGGCACTGCGCGCCGGCGAGCTGCAACAGGTCGGCCAGGACCAGGCACGTGCCACGTTGATCCAGGACGACGGCACGGCTTACCCGTTGCCCGGCAAGTTGCTGTTTTCGGACATCAGTGTCGACCCGAGCACCGGGCAGATTACCCTGCGCAGCGAGTTCCCCAACCCTGATCTTGACCTGCTGCCGGGCAGTTTTATCCGCGTTCGCCTGGAACAGGCCATCAAGCAACAGGCAATCAGCGTGCCGCAGCGCGCCATCCTGCGTGACAGCGCCGGCCAACCGCGTGTGCTGCTGGTGGATGCCGAGCAACGCATCAGCGAGCGCCCGATCGTGCTGGGCAGCGCGCAACAGGACCGCTGGATCGTCAGCGAAGGCCTGATTCCAGGCGAGCACGTAGTCATCGAAGGCCTGCAACATGTGCGCGTAGGTGATCAGGTGCACGTCACCCCTGCCGCCAAGGATGCCGCTTCTGTCGTACAGACCACTGGCCAATGAGGGCCTGATCAATGCCGCAATTTTTCATTGACCGCCCGGTGTTCGCCTGGGTGGTCGCGCTGTTCATCCTGCTGGCCGGCGCGCTGGCCATCCCGCAACTGCCGGTGGCCCAATACCCTAACGTAGCCCCGCCACAGGTAGAGATCTATGCCGTCTACCCGGGTGCATCGGCACAGACAATCGATGAGAGCGTCGTCAGCCTGATCGAGCAGGAGCTCAACGGTGCCGACCACCTGCTGTACTTCCAGTCGCAAAGCAGCCTGGGCAGCGCCACCATCACCGCCACCTTCGAGCCGGGCACCAACCCTGAACTGGCTCAGGTGGATGTGCAAAACCGCCTGAAAATCGTCGAGTCGCGTTTGCCGCGCGCGGTCACTCAGCAAGGCCTGCAAGTGGAGAAAGTTTCCACCGGGTTCCTGATGCTGGTGACCCTGACGGCTGAAAACGAGTCTCTGGACGAAGTCGCCCTCAGCGACTTCCTGGCGCGCAACGTCATGAACGAGATCCGCCGCCTCAACGGTGTCGGCAAGGCGCAGCTGTACGGCGCCGAGCGCGCCATGCGCATCTGGATCGACCCGCAGAAACTGATCGGCTTCAACCTGACCCCCGAAGACGTCAACCTGGCCATTGCCGCACAAAACACCCAGGTAGCACCCGGCAGTATCGGTGACCTGCCAGGCCGGGCGACCCAGGAAATAACCGCCAACGTGGTAGTCGAAGGCCAACTGTCGACACCGGAGGCGTTCGCCGACATCGTCTTGCGGGCCAACCCGGATGGCTCGCGGGTAACCCTCGGCGACGTCGCACGGGTAGAGATTGGCAGCCAGGAGTACCAGTTCGGCACGCGCCTCAACGGCAAGCCGTCGACCGCCTTCAGCGTACAGCTGTCACCAGGTGCCAACGCCATGCAAACCGCGACCCTGGTCCGCGCCAAGATGGACGAGTTGTCGCGCTACTTTCCGGCAGGCGCCCGCTACGACATCCCCTATGACACCTCGCCGTTCGTGAAAGTCTCCATCGAACAGGTCATCAACACCCTGCTCGAAGCGATGCTACTGGTGTTCGCGGTGATGTTTCTGTTCCTGCAGAATATCCGCTACACCCTGATCCCGACCCTGGTGGTGCCTGTGGCGCTGATGGGGACCTTTGCAGTAATGCTCGGCATGGGGTTCTCGATCAACGTACTGACCCTGTTCGGGATGGTGCTGGCCATCGGCATCCTGGTCGATGACGCCATCGTGGTGGTGGAAAACGTCGAACGGATCATGGCCGAGGAAGGCCTGCCGCCCCGAGAGGCCACCCGCAAGGCCATGGGCCAGATCAGTGGGGCCATCGTCGGGATTACCCTGGTGCTGGTCGCGGTGTTCCTGCCGATGGCCTTCATGCCAGGCTCCGTGGGAGTGATCTATCAGCAGTTCTCGTTGGCGATGGCGGTGTCGATCCTGTTCTCGGCCTTCCTCGCCTTGAGCCTGACACCCGCCCTGTGCGCCACCTTGCTCAAGCCCATCGAAAGCAGTCATGCGCAAAAGCGCGGTTTCTTTGGCGCGTTCAACCGGCGCTTCGAGCGCCTCACCAACGGCTACCAATCCTGGGTGACCCATGCCCTAAAGCGCAGCGGACGCTACCTGCTGGTGTACGGCCTGCTGCTGGCCGGCCTGGGCTACCTGTTCAGCCAACTGCCCTCCTCGTTCCTGCCGACCGAAGACCAGGGCTACACCATCACTGACGTCCAGCTCCCGCCCGGTGCCAGCAAGCCACGTACCGAGCAGGTTGCGGCGCAGATCGAAGCGCACAACGCTGAAGAACCCGGTATCGGCAACACCACGGTGATCATGGGCTTCAGCTTTTCCGGCACCGGGCAGAATGCGGCGCTGGTCTTCACCACACTCAAGGACTGGTCCGAGCGAAGCGCCGAGGACAGTGCAGCGGCCATCGCCGAGCGCGCCACCGCCGCTTTCAGCCAGTTCAAGAACGCAATTGCCTACTCGGTGCTGCCGCCACCGGTCGACGGGCTTGGCACGTCCAGCGGCTTTGAGTTCCGCCTGCAGGACCGTGGCGGTCTCGGCCACACCAACCTGATGGCCGCACGCGATCAGCTACTGGCCGCTGCCGAGAAAAGCCCGGTGTTGATGAACGTACGTGAAAGCGCCCTGGCCGAAAGCCCTCAGGTACAACTGGAGGTAGACCGCAAGCAGGCCAACGCCCTGGGCGTTTCCTTTGCCGACATCGGCACCGTGCTCAACACCGCTATCGGTTCGACCTACGTCAACGACTTCCCCAACCAGGGCCGGATGCAGCGGGTGGTGGTACAGGCCGAGGGCGACAGCCGCAGCCAGGTCGAAGACCTGATGAAAATCCATGTCCGCAACAGCGGCGGCAAGATGGTGCCACTGTCGGCGTTCACCCGCGCCCATTGGGTATCCGGGCCGGTGCAGTTGACGCGCTACAACGGTTATCCGGCGATCGCGGTGTCCGGTGAACCAGCGCCCGGCTACAGCTCGGGCGAGGCCATGGCAGAGATCGAGCGCCTGGTCAGCCAGTTACCACTGGGCATGGGCTTGGAGTGGACCGGCCTGTCGCTGCAGGAGCGGCTGTCCGGCAGCCAGGCGCCCATGCTGATGGCGCTCTCGCTGCTGGTGGTGTTCCTGTGCCTGGCGGCACTCTATGAGAGTTGGTCGATCCCGACCGCGGTGCTGTTGGTGGTGCCCCTGGGCGTGCTGGGCGCGGTGCTCGCAGTAACCCTGCGAGGCATGCCCAACGACGTGTTCTTCAAGGTCGGCCTGATCACCTTGATCGGCCTGTCGGCGAAGAACGCGATCCTGATCATCGAATTCGCCAAGCATCTGGTGGACGAAGGCCACGACCTGATAGACGCGACGGTACAGGCCGCGCGCCTGCGCCTGCGTCCCATCGTCATGACCTCACTGGCGTTCATCCTTGGCGTCGTGCCGCTGGCCATCGCCACTGGCGCCAGTTCGGCCAGCCAGCAGGCGATCGGCACCGGGGTAATTGGCGGCATGCTCAGCGCAACGCTGGCCGTGGTATTCGTACCGGTGTTTTTCGTGGTGGTCATGCGCCTGGCGGGCACGCGACGACGCCAGCCTGAGGGCACGGTCAGCCTGGAAAGCTGATGGACAGCCAAAGCCGGTCATGGGATCGTGAGCGGCTTTGGCGCTACAGGTAAACATCATGATCCAGCTTCCGTCGCCCTGCTCCATCCTCCTCTTGGCGGGCGGTCGTGGCCAGCGTATGGGCGGACGCGACAAGGGCCTGATTCCCTGGCACGGGCAGCCCCTGATTGCCCACGCCCAGGCCGTGGTGCGTCCACTGACCGATGACCTGATCATTTCCTGTAACCGCCACGCCGAGCAGTACCGGCCCTATGCCGATCATCTGGTCAGTGACGAATCAGGCGACTATCCAGGCCCGTTGGCCGGTGTGCTCAGCGGGTTGGCCCAGGCGCGTCACCCGTGGCTACTGGTGCTCGCGTGCGATGCACCGCTGATCGACCGCACACTGGTTCTTGACCTGCTGAGCCAGGCGAACGATCAGGGGCGACCGGCGATGATCCGTCAGGATGGCCACTGGCAACCGATGTTCTGCCTGCTGCCGAGCAGTCTGCTCGACGACCTTCGCCAGCGCTGGAGCCAGGGTGAGCGCAGCCTGCTGCGAGCCCTGCTGGCGCAGCCACTGCAGGCGCTGGACTATCCGCTTGACGATCCACGCCTGAGCAACTTCAACTCGCCAGAACACCTGGTGCCATGACTGTCAGCAAGCGCGAACCGGACACGGAAACGCGATATAGCGACCGCACTCAAGGCCTGAGGTCATCGAAGAACGCTTTACTGCCATCAACCTGAGACGATGCCCGGGGCAGGTTCTGCGCCTCCCCGGTCGGCGTCTCGACGTGCCAGTAACAATGCCTGACGGCGCGGGTAACCGCGACATAGGCCAGGCGCAGGACCTCATCCTTCTGCGCGTTGTCGTAGGCTTCAGGGTCACCGCTACGGCCAAGCCCAGCCTGGCGATAGACCTGGTTCTTATACGGGGAACGGGTCACGTGCTGACAATCGCCAAGCATGAACACCGCATCCGCCTGCAACCCCTTGGCGCTGTGGTAGGTCAACTGACGGAACCGGCGCTGCCCCGGCGCAAGGCTTTTCTCATGATTGATCAGTGGCTGTAAATACTCTGAAATCAATGACTTATCACTGCTTTTTCGATACAACATCATCACCGAATCGCCCTGCCGGTAATGCGCCATCAACTGCTGGGCAAGCGCAGCCTCGTCACGCGGCTGTACCGTGACCGGCACTGCATCCTCGGCCGCCAGGCCGCAGGCCTTGGCTTTCTTGCCGTTGATCGCCGGCGCCGGCTTAACGATGTGCTCGGCCGCATCGATGATGTGCTGGTGGCTGCGGTAATTGTCGCTGAGCATCACCCGCGTATTGGCCGGCGAGACGAATTCCTTGGTGAACTCCATGAAGTACTTGGGTGAGCTACCGCGCCAGCCGTAGATCGATTGCCAGTCATCGCCCACACACAGCAGCGACGAATGCTGGGCGGTGCGCCCCACATGCAATGCCGGCCCGCGCCGACGGATTTCACGCAGGCTGGCCCGTAGCCAGGAAACGATCTGCGGCGAGACATCCTGGAACTCGTCGATCATCAAGTGCGCCAAAGGCCTGAGCAAGGCATCGGGCAACAAGCGCAGGTTCTCGGGGTTGTTCTCCGAGAACAGGGCGAACATCCGGTTATAGCTCATGATCGGCGGCGACTGCGCCAACAGGTGGTTCTCCAGCGCCCGCCAGTACAGGCTCAACGCCTCGAAGAACAGTGCATCACTGTCACCTGCCGGAAAACTCATGCTTGCGACTGCCGCGCCCACATCCAGCCCGAGGTTCTCGATGAACCCGGCAGCACTGACGAAAGCATCCAGGAGCGGCACCGACGAGAGCTCGCCCTTGACCTTGTAGTCAAAGCCCGGCCCGGCCACGGCATCCGTTGCAAGGGAGGCGGTCAAGCGTTTGGCTGCCGAATAGTTTTCCAGCCATATCAAGGGTTTATCGCAGAAAGCTTGAAACAGTGTGCGCTTGATAACCCATTCGGCCCACACCGGTAACTTGGCGTTCGAACGTTTGTAGTCCTTGTTTTCCCCGGGATCGAAGCCCAGTACCACCCAGGCATCGAGTTCGGCAATATAGCCATGGACGTGAAAACGGCTGCCATTGATCTCCAGGGTTTCCCGACGTGGCTCAATGCCCTTGATCGGCCACGCGCCCGCCCTGAACCAGAGGTCTTCAATCGTGTCGCACAACTCCTCGTCGCGCTCGGCGGACAGTTGCGTCACGGCCACACGCTTCTGCACGTCGGGATGATCGCGGTCCAATGCCTTGAGCTGCAAGGCTTGGCGCCGCAGGGACATGATCAACTCGGCAAAGCGTGGGCTGCCCTGCATCAGGTCGCGGTAGCATAGGTTCAGTTGCTGGCGCTGGGCATCATTGATACGCAGGTCGAACGGGTTGGTCTCGGCATTCGACTCGCTGCCACCCGGTACCTCACTGCCCAGCGTCTCAAAGGCCCGCAGCTGGCTGAAACCCGGCAGGCTGCGCACCAGTGGCAGAATCCGCGAATGGAAGGTGCGCACCAACTCGCGGGCCTCTACCGGGCTCAGGTTGATACCCCACAGGGCAAACACCTGGGTCAGTCGTGCGATGAAGTCCTTGCGCGACTCGCGCGTGAACGTGACCACGGTCATGGCGTCCAGTTCATAGCCCAGGTAGTGACGCAACAGCAGAATACGCAGCACCAGGGACGTCGACTTGCCGGCACCGGCACCGGCAATCACGCAGGTCGAAGGCGTCTCACTGAAGATCATTTTCCATTGCGCAGTACTTGGCTGCGCCTGGGCTGGCAAGCGCTGCGCAACGTCGGCCTTGAAGCGTTTTTTAAGCTCCGTGGTGAGCGGCAGGCGCCAATCGTCGAACAGGCTGTCGTCCTGCCCCGGCACTGCGTGGGCATCGGGGCGGGTATCACGAATCACCAGAACCTGGCGGCCCGCCTCGAAGCCGTCGACACGGCCCTCCTCATAACCCTCGCGCAGGCCCTCGGCATGGCCGGTACGTTGACCGCTGGCATGCCCCTGAAACCACGAGTCGCGGTGCTGAGCCTGCAGCCGGCTCAGGCCTCGACCCAGTACACGGGCCAGCAGCCGTCTGACCCAGGGTAACTGGGCCGGCGGGGTTAATTCCGGGGGGTGCTTGGGGCGCTCGTGTGACACACCGACTCCAACTGAAAAGGGCTCTGCCGCCATGTTCGCTCCATTGACCGCAAAGCACCAGCCGAATGCTTACAGATCAGTCAATTAGGCGATGAAGTGAATCAATCACTGCACCTTAAGCATCTAATAAACCGATCAGAATCAGCCATAATTTACGCTTAATTTCGATCATTAATTGGGCGATCATCGTTCACATAAACCTTGCCGAGGAGATGAATCATGCTGCAACTTCGCCCGTTCGCCACACTGGGCCATGCCAACCACGGCTGGCTGGATGCCCATCATCACTTCTCATTCGCCGAATACCACGACCCCGAGCGCATGCACTGGGGCACCCTGCGGGTCTGGAACGATGACCTGATCGCCGCAGGCAGCGGTTTCCCACCACACCCACACCGCGACATGGAGATCATCACCTATGTCCGCGAAGGTGCTATCAGCCACCAAGACAACCTGGGCAACAAAGGCCGTACCGAAGCGGGCGATGTGCAAGTGATGAGCGCCGGGACCGGGATCGTCCACAGTGAGTACAACCTGGAGAAGGTTAATACACGCATCTTCCAGATCTGGATCATTCCAGAGCGCAGCGGCGAGGCGCCCTCGTGGGGCACCCGTCCGTTTCCCAAGGGAGAGCGCGGTGAAGGCTTCGTGACCCTGGCCAGTGGTCGTGAAGGTGATGAGCAGAGCTTGCGCATTCGGGCTGACGCACGGCTGGTCGCGGCTACCCTGAAAGCCGGAGAAAGCGCCGAGTACGTGCTGGACAGCGGACGTCGCGGCTATCTGGTGCCGGCCAAAGGGCTGGTCGAGGTCAACGGTGTGCGCGCCGCTGCCCGTGACGGCCTGGCGATCGAAGATGAATCGTTGTTGCGGGTGACTGCGCTGGAGGACAGCGAAATCGTTCTGGTGGATGTCGCCTGACCGCCCCCGCCAAGCCTGCTCCCATAGAACCTGTAGGAGCCGGGCTTGCCCGCGATACAGACGCCGCGAACTCACGGATACCCCACCGACGCTATCGCAGGCAAGCCTGCTCCAACAAAGCCCGCGCAGCCTGTGGGAGCGGGTCTTGCCCGCGATGCAGACGCCGCGCACTCACTGACACCGCATCGAGGCCATCGCAAGCAAGCCAGCTCCAACAAAGCCCGCGCCAGCCTGTAGGAGCCGGGCTTGCCCGCGATGCAAACGCCGCGAACTCACGGACACCCCACCGACGCTATCGCAGGCAAGCCAGCTCCAACAAAGCCCGCGCAAGCTGTGGGAGCGGGTCTTGCCCGCGATGCAGACGCCGCGAACTCACGGATACCCCACCGACGCTATCGCAGGCAAGCCAGCTCCAACAAAGCCCGCGCAGCCTGTAGGAGCCGGGCTTGCCCGCGATGCAAACGCCGCGCACTCACGGATACCCCACCGACGCTATCGCAGGCAAGCCTGCTCCAACAGGGCCCGCGCTAGCTGTGGGAGCGGGTCTTGCCCGCGATGCAAACGCCGCGAACTCACGGATACCCCACCGACGCTATCGCAGGCAAGCCTGCTCCAACAGGGCCCGCGCAAGCTGTAGGCGCGGGGCTTGTGCGCGACCGATGATCAAGAAATGGCGTTGTCGACCAATTCCTGGGCTTCGCTTACCAGGCGCTGCAAATGCGCATCATCGATAAAGCTTTCGGCGTAGATCTTGTAGATGTCCTCGGTACCCGACGGACGCGCCGCAAACCAGCCGTTGGCGGTCATCACTTTCAAACCGCCAATGGCCTGGCCATTGCCTGGAGCATGGCTGAGGATCTGCTGAATCGGCTCACCGGCCAGCTCAGTGGACTTCACCTGCTCCGGCGCCAGTTTGCTCAACAAGGCTTTCTGTTGCGGGTTGGCCTTGGCCTCGACACGCGTTGCGAATGGCTCACCCAGCTCGGCAGTCAGCGCCGCATAGGCCTGACTCGGGTTACGCCCGGTACGTGCAGTGATTTCCGCCGCCAGCAACGCCGGGATCAGGCCGTCCTTGTCGGTGGCCCAGACACTGCCATCCTTGCGCAGGAACGAAGCGCCTGCACTCTCTTCGCCACCAAAACCGAGCGAACCGTCGAACAACCCTTCGGCGAAGAACTTGAAACCCACCGGTACTTCATAGAGGCGACGCCCCAAGCGTGCCGTCACCCGGTCGATCAGGCCGCTGCTGACCACCGTCTTGCCGACGGCTGCATCGGCGCGCCACTGCGGACGGTTCTGGAACAGGTAGTCAATGGCAACCGCCAGGTAGTTGTTCGGTGCCAGCAGGCCGTTCGGCGTGACGATGCCGTGGCGGTCGTGGTCGGGGTCGCAGGCAAAGGCAACGTCAAAACGCTCACGCAGGCCGATCAGGCCCTGCATGGCATAAGGCGAGGACGGGTCCATGCGGATCTGGCCGTCCCAGTCCACGCTCATGAAGCGGAAGGTCGGGTCGACCTCAGTGTTGACCACCTCCAGGTTCAGGCGATAGTGATCGGCAATGGCCGACCAGTAGCGCACACCGGCACCGCCCAGCGGGTCAACGCCCAGGCGCAGGTTGGCACCACGAATAGCATCGAAATCAATCACATTGATCAGATCGCTGACGTAGTTGCCCAGGTAGTCATGGCGATGGGTCGTGCTGGCCTTGAGCGCCTGCTCGTAGTCCATGCGTTTCACATCTTTCAGGCCATCGGCCAGCAGTTCGTTGGCCTTGGCCTCGATCCACTTGGTGACGTCGCTGTCAGCCGGGCCGCCATTGGGCGGGTTGTACTTGAAACCGCCGCTCTGTGGTGGGTTGTGCGACGGCGTGATGACCACACCATCGGCAAGCCCGCGGCTGCGACCACGGTTGTAACAGAGAATCGCGTGGGACACTGCTGGCGTTGGCGTGTACTCATCGTCCTTGGCCAGCATCACTTCGACGCCATTGGCCGCCAGCACCTGCAGTGCGGTAGCCGCTGCCGGGGTGGACAGTGCATGGGTGTCGATGCCGACGAACAGCGGACCATCGATGCCTTTGACCTTGCGATACAGGCAGATGGCCTGGCTGATAGCCAGCACATGGTCTTCGTTGAAACTCAACTCCAGCGAACTGCCGCGATGCCCGGAGGTACCAAACGCCACGCGTTGGGTGGCGATGCCGGCGTCCGGCCGGCCAGAGTAATAGGCGGTCAGCAGTCGAGGGATATCGACCAGGATCGACGCAGGTGCCGGTTTGCCCGCCAGGGGACTGAGCTTCATGCAAAACCTCAAGAATGGGTGTTCAGGGTAATGAAAGGACACAGTTTACTGGCAGTTTGACCTTAAGGCGACGAGGAAGCTCCCTGCCCTGACGACTATTTTTTTTGCGGTGCCCACCAGACTGGAAACATCTGCTGTACCTTCTGCTCGGCGAATCGATCATCAATCAGCATGACCACCCCACGGTCCTGCGGGCCACGAATGACGCGCCCTGCGGCCTGGATAACCTTGCGCACGCCCGGGTACAGGTAGGTGTAATCGAAGCCCGCGCCAAACCGCTCGGCCATGCGCTGCTTGATCTGCTCGTTGACCGGGTTGACTTGTGGCAGGCCCAAGGTGGCGACGAATGCGCCGATCAGGCGGGTTCCCGGTAGATCGACCCCTTCGGCGAACGCCCCGCCCAACACCGCGAAACCAACCCCTTGCCCACCTTCGACAAAGCGTTCGAGAAACGCCTGGCGTGCCTCCTCCGCCATCCCTTGCGACTGACGCCATTGGGGAATGGCCGGGTACCGCGTTGCCAGCATTTCGGCCACGTGCTGCAGGTACTCGAAGCTGCTGAAAAACGCCAGGTAGTTGCCTGGTTGCCGGGCGTACTGCTCGGCAATCAGCTCGCTGATAGGCGCAATAGACGCCTGACGGTGCTGGTAGCGCGTCGACACATTACTCACCACGCGCACCTGCAACTGCTCTGCGACAAAGGGCGATGCCACTTCCAGCCAGGCAGTGTCGCCTGGCATCCCCAGCAGGTCGGCATAGAACTGCCGGGGGCCGAGGGTGGCGGAAAACAGCACAACGCTGCGCGCCGCCGCCATTTTCGGCGCGATCAATGCCGCGGGCAGCACGTTGCGCAGGCACAGGGTGGACAGGCTGCGCCGCCCCTGCCCCTCGCGCTTACTGATGTCGAACAGGAAGTTCTCATCAAAGACCTCGCTCAAGCGGCTGAACTGCAGCGCACGGAAATAGAAGTCCATCAGTGCAGGGTCCAGCCCCGACGGGGCCTGATTCATCTGTTCCTGAATCAGCGTCAGGCAGCGCTGCAAGGCCTTGAGAAAGGCCGTCGGCAACTCGGCACTGGCCCTGTAGGGCGCAACCTGGTCATTGTGCAGGGCATTCCATTGACGATTGAGTTGCTGCAGGGCACTGCTCATGCCGACAGGCTTGCTGCGACGCAGGCTCTGCAACAACCACTGATCGAGGCTCGCGCTGTACATCTGACGGGCGCGCTCGACCAGGTTGTGCGCCTCGTCCACTAACACCGCCACCCGCCATTGGTTGGCCTGGGCCAGGCCGTACAACAAGGCGCTTTGATCAAAGTAATAGTTGTAGTCGGCGACCACCACATCGACCCAGCGCGCCATCTCCTGGCTCAAGTAGTAGGGACAGACCTGATGCGTCAGCGCCACCTCGCGCAACGCGGCTTTATCCAGCAAGGCGACTTCCCGGGCCGCCTGGCGAGCCGCCGGCAATCGGTCATAAAAGCCCTTGGCCAACGGGCAGGATTCGCCATGGCAGGCGTTCTGCGGATACTCGCAGGCCTTGTCCCTGGCCACCAGCTCAAGGCTGCGCAGCGCCAACGTCGGGGCACTGGTCATGACCTGGCGCACCGCCTCCAGCGCCAAGGCCCTGCCCGGCGTCTTGGCGGTCAGGAACAGTACTTTGTCCAGCTGTTGCGGCACGACAGCCTTGAGCATCGGGAACAACGTGCCCAGGGTCTTGCCGATACCCGTTGTGGCCTGGGCCATCAGACAACGGCCGGTGCTGACCGCCTTGTACACCGTTTCGGCCAGATCGCGCTGGCCGCTGCGCATCTGCGCATAGGGAAAGCTCAATGCCTGCAACCCGCTGTTTCGCTCGCTCAGGCGCTGCATCTGCGGGATCGCCCAACCCAGAAACATTGCACATTGCTGCTTGAAGTACTGTTCCAATGCCTCGGCCTGGTAGTGCTGCTCGATACGCGTCTCGCGGTCACTGTCGACATCAAGGTAGACCAGCGCCAGGTGAATGTCGGTCAGTAGCCGCGCGCTGCACAGCAGCCAGCCATAAATGCGCGCCTGCGCCCAATGCAGCTCGCGGTGGTTATGCGGTTGGCTGGCAAGGTCGCCTCGGTAGGTCTTGATTTCCTCCAGACGGTTGGCTGATGGCGCGTAACCGTCGGCGCGGCCGCGCACGCGCAGTTGCTCGTAACAGCCTTCCAGGGTGACTTCTGCTTCATAGTCGGGCCCGCGCCGAGCAACCACCCGGCGATGCCCGGCTATCCCTTCCTGCGCCGTGGGCGACGGGGTGAAGCGCAGGTCAAGATCGCCCTGTTTTGCGGTGAATTCGCAGAGGGCACGCACCGCGACTACGTAGCTCATGACGCCTGCGGCGCCCATTGCACATGGCAGACCTCGACCGGCAGGCCATGCTCACTGCAGAACGCTATCCAGCGCAGCTGGTTGTCCTGCAGACGATCGCCAGGCCCCTTGACCTCGATCATTCGGTAACGCCGCGCCTCGGGCCACAGTTGAATCAGGTCCGGCATGCCGGCGCGGTTATGCTTGATATCTTCCAGCAAGCGCCGGAAACACGCGGACAGATGCTCAGCGGGAAGGCACGCCAAGGCCTGCTCCAACAGCGTTTCGTCAAGCACCTCCCACACCACGAACGGCGACTGCAAGCCGCGCTTCGCCACATGGTTGGCGCGAATCGTCTGGTGATAGCGACCGTCTTCCAACTGCGCCAGGCAATCGCCAAACAGCGCCTCACGACGCGCGTGGAAACCGGGGTCATGAAGGTCCTGAGGGCCACGTTGGAAAGGGTGGAAGAACGCCCCCGGCAGCGGCGCGAAAATCGCGTCCCAGCAAAGCAGGCCGAACAGGCCATTGAACAGGCAGTTCTCGACGTAGAATACCTGACCGCCCTCTTCCTCCAGGTGCTGTTGGACTGCCCGCTCGACACCCAGCGTCGAATGCTCGCGAGGCAGGCAGAGGTCGACCCGGTTTACGTCAGGTGCGCTGCGCCTCGGCTGCGCGGGCCCACCCAACTTGCGCCGCAGGCGCGGCAGTACGCGGTCCAACGCCTGCGCTTGCAGTGCATTCAGCGGCTGTTCACTGACCGCCTCAGCCAGATTCAGCGCGGCCGCCCACTGTTCGTCGCGCTCCAACACCCGTATGTGGCGCAATGGCGCCTGCGGGTGCGCACTGAGCGGATAGATCTGCTGGGCCAGCGCCCAGTTGCCTTCACGCTCACACTGCTGGCCCAAGTGGAACAATAAACGAGCGCGACGGCGCTCCAGCCAGGGGTTAAGGCTGTGCAGGCACTCGGCGCGCGCCAGTACCTGCTCGACGGCAACCCCCGCAGCCAACTGCTCGGCACACTCATGCAGGGCCAAGGCGACCTCGACATCGTTTCGCTCACGCATCGCCCGGGAATCGGCACTGAACGCCACCTGCTCGTAGCGCAGTACGCCAAGGTCAGCCAATACGAATTCGGACCAGTCCTGGTGCAGATTGCCAAAGAACAGCAGGCGCAAGCGGTCGCACAGGGCTTGCAAGCGCCACGCGTAGACAACCTCGGCAAACCCCGGATACCACTCGGACAAACGACGTGGCTCTGGGTACAGCGGTGCCAGTTGTTCAAAAAGCTCGGGTTTGGCCGCACGCGGGCGCGTCAATGCCGTGGCGAAACAGTCAACGATTTCATCCTTGCGCAGCATCTGGAACAGCTGTTCCAGGCTCAGCACGGCATCATCGTCGACCCACGCCAAGGCCACCAACGGCGCCAGGGCCTCAACCGACGGGCCGATTTCGGCGTATTCCAACTTGCTTGCGCGGAACAACTGCCCCTTGCGCATCACCATGCGCACCAGCATCGCCCGGGTGGCCTGCGGTTGTTGGCCGAACTGGTGAATGAAATCATGCTCCTGCTCCGAGAGCAGATCGGCATAACGCAGCAGCAACCAGTCCAGTACCTGCTGGAAGTTGTGGAGGTAGTAAAACGGATCAGAAACAGGGTGAGCGATCACAGCAGGCAGGCAACCAGAATGTCCAGGCACTGGTTATACATACAGACCAGCTGTCTTGGCAACTTCCCGTGATCAGCGGCTTGCCATGGCCCTGCCAGGCGACAGATCGCTTACCGGATGACAGAGCGTTTTACTCAACGTCTCGGCTTCAAGCCAGTACAACGTCTGCAAGGTCGACAGCGGCAAGCCACTGATGTTCACCAGCCACTGAACAACCGGCTCAGGTGCCCGCTGCTCACGCAGCGCCTTGTGCATGTAGGGCAACGCAACCAGCATACCCGGGTGACACTGGCGCAAAAACGCCTCCAGCCGCTTGCCGCCTTCGATAAAGGGCGCAAACAGCAGACAGATCAACTGAGCCTCACTCAAGCCATAGGCCTGAGTGGCAAGATCAGCGGCCTGCTGGCGACGCTGTGCCAACTGATCGGCGCCCTGCCACGCAGCCAGGACCTCGCGCTGCAGGAGCGGCGACATCTGCTTGCGCTGCATCCGAATACCGGCTCGCTTGAGGTAATCGCTCACGCCGTCCGCGTAGCACTGCCCGTGCACATGCTCGCGCCGAAGGCCCCACAGGTGCGCGCTCAGCAGTGGCGTGACGCAATCCGATTCGCTGAGCACGCACGAATGCTCACTGCACTGGAAACCAAGAAACGCGCTTAACACCTCACACTCCGCGTCAAACGGCTGGTGAACCAGATCATCGATCGCAATGAACCGCAAAGGACGTTGATTGCCGGAGAAGTACTGGTTTTGCAGCGGCAGGCCCAGCAACCGTTGCAGGTGTTGACGCCGCACCGCGCTCAGCGCGTCGATCATCGCCCGGGGAAATGTCGCAACCTGGGCACTGAGGCCAACACCCGCTCGCCCCAGCTTGCGCCGCCCCCAGGCCAGGTAGCGCTTGCGCTCAGGCAAGGGGTCGGCGCTGATGACCGCATCCACACCGCCGTCCCATGCCATTGCATGCCGGTACAGGTCGGCCAGGCCCGCGTAACAGCACCCACAGAATGGGGGGCAAGCCACCCCGCCCGCCAGATGCCCGGCCAACAACAGATCGTTGCGGTCTGCCTGACGCTGGTTCGGCGACGAGAGCTGAGCACTGTCGAACGGCTGCATGACACCATCATCGAGCACCAGCACTTCAACACGCGGATCATCCTGGACAAACAGTGCCGAGTAACCACGCTCGATGTTCGCGATGACGTCAGCGGTTATGCCCGCATGCCGGGCGGTGGCAATGCGCAGGTTGAAGGTCGCGTGAGCGCGAGCCGCAATGCTCAATTGCGCAGCCCGCAGAAATGCCAGGGCATGAACACTGTCTTTGCCACCCCCATGGGCATACATCACTTTGAAGCTACCGACGCGCTCATAGCCGCCCGCGGCGACGATCACGCGCTGGATCAACAGTTGCAATGAAGCGCGCTGAGCCGGGGAAAAGCGTTCCATCAGCCGCTGAAGGACTTGTCGATAGACATACTGCATGGCCTGGTCATGAACGCTACTCATAGTGCTTACCTGCTGTACCGGAAAAGCTGACGACCGTGTTCGACCTCGGGAGCAGGTCGGGGGGAGAAATGAAGATGGCCATAGATGTTTCCTACAGAGCCATAGGACGTTTAGAGGACAAACGCGCAGGCGCAACGCCTGTCCCAGGCTTTGTCGTGAATCCGCAGAGGTCGCCTGTAATCAGTCGAACAATCATTTCTCGCTCCGTGAGAGGACAGTGAGTGGGGTATCCAGTTAACGTGTCGGACAGGCCGCAGTACTTTTTCCTATTCATTCAACAGT
This sequence comes from Pseudomonas defluvii, assembly GCF_001695625.1. Taxonomy (GTDB): domain Bacteria; phylum Pseudomonadota; class Gammaproteobacteria; order Pseudomonadales; family Pseudomonadaceae; genus Aquipseudomonas; species Aquipseudomonas defluvii. The sequence goes on from NZ_MBPN01000002.1 coordinate 23,213, forward strand.
AAGCCAATACGCGCTCATACGTTTCAGCAAACCGAGTAGGAAATTTCTGAAGCTCACTCAGAGCGCCAAGCGCAGGCGTCTTGGCGCGGGATATCGCAGGCAAGCCCCTGTGAAGTGACTTGCCTACGATGGTATTGGCGGGGGTAAATACCAAGGTGCCAACTATTGCAGTTGGCCATCCAATACAGCGATCTGCTTGAATCCATCGCCGTCACGCAGCAAAAACACCGCATCCATACCCCGCTGCTGCGCCAAGGCAACGCCTTCATCCGGGCCCAGCACCATCAACGCGGTGGCCCAGGCATCCGCGTACATGCAGCTGGTGGCAACCACCGAAACCGCCGCCAGCGGCGAGCTGAGTGCGCGGCCACGGGCCGGGTCCATGGTGTGTGAATACACTACGCCGTCGCGCTCGACCCAATGCCGGTAGTCTCCGGAGGTGGCGATGGAGGCATCGCTGAGTTCCATGACCCCCATCACCTCTCGCCGGCCACGCAGCGGCTTTTCAATCGCGATGTTCCAGGGTTCGCCCGAGGGCTTGTGCCCGGAGGCACGCATCTCACCATCGATGCCGACCAGGTAGTGCCTGATGCCCGCCTGTTCCAGGCAGTGAGCCAGTTGGTCGACAGCAAAGCCTTTGGCGATGCCATTCAAGTCCAGGGTAATGGGCAAGCGTTTACGTACACGCTGAGCGCTGAAGTCGAGTTCAAGGGCCGCAGAGGCGCGGTTTCGCCTCTGGCCTCCCTTCACCAGCGGCAGTTCGGCGGATTGGCAGCCCGCACCAAACCCCCAGGCGTTGACCAGGTCGCCCACGCCGATATCGAAGGCCCCCTGTGACTCATGCTCAATACGCAGCGCAGTCGACAAGACCCACAGCAAGGTGTCGGGAATCACCCTCCACGCCCCCACCGGCAAGGCGTTGAACTGCATCAACGCGGAGTCGGGCTTCCAGGTGGACATCTGCTGGTCCACGGCATCGACCGCCTGAAACAACTGCGCATCCAACACCGCCAAGTCCTGGCCCTCTGGCGCATAGAAGACGGCGCTGTAGCGGGTTCCCATGGTTTCGCCATTCAGGCTGTAGCGCTCAAGCGCCGCCGCTTCAGAACACATCTTCACGGTATCGCCCCTGTACGTTAAGGGTTTCGACGTTCAGGCAAATGGGTGCCAACAGCCCATCAAACACCTGCCTGACGCTTTCTGCCATTTCACGCCCACCGCACACCAGCACCTGCGCACCGCTCTGGATGAGCGCCTGCAACTTCAGCGCATCGGCGCGAATACGGTCTTGAACATAAGCGCGCTCCGCACCTCGAGAAAACGCCGTGCTCAAGTGATGGAGCCGTCCGTCCTCCAGGTAGGTACCCAGTTCGTCCTCATAGAGGAACTCCGTTGTGGCCGAACGCCCACCCCAGTACAGGTTGATCGGGCGCGCCCGGTGGTTCTTGCGGATAAAACCTACCAAAGGTCCGATCCCGGTACCCGCGCCCACCAGAATGACCGGTGCCTGCCCGGCACTGGGGCGGAAATGCGGGTGTTGCTGAACAAACGCTTCGATGCGACCGCCAAGCGGCAGCGTATGCAGGTATCCCGAGCACAGCCCCTGCGCATGCCGGCGCACACAGATCTCCACCACCCCATCGCTACGGCTGGTGGCAATCGAGTAGAACCTCGCCTCTTCCCCGCGGCTCGGTACCACACCCAGCAAGTCACCGGGCTCGAACGCTGGCAAGCGGTCCTTGCCCAGTAATCGGGACAGCAGATTACGACCGCTGCCGGGTACCGGTGCAAAACGCAAGACGGCGGTACTGGTTGCCTCGGTTTCGCCATAGACCACCCGCTCGATCAATTCGAGGCTGCGTGTCGGCACCGAGACGCGTGCCGGTTTCAGCAGCAATTCGACCCCCAACTGTTCGGCAAGGGCACTGCCCCACTGGCTGAAGGCCTCGGCATCGCCACGGTCAACCGTTGCCAAGGGCAGCAACATCGAGCAACCCGCGCCCTGCAAGGCATCCTGTACCCGGTGGGCATAGGCGCAGAACTGTTTGAAACGCGAGTCACCAAAGCCCAGCACCGCAACGCTCAGGTCCGGGCCCAACTGTGCCTGTTGCAGACGCGCCATGAACGCACTGGCGGAGTCCGGGGCGTGGCCGTCGCCGTAGGTCGAGGTCAGTACCAGCAGGCGCTTGGCCTGGCGATAGCGCGGTTGCAAGCTGTTCATGGTGGCGGTATGCACGGCATGGCCAGCGTTCGTCAGCGCATCATGCACGGCACTGGCAAATGCCCAGGTGGTCGCCGACTGACTGCCGACCAACACCACGGTATCCGCCTGTTGCGCGCCGACGTTGGCACGCAGTGTCGGCGTCAGCTTGCGCCGTTGCCACCAGATCAGTGTGCCGGTAATGGCCAACAACGGCACTGCCGACACACACAGGCCACACAGCAGGCTCAACCACCAGTAGCCTTCGCCGGTGTGCAATTGATAGACCGTCTCATACACCTGACGCGTCAGCGTGTGGGCCTGATAATTCAGCAGTTCGCCTGATGCCGGGTCGACGTAGCCATCGCCAGACGCAGTTCTAAGGGTGATGACTCCGTTGCTGTCATTGGGCTTGGGAAACTCCAGCTCACGCAGGTCAGCGATATCAACCGCCTTGAGTGCCTTGAGGTCAGCAACGGCCGCATGCGGGCCTTGTGCAACCTGGCTGGGATAGGCCGGCTCAAGCGCCATGCCATCGTCGATCAGGCCAAAGGTGACACCGGACATGTACAGGCCTGTCACCGACAGCAGTATCAGCCCCGGCAGGCTCAGGCGGCCAGCGGCCGAGTGCCAGCGCTGAGAACGTTCGCCCGTTGACCGGGACAGCAGCATGCGCCACCCGCCCATTTTTCGGGCCAACAGCACCACACCAGACAGTGACAGCAGCGCCATCACCAGGGCGACGACACCACTGACGCCGCGCCCCACATCGCCCGCGAAAAACGAACGGTGCAAGTCCCGCATCCAGGCCATGAAGGCACCCGGCTCATAGGAGCCAAGCGCTGCCCCAGTGCGCGGATCGACACGCAAGGTGTCGCCGCCGTGCTTCGAATCGACGGTCACCCGAACTTCGCCTGACGGCGCGCGCTCGATCAGTTCGACACCGGCAACCTGCTGGGTGATCCGCGAGGCGACGACGGCGGCGCTGACCCCCTGCAGCGGGCTGCCGACATCCAGACGCGTGAGTGTCGGTTGCAGTGCCAGGGTCACACCACTCAGGGCGACGACCATGACCAGCACACTCAGCGCCACACCTGGCCATGAATGAAGTTTGCGCAGCATTAGCCTGTACCTCACCGGTATCAGAGATCGTAACGGAAGCTATCGACGTAACCGTTGCCCGACGTGGCCTTGCCTGAACCTTCGCGGGTCAGCGGCACCTGAACTTCGGCGCTGTTTTCGCGCTTGTCTTCCACCGCAGTATCGATGCGGATTTGATAGCCGGCGTCGATCAATGCATCAGCAATGTCCACCGACACTTTCAGCGTTTCACCACTGCCGACGCTGGCACCACTGACGCCGTCGAATTCGGCAGCATTCAGGCCGCTGCCACGGGCCCAGTCACGCAGATGCTTGTAGTACTTGGCCTTCTTGCCGGCCACCCACAGGGTACGTTCGTACTTGCCCTGAGCATCGGTCAGGTAAATGGCAACATAGGCACCGTTGCCCCGATAGGATTGCAAGGTGCTGGTGAGGGTGACTTCCCGAGCGTGAGCAAATGCTGGGGCAGCGGCGACACCCGCGAGTGCAAGGGAAAAGACAGCCTTTTTCATCGAGAAGCCCTCAGGCAGAGGAAAAGATGACTTCACGATAACGGCCATTACTTAATGGAAGCTGAACAGGCTTTCAGCGGTGCTTAAGGGTTCCTTAAGGTGCTTGTGCACCAACAGCGCGGGTACGGGCCAGGTCAGTCAACGCGCGTTTTGCCCAACAGCAGGAGCAATGACAGCGCCGAAAACACGGCACCGGCGTAGAACGCCATCGCCGCACCATAGGCTTGCCAAAGCCAGCCGGCAATCACACTCGCCAGCAGCAAGGCCAGCCCACCGACCAGGTTGAACACCCCGAATGCCGTGCCTTTCAGAGCGGCGGGCGTGGTATCGGCGACCAGTGTGGCCAGCGTGCCCTGGCTAAAGCCCATGTGCAGCCCCCACAGCGCAACGCCGACCATCATCGCCCAGGCGCTTTGGGCATGCGCCAGAACAACGTCCGCCAGTATCAGCAACACCAGGCTCATGGACAACAGCGACGTGCGGCTCACGCGGTCAGACCACTTACCGACCGGGTATGCCGACACCATGTAGAAACCCGCCATCACCACCATGACCACAGGCACCCAGGTGGCCGCGAAACCTGCCTGCTGCGCACGCAGGATCAAAAACGCCTCACTGAAACGTGCCAGTGAAAATACCGCACCAATGGCCACGACCCACCAGTACTCGGCGGAAAACTGCTTCAACGAGGCCATTCGCAACGGCGCACGGAAGTGCCGCTCGCCAGCCTCATGGACAGGCTCGCGGATCCCCACCAGTAACAACCCGACGGCCAGCGCTGCTGGAATCACGGCAAACCACAGAACCGACGAAATCGCCCCGGCAAAGACGGTCATCAGCAGAATGGCCAGCAGCGGCCCGAGAAAGGCACCCACGGTGTCCATCGCCTGGCGCAAGCCAAAGCAGGCACCGCGAATGGCGGCGGGCGCCACATCGGCGACCAGTGCGTCGCGTGGCGCCCCGCGTATACCTTTGCCGATCCGGTCCAGAATACGTGCGGTAAATACCACACCTGCCGAACTGGCCAGCGGGAACAGTGGCTTGGTCAGGGCCGCAAGCCCATAGCCAAGCAACAACAATTCCTTGCGCCGCCCGATGAAGTCGCTGAACGCCCCGGAAAACACTTTCACGATCAGGGCGGTGGCTTCTGCCACCCCTTCGATGATGCCTACCGCCAGGATGCTGATGCCGAGCTCACCTACCAGATACAGTGGCAACAGGCTATGCACCAGCTCGGACGACAGGTCCATGAACAGGCTGACAAAACCCAGCGTCCAGACCGTTCGCGGGATACGTGGAAGCGAACGATCGGCCCCCCTGTTCATCGAGTAGCCCCCTGACGATGACCTTGGCCGGCGGGAACACACCCGCCGCGGATGCAACCAGAGCATAGTCGATCGCCCCGCCCGCCTCCTGCGCCTTGGCCCTCGTCATGTTTGGGATTACGCCAGGACCTCCGGCTCGTTCACCGTGGGTTTTACCGTCGCCCGTGCGTCGAAAGCGCCACCCGTCAGCACTTGATCGGCAAGCGTCACCGGCTTTTTCCCAGGCAACAGCGGGAACACCAGTTCGGCAAAGCGAATCGACTCTTCCAAATGCGGGTAACCCGACAGTACGAAACTGTCGACACCCAGTTCGGCGTACTCCTGCAAGCGCGCCGCAACCGTTTGTGGGTCGCCGACCAATGCCGTACCCGCGCCGCCACGCACCAGACCGACCCCGGCCCACAGGTTCGGGCTGACTTCCAGTTGGTCGCGCCGCCCGCCGTGCAAGGCAGCCATGCGTCGTTGGCCTTCGGAGTCCATGCGGGCGTAGTTGGCCTGGGCGCTGGCAATGGTGTCGTCGTCCAGGTGGCTGATCAGCCGTTCGGCGGCAGCCCAGGCTTGCTCGGTGGTCTCGCGCACGATCACATGCAGACGCACGCCAAAACGCACTGTACGCCCGTATTTCGCCGCACGTTCACGCACATCGGCAATTTTTTCGGCCACCGCGGCCGGCGGTTCGCCCCAGGTCAGATAAGCATCCACGTGCTTGGCCGCCAGCTCATGGGCGGCTGCCGAGGAGCCACCGAAGTACAGCGGTGGATAGGGTGTCTGCACTGGCGGGAAGACGTTCGAAGCCTGTTTGACGTTGACGTGTTTGCCTTGGAAATCCAGGGTCTTGCCGGCCAGCAGTTGGCGCCACACGGTAAGGAATTCGTCTGCTGCTTCGTAGCGCTGGTCGTGATCGAGGTAAACGCCCTCTGCCGCCAGCTCAGTGGCATCGCCACCGGGTACGACATTGAGCAGCAGGCGGCCGTTCAGCGCCTGGTCGAGGGTGGCGGCTTGCCGCGCCGCCACCGTCGGGCCGCTCACCGAGGTGCGCAATGCGACCAGCAGTTTGATCCGCTGGGTCACCGGCACCAGGCTCGCAGCGGTGACCCACGGGTCCAGGCAACTGCTGCCGGTTGGAATCAACAAACCGTCGTAGCCCAGGCTTTCAGCGGTCACTGCAATCTGGCGCATGTAGGCGTTGGTCGCCGGGCGACCGGACGACGACTTGCCCAGGTAGCGGGTGTCACCAGAGGTGGGTAGAAACCAGAAAATCTCCAAGCTCATAGGTACAGGCCTCAATAATAAATGCGCGGCTGACAGGGCAACCCGTTCTGGCGCAAGGCGCGCGGCATCCGTGCCGTCGGTATGTTGCGCGCGCTCTGCGGCGCGCTGAGCAGCAACGTGGCTGTATGGGACAGCGGTGAGCAAGAGCTGTACCAGTTGCCGCCGGGCCTGGCTCAAAGCCTCTCGGGCCAGAGAAAACCGGCCGAGCGACCAGCGCTCATAGCCCGCTGACGGCGTGGCAACTATTGCCCAGCCAACAACACTGTTGATTGGCTGTTGCCAGGAAAACACCTGCACCGGGAACCCACAGAAAATTCCACAGGCCGCGATCCAGAGCCGCCCGGCACGTCACGGCAACGCCTTAAGCTAATAACTAAAATGTCTTTATTTAATGTTTGTTAGATCAATTACATTCAACACCGCACACACCGATACTGTTGTGCCTTACGCAGCTCAGCAGTGTTGCCAGCCCAACAGCCCGTCTACGACTGAACGGCTGGGCGCCAAACGGGGCGCTACAAACACCGTCTTTTTACTCATAGGCCCGACCATGCAACTACTCACGCTGCCGCCCTCACCCGCACTGGCCACGTCGATCCGCGCCACTGCGCAGGTTTTCGAAGACCCTAAATCGCAAGCGCTGCTGGCGCACCTGCAACAGATCGCGCCCAGTGACGCCAGCGTGTTGATCATTGGTGAAACCGGTACCGGCAAGGAGTTGGTGGCGCGTCACCTGCACAACCTCAGTGCCCGGCGCAACAAGCCGTTTATCGCGGTGAACTGCGGCGCCTTCTCTGAAACGCTGGTGGAAGCCGAGTTGTTCGGCCACGAGAAAGGCGCCTTCACCGGCGCCTTGAGCGCCAAGGCCGGCTGGTTTGAAGAGGCCAACGGCGGCACGCTGTTCCTTGACGAGATCGGCGACTTGCCAATGCCCATCCAGGTCAAACTGTTGCGCGTGTTGCAGGAGCGGGAAGTGGTGCGCCTGGGCTCACGCAAGAGCATCCCGATCAATGTGCGGGTACTGGCCGCCACCAACGTGCAACTGGAAAAAGCGATCAATGCCGGGCATTTCCGCGAGGATCTCTACTACCGCCTGAACGTCGTCAGCCTGGAACTCAACCCTCTGCGTGAACGACCAGGCGATATCCTGCCGCTGATTCGCCACTTCATTGCCGAGTACAGCAGACGCCTCGGCTACGGCGAGATTGTGATGGATGCCGAGGCTCAGCAGAAACTGGTGAACTATTCCTGGCCAGGCAACATTCGCGAGCTGGAAAACGTCATTCACCACACGTTGCTGATCTGCCGTGACAACCTGATACGCGCCCATGACCTGCACTTGTCCAATTTGCGCATAGAGCGCCAGGAGAGCAGTAACCACAACGACAGCGCCGAAGCCCTGCTGGAACAGGCCTTCCAGAAACTGTTCGAAGAGGAAAGCGGTGCACTGCATGAGCGGGTCGAAGCGCTGTTGCTGCGCGCCGCCTACCGTTTCTCCCACTACAACCAGGTGCACACCGCCAACCTGCTTGGCCTGAGCCGCAACATCACCCGGGCAATGCTGATCAAAAGCGGCGAGCTGGTGGTCAATAAGCGCCAACCCGTACAGCGCGAGACCGGTACCCGGGCATTCAACCTCTCGATCTGAACACCGTGATCAATATAAAGAAGCCCGAGACTACCCCATCGACAGCCCCGGGCTTTTCAGCTTCAATAGCGCAAGCCTCTTCAGCGTGGCGCGAGGTACCCCAGCAACTACACACGGTCGGCCAGCGTCGCCGCTTTTGCGATCAGCGCCTCGGCATCGCCCTGAACCGGCACGCCGACCAGCAAGCGCCCTTGGGCGCGCCCCTGAATACGCTCGACACCACCGTGCAGCAAACGGCTCTGGGGCCCCAGAGCCCGGGCAATCGCCAGCAGGTCCACTTCGTGCCGGTGGCCGCTGAACTGCAGGCTCAACAACCGTTCATCCGTCACGGCCCCCGGCCCGGCGTGCAACCGCTGTTGCAGATCGGCAGGTACGTCACTGAGCTGATGGCCCAGCAGGGTACGGGTGATCTCATGCTGTGGGTCACCGAACAGTTGCCAGACCTCGCCCTGCTCCACCACCTCTCCACGCTCCAGCACGACCACCCGGTCGCAGATCGCCCGGATGACTTCCATTTCGTGAGTGATCAATACTCGGCCACCACCTTCGGCGGCCTTTTGATGAGGCAGCGCAGGAACCATGCCAGTATTTTTATCCTTATATTTCAGTAACTTATGATTATTATTGAAATCCAAGCAGTGTAAAAAGCAACAAAGTGTTGGGTGTCTGTTGCCTGGCGAACAGTTCGCCAGGGATCACCGGCACGTTACGCAGCAGAACCCCGCGATAAACAAAAGCGATACCCGCTTAAAGATTCCCAAAAGGCCGCCCCTTCGCAGATGCAGGAATGGGGGTTGTACCGTGTGGCCTTCGGCCCGGTGATGAGTGCCGGTATGGTGGGCCTGGCGATTCTGGCCAACGGTCAGGCTAGGCGCCGTGTCAACCGGCAAAGGGATCGCTGGATTTCAGCGACCCAACGGTACCTTTGCCAGCGGCATCGTGCCCGTCACGGGCTATTTGTTGGCGATCACTGCGGCGAGTAACGGCGCCGCCTGCTCATCGGTCAGTGCAGGGTGGATCTCCATGCTCATGAGGTCGGTCCATTCAAGTGCCCACTTTTGCATCAACGCGGCATCGCTGGCTTCTGCGATGCCGACACCGGTCATGCGCCCGATGGCATGCCAGCGCCCCAGCAGGGTCACACCTGCGGGTGGAGCGCCTCCCGTCTTGAGAAACCGCTCGATTGCCGCGTTACGACGTTCCGACGAAATTGACCAGCTGACAATGAATAACATCGGCCACCTCCTGCCAGGGATTGGCACCTGTTTTTCGGTTCGCGCACCGAGCCTGTATAACAACCCGGATACGCTGCGGTTTGTACAGTTTGTACAGTTTGTACATTGCTCCTGAGTGAACTGAAACACTGCTCCCTTGTGAAGGCATAGCAGCCGCGAGCATTGACCGTACGACCACTGATCCTCTTTCCACGCCGCAGCGCTGGCAGCTCCAGCGTGCTTTGCTTCTGCCACCCGAGCGCTGAATGCTTGTGGAGCGTACAGCGCATGGCTTGCGAGTACACTCTGACGACAAGTATTGGGATACCAAGGTTGTAATCAGCGCGACAGGTGGGGCGTGTCATTGACCAGCACGTCCCGTTACCAGGTCGAACAGTGGCTCAGTGCTTGAGGCAGGCAGCGTCTGGACGTCCAGTCACACCTGGTGTTGAGAGGCCCAACTGCCCGCCTCAAATCAATACAGGCTTCGGGCTAGAGGCTCAGCCCGACACATCTGCGAGCCCTGGGGGGAAACAGCAATTTGGCCTTACCCTGTGATTCACAACGATTGAACGCATGGAGGTGCCACAAGCGACCCAAGATCTATTACTGACCAGCATTCCGCATACCGAAGTCATCACGGCAGAAGATGCCGATTACCTTTGGCGGGGGCGCCGGGCGGCCTACCGGCGAGGTACTGTCGATGGCCGCACTTTTGCTGGTTGCAAAGCAAGGAACTCGCGTAGCGAATTTTCTGATTGGCCAATCCTGCGATTTACCGCTGCGCAGGCATGCTGCGGCCAGTGTCGTAACGGCCGTGATTCAGGTCGTATTTGGATGCGCCTCGATCTTACCGGTCAGTATAGTCAACGCCATCCCTATGCCGGAGCACCTTAAATTGGACAATACCCGTGAGCGCTTGATTGACGCGGCGATGAAGCTGTTTCTGTCACAAGGTATATACATGACGGGGGTGATGGCCATTGCCGCGATGGCGGGTGTTACCAAGATGACGCTCTACAGCCATTTCCCTTCCAAGGATGCGCTGATAGTGGCTTGCCTTGAAGAACGTGACCGACGCTGGCGCGAAGAGGTAGCGCGCACCTTGGCAGGGCATCCTGAGCCGGTCAGTGGCATGCTCGCGTTTTTCGATTTGTATCAACGCTTTCTTTTGCAAGATAGCGAGCGTGGGTGCCTGTTCGTCAACAGTGCGGCTGAATTCCCGCAGTTTAGCCACCCTGTGCATTTGGCAGTCAGTAGACACAAGCAAGGGATACGCGAAAATCTTACTGCCTTGGCCATGAGCGCCGGTATAAGCGACCCTGACGTAGTTGCTGAGGGGCTGTTTGTCTTGCTGGAGGGCAGTTTTGTCAGCGGCGCCATGGGCCAGGACGTGCGGGTATTCGACACTGCCCGGCACGTAGCTCATTGCTGGATCCGGAAGCAGCAGGGCCAGCAGGAGCAGAGCGTATGATCCTAGGCTTGTTAGCAGCCATTGCCGCTACTTTTTCATGGTCGCTGCTCTATATCTTTCCGAGTTTGGTCGGCGATTACAGCCTGTTTGATCTGGCCGTGGTGAGCTATGCCTTTGCCGGTTTAGGTAGCCTGCTCGTGCTGTTTGTTTACCGTAGCGAAGTGCGGCAATTGCAACTGAGCGACTGGGCCATTGCCGCATTGCTGGGCTTCTTGGGCTACATCGGCTACTTCTTTCTGATCACCACTGCGGTCTTGGCAGCTGGGCCGGTGATCCCTCCGGTAATGATGGGGTCAGTACCGATCGTGCTCGCGATTGCCGGCAACATGCGAAGTTCCAGCGTGCCCTGGCGCGCCATTGCCGGGCCGCTGCTGGTCGCGGCTTTGGGCATCAGTTTGGTCAACTTGAGCGTGTTTGATTTCAGCGCCGCAAAGGTGGCGCTCCCGACCAATTCGATACTGCTCGGGCTGCTCGCATCGTTAATGGCCATTGGATTTTGGACAGGTTTTGGCCTGCTGAATGAAAGTGCTTTGGCTCAACGCCCACGCATGTCGCCCATGTTGTGGTCAGCCATGCTGATCTTCATGTGCAGCGTCGAAATGCTGGCCTTCATCCCAGTTGGGCTGTACTTGAAACTCTCCCACTTCGCTAGCCATCCGAACGGGTTAGCAGGTACTCAGGCGCTAATCGTATGTGGGTTAATTCAGGGAGTAGGTGCCACCCTTGCAGGTGCCTGGGCGTGGTCAATTGCAACGCGGCGCCTACCTCTAGCTCTAAGCGGGCAATTGATCGCCAGCGGAACCATTTATGCAACTACGATGGGCCTTCTCATTGACCAACGATGGCCCTCTCCTATGGAAGCAGTTGGGACAGGATTGTTATTCGTAGGGGTGGTGTGGGCTATTCACGCCTTTTATCGCAGGCAAACACGCCTCGCGACGCATGGCGGGATAACTGATCTTGGCCAAAACTAATGCGACCGTGCCGATATGGGCATTGCATGTGTCCACTTTGGTTTGATTTGGCGGGGCACTGACGCTTCAGGCTTACGGTGTCACTTGATAGCCGCGCTGCTGCATGCACGTGCTGTAGGCAGAGGATGTACTGGCGCTGTTCTGGTCCGCATTGCGCCGGTCTTGGCGCCGGTCCTGGCGCTGCCGCGATCCACCGACCGCCATCCCGGCCACCGCGGCATTCTTGGCCTGGTTCTGCCGGTAGTCTTGCTTTACATCATCGTCGACCCGGTCATACACCTCGTCATGCTGACGCATACGCGCCCCGGCAACCGCCGCCCCCGCGACCGCGCCGGTAGCGGCACCACGGGCACGACCACCCGATTGCGTAGTGTTGGTGCTGCTGGCGCTGCCAGCCTGTGCCTGGCAGGCGCTGATGTCCTGCTGGACAGTCTCCGGGGACTGGCCCTTGAGCGGTGTGACGGTCTCGGCCGTGGCGCCAAGGCAAAACAGCGAGAGGAGCGTTGCTACACAGGGAACGAGGGCGGTTCTCATAAGGGCTCCACTGTCATTTAGCGTGGTCTTAGGATTGAAGTCTAGCGCGACAGATCGACCCTCCCCCTACGGCTGGACCTACGGTCTCAAGGGCACAGCGCGGACGCTTCGCGATAGCTGACCCTGCGCTACTCACTCCAGTGGAAGTTAACCGTGCCGGTTGACGCGCCGGCGAGCGCAATGCTGCGCCGCTGTTCACGGCCATCAGTGCGGGCAATCACAAGGTATTTGTCTGCCGGCAACTGTACATACACCAGCGGCCCTACCTGACTCAGCGACAGTACAGGCTTGCCACGTTCAGTCTGAATCACCAGATCGACATTGCTGACGTACTGGTTAGCGGGCCCCGTTGAAAAGGTCAGGTGCAGGTTATAGCCCTTCGTCTGCTGAAGGGCCGTCGACTCGTCCAGGCCAATGCCTCCGCTGAGGTAGCGGATTCCGTTCTGCTCCTGAGGTTCCAGTTGTACCGCCGAGCTATCGACTGTTTCTTCAGTCGTCGCGTACAGCATCGCTGAAGACAGCCCGAGCAGCAGCGCCAAGGCAAGCCTTGAACCTGTCAGTTTATGAGTGAATATCATGATGGCGTGCTCCTTGATGCGCTAGCGCGCATAGGGGTGACAACTACTTGGCTTCGTGGCCGATGATTCCGCCAATCGCGGCGCCGCCGACAGTGCCCATGGTGCTGCCCCCGGTCAAAACGGCACCACCGACAGCGCCAATGCCCGCGCCAATGGCCGTGTTACGCCCCTGTGTCGACATGCTCGGACAGCCACTCAGGCTGACGAGCAAACCCACCATCAAGGCGCTATACGTGAATCTGTGCAAGGTGCTCATACTGTTCTCCGAGGAGAACTGGCAGGGATCTACCTATGACCCAGCATGCGCGTGCCCGTCCGCCAGCGTCTGTGCGCTAGTACACGTAGGCCTATGTGTTTCAGCGAACAGACCCTGTGTCGCCAATCCCTCAGACTCAGGAAACGGAACGACACGGTGCCGGTTCGACACCGCGTTCCGATTGGCTCCGAGGCGTAGCGCGAGCAAAAGCCCTGCCCTGCACTCACGACAAAGGACGTACACCATGGTCATTCATTTCAAGGTCGCCGGGCATCTCGCCTGCGGCCATCACGGCGACAACCTCAGCGCCACACTTGAGCTTTCAAAGGTGAAATGCCGCAGTTGCCGTAACACCGATGCCTTCAAGGCAGCCCGCAGAGACCTGCGTAACGCCACGCGCCGTTCCGCACGGCACGCAAAGGGGGCTCACGCCATCAATGACTGGCGCGCGGACTGGCGGGCAAAACTCGCGGCGATGCCCGGTCGTCAGCGACTTCCAAGGGGATTCCACGGTCAATCATTCGCCTAGCAATGCAGGTGGCAACCGTTGGCCGGATGCCTCGTTTCGTCAGGGTATCCGGCTCACACGGGTGTCGAGCCAGACTGTGACGTTCCTGCAACAACGGTGGCAGCAAGGCTCAGGCACTCGCTGCCCCGTACGCTCGACCGCGAAGCCTGTAGACATCATCCGTCAAAATCATATTTGATAATGATTATCAACACGACTACTATCGCCACGCCTGATCGGGCAGTCATCGTGTTTAACGAGCGTGGTCGTTGTGTCAGAACACCGTCAAAAACTTGAACTTTACCTCTCACACCGCAAGGCGCTGGTGGAGTATGCGTCGCCAATCGTGGGCTGTCGGTCCAAGGCTGAAGACGTGGTTCAAGAGGCCTGGCTGCGCTTCAATGACATCAACGCCGATCGAACACCCTTGGCTCAGCCCGTGGGTTACCTCTACCGTATTGTGCGTAACCTCGCCCTTGACCTGAATCGGCGCCTCTCCCGGGAAAACCGTCACCCGGCCAGCGAGGACGAGCTCGAAGGGTTGCCTTCTGAAAATCCTTCGCCAGAATGCGAAGCCCTCTACAGCGATGAGTTGCAGCAGCTTCAAAATGCCTTGGCCCAATTACCCGAGCGATCTCGCCAAGCGTTTGTCATGCACCGCTTGCACGGCATGACCTTCAAGGACATCGCACAACGCCTGGGCATTTCCTTGAGCCTGGCCCATCAACTCGTTCGGGACGCCCTCACCTACTGCGCGGAGCAATTGAGCGATGACTGACAACACGCCAGCGGTACGCCTGCATGCCATTGCAGCAGGTGTTGCCCACACGACCTGCAACGCCCGTGCTTGAGCCTCGCGCCGAAACACCCGCGGCGGTGAACAGTCGTCCTGGGGATCCAGTCTGGGAAACGGCGCTGGACTGGTTCCTGCGCGTGCAGGAAAACCCTGCCGACCAAGCCTTGCACGATGAGCTGCAGGCCTGGCTTGAGGCGTCCCCTGCGCATTTGCGAGCCTATCGCAAGGCCGAGAAAGTCTGGCGGATAAGCGGGCAATTGATGAGCAGCCCCCTGCTCGATTGCCCTTTGCCTGCGCCGATCACCCCACCAGGCGCACGACGTCGCTGGCTGCGCCGCATGGTCGTCAGTGGCGCCGTGGCCGCCTGTGCGATGCTGTTGGTGCTCCCCGACTGGCAAGGCAACACTGCCGACTACAGCAGTCCTGTCGGCGAGCACCGCCAGGTCATCCTGAGCGATGGCAGCGTGGTGGAACTGGACAGCGGCAGCGCTATCGATGTCCAGTTCAGCGCCGATAAACGCCAGGTAACCTTACTGCGCGGGCAAGCGTTCTTTTCCGTCAAGTCCCAGCCTCAGCGCGTGTTCCAGGTATCCGCCGAGGCGATAACCGTCACCGTCACCGGCACCGCCTTTGCCGTCGAGGTGTCGCCCGACACCATTGATGTGAGCGTGGCAAACGGCTCGGTCAATGTCGAAGACCAACGTGGTCATGGCGCCACACTGGAACCGCTCAAGCCAGGCCAGCGCATCAGCTTCTTGCGTCAGGACCAGAGTATTCAACGCACCTCCATCCCCGTGGAGCAGATTGCGGCCTGGCGCCACTGGCAGATGTTGGTGATCGATCAGCCAGTGAGCGACGTCGTTGCACGCTTGCGTCCTTACCAACCTGGGCTGATCGTCCTCAACGACGAGGCGCTGGGCAAACGCCGGATCACCGCCGCGCTCGACCTGCGCTCGCCACGGCAAGCGTTGCAGGCAGCCATCGCCCCCTTGGGCGGCCATGTGACAACGTTGAGCCCCTACGTACTGATGGTGTCCGGCGCCGACTGAGTCGGTGCACTCCCCTCGCTGCGCCAAGCCTGAGCCTGAGCCTGAGCCTGACAATCGCCGCTTCATCGAATCGGCGATTTTTTTATTTATTTCTGGAAATTACGAAAGGTCGAGCGTCATTAACCTGAAGGCTACTGAAAACCATTCGCATTAGCGAGCCTGAATTTCACGTCACAGGTACACGAATGTCCCGCTCGAAGCGCTCTGTCTCCTCTACGCCGCAGTCTTTCTTGCCCAAATCCAGTGTGCTCGCCCTGCTGATGACGCTGCCATACCTGGCGCACAGCGCGCCCACAGCGGCCACCACGGAGCTGCTGGCACCCTCGGCATACCGCACCTATTCGTTCGACATACCTGCCGGCTCACTGGGCAACGCGCTGATGCTGTTTGCCCAACAGTCGGGCGTGCAGGTCAGCGTCGAAAGCGCATTGCTGCAAGGGCTATCCTCAGGGAGAGTCAAGGGCCAAATCAGCCTGGAACAGGCACTGGCGCAACTGCTCACCGACAGTAACCTTGCCTGGCAACACAGCGCAGACAACGCCGTCTCGATCCATAGGCGCGATGCGGTCGATGTGCTGCAGTTGGACAGCACCCGCGTCAATGGCCAGGCCGCTGAGTATCAGGCGGACAGGACCATCGACCGACGAACCATCGAATCACTGCCCAGCGGTAACGGCGACATCACCAGCCTGCTACGAACCAATCCCAGCGTGCAGTTCGACGACGGCCAGCTCTCGGGCAAAAGCCCCGGAGAGATCAGCCCGGCCAACGTCAGTATCAACGGCGCCCGTTACTGGCAGAACCTGTTTGTGGTCGATGGCATGAGCATAAACAACGATATCGACCCTGGTTCGACAACCAACAGTTATGACCAGGTTGAGGGGCGCAGCCAGGGGCTGGCACTGGACACTGATCTGCTGGATGAGATCAAGGTTTATGACAGCAACGTGCCGGCCGCCTATGGCGGTTTCAATGGCGGGGTGATTGAGGCCAATACCCGTAACCCCAGCAAGGAACTGCACGGCAAAGTGTCGACTCAAATGACCCGCTCGTCCTGGACCCGTTATCACCTGGACAAGGACGACCCGGACCTGGATGAGTTCGAGGCAGGATATGGCACAGGCAATCAGCCGGAGTTCGACAAAGTCATCACCCGCGCCACGCTGGAAGGTCACCTGACCGACACGTTTGGCTTGATGGGCGGTTTCTCGCGCAAGGACTCCACCATCCCGACCCGCACCTTTGCCTTGAGCCACAACTCGGCTCAAGCCAATGAGGCGCACGAGCAGACACGCCGCATCGACAACTACTTCTTGAAGTCGGTCTGGCAGATCAACGATGACTGGGGCCTGGACGTCAACCTGACCCACGCGCCGGAAACCGCGCATACCTATGGCAACAATGCCTTGTATTCGGCCAGGAACACCACGGCAGGCGGCGAAAGCATCGCAGCACGCTTGGTATGGAATGCCCCGCTGGCCAGGGTCGAGCAGAACCTGAGCTGGAGCCAACTGGAAAACTCTCGCTCATCCGAGTCTGACTACCTCATCGCCTGGCGCTCTTCGACCACCAAGAACTGGAGCAACTCGACCACAGCCAGTGAAGGTGGCCTGGGTGACATCGAGCAGGAACAGAAAAACCTGAGCTACAAGCTCAAGGCCGACTGGAACAGCTTCCGCACCTTTAGCCTTGAGCACACGCTGCAAACCGGCCTGGAGCTGTCACACAGTTCAACAGCCTATGACCGCTCTTCGCCCTATACCAGCTACGCCGTTTCAGGGATGACCAAGACCTCGACCTGTGTTGGCGACGACCCGCTGTGCTCGATCGGCAAGACCGTCAACGGCTGGGATGGGCAGTACGCAAAAACCAAAACCGTCACCCAAGGCAAAATTGACTTCGATACCCGCGCCTGGGCAGTCTTCCTTCAGGACGACATGCGCTGGGGGCGCTTGAAAGTCAGGCCTGGCGTACGTGTCGACGCCGATGACTACATGAATACGACCACGGTTGCCCCTCGCCTGGCGGTGGAACTGGACGTATTTGGCGACGGTCAGACCCGACTCACCGGCGGTGCCAACCGTTATTACGGGCGCAACCTTTCCGCCTATAGACTGCGCGACGGCATTGCGGCCCTGCAGAGCAACTACACACGTGCCAGCCAAACGTCGGACTGGGTGTACACGTCCCGCGTGGCCAACGGCGCCAAATTCAACGAACTGGATGTACCCTACGACGATGAGCTGACCCTGGGCCTGACACACATCCAGTGGAACACCGAGTTCGCGCTGAAGTACGTCAACCGCAAAGGCCATGACCAGATTTCACGGGCCTGGGGCGCCCAGATTGGTCAACCCAGTACCGATACCCAGGTGCTGGCCCGCAACTACTTCACCTATTACAACGGCGGTGAGAGCGAGTCCGATATCTACACCCTGACCATCACCCCGCTGCGCGACTTCGCCTTGTGGGGTACACGCAGCAGCGGCCAGTTGGCGCTCGACTGGACCGAAGTGCAAAGCTCAGGGTTGTCCGATTACACCACCAGCATTGGCCTGCTGTATGTCGACGATCCCATCATTCAGTACCAGGGCACGTTCATGAACTATTCGGACCGCCCTGCCGAGAACTACAACCGGCCCTGGACCGTACGCCTGACTACCCTCACTGAGATCCCCCAACTTAACCTGAAATGGGGCAACTTCCTGCGTTACCGCGATGGCTACCGGCGCATTGCCGGTACCGGTGAAACGGTCGATTACAACGGCCAGCAGGTACGCGTCTGGGAAGAAACCGATTACGCCGCCGCACTGACCTGGGACACCCGACTGGCCTGGGAACTGCCTACTGCCAAGGATCAGGCACTGTTCGTCAATCTGGACGTGAGCAACCTGCTGGATAAAGCCATTGTCAGCAACACGGACAGTGACGACATTGCCACTTACGAGGTGGGCCGCCAGTTCATGGTTGAAGTGGGGTACCGGTTTTGAACGCACCTGCAGATGGACGCCCATTTGACATGAAGCGACCGCTCAGGCGCACCTTCCTGACTGCGGCCTGGCTTATGGCCTTGCCGCTGGCTGCCAACATAGCTGGTGCCGCCGAACCCTGCGAAGCCCTGGCAGGAACACTGCGCGCCTATCAAACCTGTATCGGCCAGCTGTACCGTCAACCTGTCGCGCAATGGCCCGCGCCGCAGATTGACCCGGACGTGCCCTGGGAAGAAATGGGCCCCTTGCCTGAACGGGCCTCCTCCCCGCCCGAGAACCCCTACACCCAAGCCAAAGCGGCCTTGGGTGAGCGTCTGTTCAACGACCCGAAACTGTCCCGCTCCGGCCAGATTGCCTGCGCCTCCTGCCACGAACCCGACGAGGCATTTGCAGACGGACGCCGGGTTTCCTTCGGCCACGACCGTCAAAACGGTCGGCGCAACGCCCCCAGCGTGGTGATGAGCGGCTTTACCCGGCACCTGTTCTGGGACGGTCGCAGCACCAGCCTTGAGGCTCAGGCACTACGTCCCATCAACGACCACGTCGAGATGGCGTTCAGCACCGACGAACTGCTCTCACGCCTGAGCGCTGACGCCGAGTACCCCGGCCTCTTTGATCAGGCATTCGCCAGTAAAGGCCCGGTCACGGCCGAACGCATTGCGCAGGCACTCGCCACCTACCAGCGCACACTGGTGACCGCTACCCGCAATACCGCGTTCGAGCAACTCCTGCGCGGTCGACCACAACGCATGAGCGACGAGCAATTGCATGGCCTGCACCTGTTCCGTACCCAGGCTCGCTGCATGAACTGCCACTTCGGCCCGAGCCTGAGCGACGATCAGTTCCACAACCTGGGGCTGACCTATTACGGCCGCAAGTATCAAGACCTCGGACGCTACGAAGTGACTGGCAACGTCGACGATGTCGGTGCCTTCCGCACACCGTCACTGCGCCTGCTCAGCAAGACCGCACCGTGGATGCACAATGGTCTGTTCGTCAACCTGGAGGGCACCATCGCCCTGTACAACAGCGGCATGCCTCGACCACGACCGGCCGAGCAACAGAAAAATGATCCGCTGTTTCCCAAGACCAGTGATCGCCTGAAGCCGCTGGGGCTGGACATGGATGAACGCCGGGCACTGATGCGTTTTCTCGAAACGCTGTAAAACCAGCGTTTGACCAGACCTGCGGCCAGGCATCACACGTTCAGCAGGAACATGGCCTTGGCCAGAAACAGGATGCCGAGCATGTGCAACAGCACGCTGAGATGGAGCCACCGTGATCGTGATGCGGTCATGCGGCCGGTGCGCATCAGGTACACCACGCCGATGAACTGCACGAGGATACTCAGGGCCAGGCCGATTTTCAGCGCCATCATGGTCCCGAGGCTGCTGCCCAAGGGATTGTGCAGCACCGCGCGATACTGCCAGGCCAACCCCAGGCCTGCACCGTAAAGCACCGGTATCACCCAGCGCATGACACTGCGCGCACGCAGGCCCAAGGCTTTGGACAACTGCTCGCGCGGGGCCTGCTCCAGTTGTCGGGTCACCCGACTGAGGATCATCACCTCAAAAAAAACACCGCCAATGAAAAAGGCTGCCACCGTCAGGTGGATAAACTTCAACAACAGGTAACTCATAGCGTCTCCATCAGCCTGGGTGACCATCAGCACGCGTGCGCCAGAGCATGGGCGCATAGCAGAAAAGGTACTGGGCAAACGCCCCCGCCCAGCAGGCAGCCGCCAGCCAAAGTGCCGGCTGGTGCCAGAAACTGACCGCCAATACGCGAAACAGGCTGCCCAGGTTGAGCAATACGAATGCCCAGGCAAACCCCTGTGGCAGCACCAGAGGACGCCCGGTGTGCCCCAGCGAGACACGCGCCAACATGGCCAGGACCAGCCCGCCCAAGGCGCCGACCGTGAACGTATGCAACGCCAGGCTTACACTGCCGAGCAGGCCGAAATGCCAGAGCGCCATGCCAAAGCAGGCCATTGCCAACCAGGCATACGCCACATGCAGTGACCACAACAACGGCTCCTTCAGCAGGCCACGATCAAACCAGCGCAACAGACGAATACCATGCCCCGCGGCCAAGGCAATAAAGACCAGCCCCAGCCAGGCGTGCACCTGCAGCGCAAGCCCCGACGCATACAAGATCGCCAGCGAAACCGTGACAATCAGCAACGCCCAGTCCAGCCAGGCCCAAGGCTGAACGGCAGCCGCACGCCCGAGCCCCCGTTGGGTAAAGAATGGAATCACCCGCCCGCCAATCAACCCCATCATGGCGGCGACCAGCCAGACTGCCGCCCAGACGCCTTGGCGCTGCCAACCGTCGTTTGCCTGCTGCAGCCCGAGCTGCGTCAACAGGTCGGCCCCCAACAGCAACACCAGGACCGCCACAATCGGATAGTTACGGGTTTGCCGTACCGCCCACAGCTGATGCGCCATGACCAAGGCCACACAGGCAAAGAACATCAGGTTGGCCGTCATCAGCAACGGTGGTGAACCCGTCCACCATGCCAGCCGAGCCGCCAACCAGATCACCACCAGCACGCCGAGGGGCTTGCCAGACAGGCCGGGGCGCCCCGTCCAGGTCTGTACCGCAGTCAGCAGAAAACCGGCAATGATCGCGCCGGCAAAACCGAAGACCAGTTCATGTCGATGCCACGCCAGCCAACCGCCCAGGGGCTGCGCTGTAATGCCATCCCCCAGCAAGGCGAAAACCCAGAGGGGTACGGCCAGGGCGGCCAAGGTACTGCCAAGCAGAAAAAAGGGCCGAAAACCCAGGCGCAATAATGGCCACGTGCTCATGGCCTGGCGTTTATCGAGAATCTGCATGGTTTCTCCGGGAGGCAGGCCGTTCATCCACCTCAGTCTCGCAGCTCTATGCCCATGTCGTCATGACAGACATCAAGCATTGATCCACAGATTTCGCCACCTGCTCACCTTGTTCTATGCGATATGGCGGCAACCTTGATCATCAGCGCCTATAGTCCAATCTCCTATCGCTGACAGGGAAGCGTGCGATGCCATCGCGTCGAATTCCACTTTATGTCCACATTGCCTACCTGTTCGTTGGCCTGCTGCTGACCTTCGCCATCATCAGCAATGGCTATCAGTTTCTGCAGAGCCGCGAACAGATGGTCAGTGGCGCGAAAAAACACTTTGAACTGGTCCGTCAGCTCGCCATTTCCGAACTGGACGCCCTCTACCGACCCACGGTGAGTACGGTGTCATTACTGGCCCATCAGCGCCTGATGCGTGCGCAGACGCTCGAGGCACGCTTGGATAGCCTGCAGTTTCTGGCCGCCGCCCTGGATAGTCAGCCCGCATTGACTTCGCTGTACATGGGCTACGACACCGGTGATTTTTTCATGATTCGTCCGTGGCGCAATGAAGCCGCATTGGTTCCACTGTTCAACCCTCCCGCCGGGACACGCTGGATCGTGCAGAGTATTCAGGTGATCGACGGTCAGCCTTTGGGTGAGCATCTGTTCATCGGTCCGGACTTTCAGGTGATAGAGCGACGGGCACGGCCGGACTACCGCTACGACCCACGCGGCCGTCAGTGGTTTATCGCCGCTAAACAGCGCGGTGATCTCTACGTCACCGATCCGTACGTGTTTTTCTCCACTGGACAGCCCGGCGTGTCCTTTGCACACCCCACCGAGAACGGCAGCGGCGTTGCGGGGGCAGACATCACCCTAAGCTCGCTGAACGCACTGATGCTGGAGCTTAAAGCCACCCCGGACAGCCGCATCGCCCTGCTCAACGCCATGGGCGAAGTGCTCAGCTGGCAAAAAGGTGCACCGCAGATGCTTGATGACGGCGCTGGCAAACTGCGCTTGCCCCGCCTGGATGAGTTGCAGGCGCCGATACTGCAACGCCTGGTCAGCACACTGAACGAGCGCACAGAGGACGGCCTGAGCTTTCAGGCTGCTGGCGACGACTGGCAAGGCATCCGCATTGCCCTGCCCACGGTCGGCGGGCAGACCCTGACACTGTTGATGGCGGCGCCCTATCGTGAGCTGCTGGCTGACGCCATCGCACTGCGCAACCGCGGCATGCTGATTGCCTTGGCCTTGCTGGTCCTTGGCGTACTGATGGCCCTGGCCATGGCGCGCCTGGCGTCCAAACCCCTGCAAGCCTTGACCGCCGAAGCAGAAAAAATCGAGCACTTCAACTTCGACGAGCCCCTCGAGGTAGAGTCGCAGATTGCCGAGGTGGTCGACCTGTCTCGCGCCATGGGCAGCATGAAAAACACCATTCACCGCTTCCTTGAGTTATCGATTGCCCTCTCCAGCGAGACCAACTTCCAGCGGCTGCTGGCCCATCTGGTACGTGAAATGCAGGAGATCACCAGCGCCGAGGTCAGCCTGATCTACCTGGCAGATGCTGATGCCACTCGTCTGCAACTGGCCCGTATTCACTGCCGAAACAGCCCGTTCGACGCAGCGCCTGGCAGTGATATCGAGCTTGCCGTGGCCCATGATCATCCTTTGGTACGGGCCATGCGCACGGCCACACCCTGCGCAGTGTCGGCTGATGAGTTGCAGCGCAACTTTCCGCCGTTCAGCAACATCGATCAGCCCTTGTCATTGTGGGTACTGCCGCTGAAGAGCCGGGCAGGCGATCTGCTTGGCGCACTGGCGCTGCTGGTCGACGAGCAGCATCACCCGCTGAGCCCGGAATTGATGGCCTTTGTCGAGGCACTGTCCACAACCTCGGCGGTGGCGCTGAACACCCAGCGCCTGATCGATGAGCAGAAGGTTCTGCTGGAAGCCTTCATTCAGTTGATCGCCGGGGCCATTGATGCCAAGAGCCCCTACACCGGCGGGCACTGCCAACGTGTGCCTGAGCTGACCAAGATGCTCGCACGCGCCGCCTGTGCCGAACGCAGCGGGCCTTTCGCTACCTTCAACCTGACTGAAGAACAGTGGGAGGAACTGCACATTGCCGCCTGGCTGCACGACTGCGGCAAAGTCACGACACCGGAGTACGTGGTGGACAAGGCGACCAAACTGGAAACCCTGCACGATCGTATCCATGAAATACGCATGCGCTTTGAAGTGCTCAAGCGCGACGCAGAACTGGCCTGCTGGCAGGCAATCGCGGCGGGTGGCGATAGCGATTTGCTGCAGGCCACACTGGCTGAGCAGTTGCATGAGCTGGACGAGGAATTCGCCTTCGTTGCCCAGTGCAATGAAGGCGGCGAGTTCATGGCCCCGGAGCGGGTCGAGCGGCTACAGCGCATCGCCGCGCGCACCTGGCGGCGTACCCTTTCCGATCGCCTTGGCATTTCCCATGAGGAGAAAGCGCGCAAGAACCTCAGCCCGGAGCCGGCAATGCCCGTCGACGAGCCACTACTGGCCGACAAACCCGAACACATTTTCCCTCGCGGGCCGCGCGAACAGATGCCTGCCGACAACCCTTGGGGCTTCAAGGTCAAGGTGCCCGAACATCTGTACAACCGCGGCGAGCTCTACAACCTCAGCATTGGCCGAGGCACCCTTGTCGAGGAAGAACGCTACAAGATCAACGAACACATCATCCAGACCCTGATCATGCTGGAGAAGCTGCCGTTCCCAAGGCACCTGCGGCGCGTGCCGGAGATCGCCGGTGGCCATCACGAGAAAATGGACGGTACCGGCTACCCCAAGGGCCTGACACGCGAGCAGATGAGTGTGCCTGCCAGGATGATGGCGATTGCCGATATCTTTGAGGCGCTCACCGCCGTCGACCGCCCCTACAAACAGGGCAAGACCCTGTCCGAGGCGATCAGGATCATGGGCTTCATGCGCAAGGATCAGCACATCGACGCTGAGCTGTTCGCGTTGTTCCTGCGCTCGGGTATCTATCGTCAATACGCCGAGCGCTACATGCCCCCGGCGCTGATCGACGAGGTGGATATTGCCGCCTACCTGTAGCCGCTTGCGTTTATACGGATATCCCGGCCTGCTGCACAAAGGCACGCGCCTGACGGGTCAGTTGATCGAGGTGCCGGTCACGCTGCTTTTCCGCTTCCACCATCGCTTTCTTGCCCTGTTGCTGGAGCAGATAGGTGTGTATCTGGCGTACCTCCACGGAACGGTAAATCGGCGCTACATCCAGCACCGCCACATGCCCGTGGGTGCTGTGGTCACGGGTGTTCATCAGTACTTGCGGGCCACGCACGCCGATGACCTGAAACCCCATCGACTCAAAGCACGGCACTTTAGCGGTAAAGCACGCCAGCTCGGCATGTGGGTAGCGACTCAGCATGGCCTGCACCATCGCCCGGGCAATCCCCTGACGCCGGTGGCTGAGCGGCACGGCCATATAGGCGACCGAGCACGCCTCGGGATCACCCGTCGCGGGCAGGTACAGCAGAAAGCCGACAACCGTTGCCGGGTCGTCGGCATCCAGGGCCACGATCAGCTCGACAGGCATTCCCCTGGAACCGTCCATCGCCTCTAGATAAAGATGAACCTCGTAGCCAACGCCGTATTGGTAAAGCCGGTAGAGCGGGTTGCTCGGCGCAATGGCCACCGCGCTGATGTCCGTGACGTAATCGACGACCATCTGCATGATCTGGCTTCTGATCGCCTCGGGGGGTGGGCTTTCAAGGCGGGTGACAGTGAACATTGCGTTTCGAACTCCGGGACTAAGGCATGCCCATGGCCTGAGACGTTGGCGCTGGGCGCCGACATGATAACCCGTCTTTACGCCGCTGGCCTGCTACACGGCTCACCGATGATGAGGGGGTACCAGAGCAAAACCGCGCTCAACCGCGCAGGCGCCCTGCCAGTGCCGGTATCACTGTCGCTGGCACCGGGCGTGCCAACAGGTACCCCTGGCCCAGCTCGCAGCCCAGCCGCAGCAGTTCGTCGGCGGTGCATTGATCTTCGATGCCTTCGGCCAGGGTTTCCAGCCCCAGCGAGCGCGCCATCTGGATGATCGCTTCGACGATGGCGTGGCCATCGGCGGCGCTGGTCATACCGCGCACAAAGGACTGGTCGATCTTGAGCGTGTCTACCGGCAGCCGACGCAAGTACGCCAGCGAGGAATAGCCGGTGCCGAAATCGTCGATAGACAGCTTGATGCCATAGGATTTAAGGCTGATCAGCGTCGCCAGCACCTGCTCGGTGTCTTCGATCAGGCTCGACTCCGTCAGTTCCAGCTCCAGTGCCGACGCTGGCAAGCCGGCATCGCTCAGCGCCTGCTTGATTACCGCTTCCAGCGAATGGTGGTGCAGTTGCACGGGCGACAGGTTGACCGCGACCCTTGGAATATCCAGCCCACTGGCCCGCCATTGTGCGGCCTGCCGACAGGCCTGCTGGATAATCCAGTCGCCCATTGGCACGATCAACCCGCTTTCTTCAGCCGCAGTAATGAAACGGTCTGGCGAGATCAGCCCTTGGGTTGGATGCTCCCAGCGTACCAGCGCTTCGGCACCGACAATACGACCGCTGCCAAGCTCGAACTGCAACTGGTAATGCAGCGTCAGCTCATGCTGGTCGATAGCCTGGCGCAGGCTGTTGAGCAGTTGCAGGCGCTCACTGACCTCCAGGTTCATGGCAGCGCTGTAGAAGCGCCAGGTCTTGCGGCCAGCCTGCTTGGCCTTGTACATGGCTGTTTCTGCGTTACGCAGCAATTCAGCCGGTGCGTCACCATCGTGGGGCGCCACGGCAACGCCAATGGACACCGACGCGGCAATCGCTTGCCCGCCAATCTGGAAGGGTGCGGCCAGCAGGTCCAGGATAGTTTGCGGAACGCTGGCAATGTCATCGGCATTCGTCGTGCCGGTCAGCAGCACAGCGAATTCGTCGCCCCCATAACGACACACGGTAGCCGTCGCCGGCAACCCTTCACGCAAGCGCTCACCTATCGCTCGCAGCAGTTTGTCGCCGTGGGCATGGCCCAGGGAATCGTTGACCAGCTTGAATGCATCAACATCCAGAAACAGCAAGACAACCGGGTTATCGTCACCGCGCATACTGACCAGTGCCTGAAGCGTCCGGTCTTGCAGCAATGCCAGATTAGGCAGGCCGGTCAGCGTATCGTAGAACGACATGACCTCGATGCGCTTCTCGGCAGCCTGGCGGTCGGCGATTTCTACAGCAAGACGCTCGTAGGGTTCGCGCACACTTGAGACAAACACAATGCGGTAGATCAGGCAGTACGAGAGAACCTTATAGAGGTGCCCGGTCAGGCTGTAGAGCTCGTTGACGTTGTGATAGGCGGTGAAGCAAAGCTCCGAAAGAATGGAAATCAGTGCAGCAGCCAACAGGCCATTGGCGTCATAGGCAAGGCTGCGCCGAGCGCGCCAGAAACACACGGAAGCGATGGCCAGCACGCCAATGATGGCCCACTCCATTGCGATCTTGAAGGGCGTCAGGCCCATGCCCTCAACGAAGGTGTGCGGCCAGACATCGGGGAAAAACAGGCCGAGCACGTAAATCACCGCCACCATCACCAATGCCGCGAGCAGCATGGGCAAGCGCGGCGTGCTACTAGTCAGTGGGCGCCAGGAACGGATGGAGATCAGCAACAACGTGCCTGCGGTCAGTACGCGCGATACCAGCCAGAAATTGATCGCTTTTTCGGGAGATGAAAGCGTAACGAACACTGGCATGCCCCTATAGGACAGCACATGTGCCAGATCAAGCAGCGCAATTGAGAGGAACGCACAGCCGAGCAACAACAGGTTACTGGGCTGCCCTGGCCGATAGCTGTGCCAGGTCACCGCGAATACCAGCACCGCAACGGTAATGGCAAAGATTTCACAAATCGAATGCAACGCAACCGGAAACCAGCCGGCACTGACTTGAACCGCAGCCGGCGCAAGCCATACGGCAAGCAGCACCAACCCGAGAACAACGACCATGATCAGGTGGTTACTGTCGCGAGGCTGACGGTCTGTAGCGGGGAGTGTCGGAGAAGAACTGCTCGGATAGGTCATAGGCACAATCAGGCTGTGTTTCCGATAGCAGCATGGATACCGTCAGCTGCGGGCGGTCGCCATTGTATAAGGCGGCCTGAGCTAAAACCATATTTAAAATGGGTTTACTGGTGTCCTTCAAGGCCCTGAAGCCGCGTAAATCAAGGCACGTACGTCCCAACATTGCGACAACCCGGCGGGTTAAAGATTTCTATTCTCACAAGCAATGTTATAGAGTAACCAGCCTTAATGCCTATCAACCCCCGCATTGCGAACGGCCCATGACCCCTGCTCTTGCTCACACCACAACCACTACCACTGCCAACCGGTTGCTCTCGATTGATGCCTTGAGGGGGCTGGTCATGCTCTTCATGTTGCTGGACCACGTCCGGGAGACCTTCCTGCTCCACCGACAAGTGTCCGACCCGATGGACATAACGGTGACAGAGCCTGCGCTGTTCGTCAGCCGGACCCTGGCCCACCTGTGTGCGCCTGTGTTTGTCTTGCTGACCGGGCTGTCGGCTTACCTGTTCGGTGAAAAGTACGCCGATAAAGGCGATGTGAGCGGTTTTCTGTTCAAGCGTGGGCTGTTTCTGCTGGTACTGGAGTTCACCCTGGTCAACTTCGCCTGGACGTTCCAGTTGCCACCCACGGTTATCTACCTGCAGGTCATCTGGGCGATTGGCCTGAGCATGATCGCCTTGTCAGCCCTGGTCTGGCTGCCACGTCAGGTCCTGCTGGGTTTGAGCCTGCTGATCATTGTCGGCCACAACCTGCTCGACCCGCTGCACTTCCCGGAAGGGACGGCGCTGCACGTGCCGTGGGCGATTTTGCATGATCGCGGCTGGATCGAGCTGTCGGATACCCTGCGGCTGCGCACCTCTTATCCCGTGCTGCCGTGGATTGGCGTCATCGGCCTGGGCTATGCCATCGGCCCCTGGTTCGCACGCAGTGCAACGCCGGCTGCACGCCAACGCAAACTGCTAGGCTGGGCAAGCCTCGGTTTAATTGGCTTTGTTGCCTTGCGCCTGCTCAATGGCTACGGCGAACGCCCCTGGACGGCCAGCGAGGCTCCGTTGCATACGTTGATGAGCTTCTTCAACATCACCAAGTACCCGCCATCCCTGCTCTTCCTTGCCCTGACTCTGAGCCTTGGCCTGTTGCTGCTGCTAACGTTCGAGCGCCTCCAGAAACACAAGGCCATCGGCCCGTTGACCGTGCTCGGGTCGGCGCCAATGTTCTTCTACCTGCTGCATCTGTACGCGCTGAAAGGGCTGTATGTGCTCGCCGTGGCGCTGTTTGGGCTGAACCAGGGCGACTATTTCGGGTTCGATGGCATCTGGGCCATCTGGTTGACCGCCGGGGTGCTGGCGGTGGCGCTATACCCTGCAGTACGCAGGTTCGCGACTTTGAAGGCTCAACGCCGCGATATTGCCTGGCTCAAGTATTTCTAACGGCCACTGCACAGCATCGCCATGGTCGGCCCACGGCGATGCCGAGGCGGTATTAAACCAGCAATTGCGGATCGATCATGTCGCACTCAAAGGCCAGCCAGCCGCCATTCGGTTCGGCATGGCCGTTAACAATCGGGCCGTAGTAGGACAGCCCGTTCTTAAGGGTAATGCACACATGCGTCGGTGCATCCGGCGCCGCCAACTGGCCGGTGAAATGCACCTTCTTCAGGTTGTCCGTCACTGCTTCCAGGCCAATGGCTACGTTTTCATTGTCGACCGCCTCGACCTCTCCCGCGCTTTGCTCAGCGCTGACGGTCACGGTGGCTGTGTCTTGGTACATGCTTGAACTCCATCGGCAGGGCATTCGGCACAGTGCCGCGCCAAAAAAACACTAGGGTAAGCCAGTGACGGCATTAGCTGAAGCGCCTACGCGAAAACATTTAGCCGCGACACGGCCAAGGCGACGGAGATCCCCCTACATCAGTTGAGCACCCAACGCTGGCGAATGCGGTCACTCACCGCGTCGACAATCAACACCAGCGCCAGCATGGCGATGATCACGGTGCTGGCCCGCGACTCCTGGAACAGGCTGAGCGTCATGTACAGCATCTGGCCCAGCCCTCCGGCACCAACGAAACCCAGTACCGCGGCCATGCGGATGTTGTTTTCCCAGCGGTACAGGGTGTAGGCCAGCAGTTGCGGCCAAAGGTTGGGCAGCATGCCGTAGCAGAACGCCGAAACCTGGCTGCCGCCCTGCAAGCGAATGGCCTGGGCCGCTGCAGTGGGTGTGTTCTCGAAGGCTTCAGCATACAGCCGGCCCAGCACACCCGCCGTGTGCAGGGCCAGCGCCAGGGTACCGGCATTTGGCCCAAGCCCTGCGGCCAATACCATCAACACCGCCCAGACCAGTTCGGGTATCGCCCGCAAGGCATTGAGCAGCAGCCGGGCGAGCCCACGCAGGGCCCCACCGAACAATCCGGCCGCAGGCAATGCCAGAAGCAGGCCCAGTGCAGCCGCCAACAACGTGCCTACACCCGAAATGGCCAGTGTTTCCAGCGCCCCTCGCGCCACGGCCTGCAGGTGCTCACGGCTGGTATCAGGGCTGAGGAAACGCGCCGCGTATTCCCCCATCTTGCCCACCCCACCCTCACCCACCAGCGCCCACAGATCCAGGCTCAAGTAAGCAAACGACGACACGATCGCGGCCAACACCGCAAACAGCACCAGCAGGTCGATCAGGCGCCTCATGCCAGCCTCCTGC
This sequence comes from Pseudomonas defluvii, assembly GCF_001695625.1. GTDB lineage: Bacteria > Pseudomonadota > Gammaproteobacteria > Pseudomonadales > Pseudomonadaceae > Aquipseudomonas > Aquipseudomonas defluvii. Next base: position 53,278 of record NZ_MBPN01000002.1, read on the forward strand.
GCAGCAAGCCACTGAGTTGATCGGCCAGCCAGACCAGCAGCAGGAACGTCAGCAACATACTGGCCACTTCCGCGCCAGCAAACATGCGCATCGACAAATCGATCTGCTGGCCCAGCCCGCCAGCGCCAACAAACCCCATCACCACCGAAGCCCGAATCGCGCACTCCCAGCGGTAGATGGTGTACGACACCAGCTCTGTACCCGCACAGGGCAAAATGCCGTAGAAAAAGGCCCCAAGACGCGTGCTGCCAGCTTGCAGCAACGCATGGGCAGGCCGCTGATCGACCGACTCGAAAATCTCCGCATAGACTTTGCCCAACATGCCGCTGTAAGTAATGGCGATAGCCAGCACGCCCGCAGTCGGCCCCAGGCCCACGGCCCTTACGAACAGCAACGCCCAGACGATTTCCGGCACACTGCGCAGAAACACCATGAGCGCACGCACCGGCCAGCGCAGTGCCAAAGCCAAGGCACTGGGGCGCCCGCCCCGCGAGGCTGCGGACAACGACAACGCGCGGCTGGCCAGCAGGCTGGCCGGGACCGCCAGGAGCAAGGCCAACGTCATGCCCGCCGTGGCAACGGCGAGGGTTTGCAGCGTGGCGCCCCATAGCAACTCAAGGAACGCCTGGTCATGAGCCGGCGGCCAGAAAGCGCTGACGAAGCTGCCGATCTGACGACGGCTGTCGGCCTGAAACAACACACCGAGGTCGAGTTCGCTCAGGTGCAGCCCCGGCCAGAGCAGTGCCAGCGCCAGCAGGGTCAGCAACAGCCGTGGCGCGGTTGCCGGGTCGCGCAGGTCACGACTCAGCATCGGGGAATCTGCAGGGTCAGCGGCGCAACGGGCTGAACCGGCGAGGTCAGTTGCTCGTTGGCGTACAAGGCATCAAGCAAGTCCTCGGTCACTTCAGCCGCCGGTTTGTCGAACACCAGACGGCCTTCACGAATACCGATCACCCGCGCGAAGTGGGCCAATGCCAGGTCTACCGCATGCAGGCTGGCGACCAGGGTAATACCTCGTACGCTGGCGTAGCTGCACAGGGTCGCCAGGCTATGCGCAGCGAGCACCGGGTCCATCGCCGAGACCGGCTCATCGGCCAGCAGCAAGTCTGGCTGCTGGTACAGCACCCGGGCGATGCCGACTCGCTGCAATTGCCCGCCGGAGAGTTGTTGGCACTGCACGAACAGTTTGTCCGCCAGGTCCAGGCTCGACAGCACGGCGCGCGCGCCAGCCACATCGACGGGCCGCAACAGGCTGAGCAAGCCTCGCAGGGTCCCCCACTGCCCCAGCCGGCCGGCCAGTACGGTCGTGACCACCCGCTGACGCGGCGGCAAGGGTGGAACCTGATGAATCAGCCCCAGGCGCGCACGCAGCTTTTGCCTCAGCCGCGCCGAGAGGTGCCAGGGCCGCTGGCCGAGCACCTCCAGCTCGCCGCTGCCTGGTTTGGTGGCGGTGGCAATCAGGTGCAGCAAGCTCGACTTGCCAGCACCCGAGGGGCCAATAATCGCCACCTGCTCGCCGGCCTCGATGGTCAGGTTCAGGTCACGCAGCGCTTGCAGCGCACCATGGTTGAGGCAGGCCCCGGTCAGTCGGATCGTCATTTCAGCAGTTCAGCAGCCCGAGCGGCCTCTTCAATACCCGCATAGTTCTCCGGGCGCGTTTCGATGAAACGGGTAGCCGCCTGCAAATCAAGAATGGCCTTGTGCTCGGGGTTGGCCGGATCAAGGGCCAGGAACGCCGCCTTGATCTTCTGCGCCAGCGCCGGGTCAAGGCTGCCACGCACGGTCCAGTTGTAGTCGAAGTACGTAGGCGTCGTGGCGAACACGTGTACCTTGCTGGTATCGACCTTGCCAGCGGCCACCAGTTTGTCCCACACACTGGCGTTGAGCACACCGCCGTCGACCTTGCCCGCCTGCACCCAGGCAGCCGTGGCGTCATGGGCACCGGAATACGCTACGCGGCTGAAGAAGGTTTCTGGCTTGATGCCGTCCTTGAGCATGAAGTAACGCGGCATCAGGCTACCGGAGGTGGACGATACCGAGCCAAAGGCAAAGGTCTTGCCCTTGAGGTCAGACAACTGTTTGACCTGCGGGTCGGCCGTGATGAATTTGCTGGTGAACCGGGCATCCTGTTCGCGCTGTACCAGCGGCGTGGCGCCAGGGCTTTTCAGGTGAACCTGGACGAAGGTGAAACCGCCAAGCCAGGCGAGGTCCAGACGGTCACTGGCCAAGGCCTCGACCACCGCCGGGTAGTCGGCCACCGGCACAAACTCCACCTTCATGCCCAATTGCTGCTCAAGATAAGCGCCCAGCGGCTTGAACTTGCGCAGCAGCTCGGTTGGGGCTTCATCGGGAATCGCACTGACGCGCAAGGTTTCGGTGGCCTGAGCCAGAAAAGCGGAACCACTCAGTACCAGGCCGGCAAGCAGTGCCAGGGTGTTTTTGAGCATGGGAGTTCTCCGGTTCGACAGCGCAATAGGTAGGGCTTACAGGTGCCGAATTATAGGAGTTAGCAGCACAAAGACCAGCTTTGATAGAATCCGGCGCTATAACTCCTTGAGGTGCGACATGAGCGAACCAATTCGCCTGACCCAGTACAGCCACGGTGCCGGCTGCGGCTGCAAGATTTCCCCCAAGGTGCTGGACGTGATCCTGGCCGGTAGCGGCGCCCAGCATCTGGACCCGAAACTCTGGGTCGGCAATGCCTCACGCGATGACGCCGCCGTCTACGCACTCGATGACGAGCGCGGCGTAGTCTCGACCACCGATTTCTTTATGCCGATTGTCGATGACCCCTACGATTTCGGCCGCATTGCCGCCACCAACGCCATCAGCGATATCTACGCGATGGGTGGCGACCCACTGATGGCCATCGCGATTCTCGGCTGGCCAGTGAACCTGCTACCCGCAGAAGTGGCCCGCGAAGTGATTCGTGGTGGCCGCGCCGTATGCGATGCCGCAGGCATTCCCTTGGCCGGTGGCCACTCCATTGATGCACCCGAGCCGATTTTCGGCCTGGCCGTCACCGGCGTGGTCGAAAAACGCCACATGAAACGCAACGACACCGCCACACAGGGCTGCCGCCTCTACCTGAGCAAGCCACTGGGGATTGGCATCCTCACCACGGCGGAAAAGAAAGCCCGGTTGCGCGAGGAGGACAAACACCTGGCCCGCGACTGGATGTGCACACTGAATACACCCGGCAGCCGTTTCGGCAAGTTGTCAGGTGTTCAGGCGATGACCGACGTTACCGGTTTCGGCCTGCTCGGCCACCTTGTGGAAATGGCCGACGGCAGCAACCTGACCGCACGCATCACCTACAGCGCCGTACCGCGCCTGCCCGGCGTCGATTACTACCTGGCCGAAGGCTGCGTGCCTGGCGGCACTCAACGCAACTTCGACAGTTACGGCGAGAAGATCGCAGCCCTGAGTGATGAACAGAAAAACCTGCTCTGCGATCCGCAGACCAGCGGCGGCCTGTTGGTTGCAGTAAGCCCCGAGGGTGAAGCCGAATTTCTGTCTGTGGCCGCCGAACTGGGCCTGACACTGGCTCCGATCGGTGAGCTGGTCGAGCGACAGCGGTACGCGGTAGAGGTGTTGTAATGGCTGACAACACCCTCGACTACCGCACACTGTTTCTCAATGATGTGCCGCTGATGGACGTTCGCGCCCCCGTTGAATTCAACAAAGGGGCCTTTCCCGGTGTAGTCAACCTGCCGTTGATGAATGATCAGGAACGTCAGCGAGTCGGCACCTGCTACAAGCAACGCGGCCAGCAGGCGGCCATTGAACTGGGTCACCAACTTGTCTGCGGCGCTACCAAGGACGAGCGCATTGCCGCCTGGGCTGCCTTTGCCCGGGCCAATCCAAACGGATACCTGTACTGCTTTCGCGGCGGGCTGCGCTCACAGATCACCCAGAAGTGGCTCAAGGACGAGGCCGGTATCGACTACCCGCGTGTAGTCGGTGGCTACAAGGCAATGCGCACCTTCCTCCTTGAGACCACCCAGCAGGCCGTGGCGCAGTGCGATTTCGTGCTGGTCGGCGGCCTCACCGGCACCGGCAAGACCGAGGTGATCCATGCCTTGCGCAACGCCATCGACCTGGAGGGGCTGGCCAACCACCGTGGTTCCAGCTTCGGCAAGCGCGCCACCGGCCAGCCGGCACAGATTGACTTTGAAAACCGCCTGGCCATCGACCTGCTGAAAAAGCGTGATGCCGGTATCGAGCAGTTCGTACTCGAGGACGAGAGCCGCCTGGTCGGCAGCTGCAACCTGCCCCTGGAGCTCTACCAGGGCATGCAGCAGTACCCCATGGTCTGGCTCGAAGACAGCCTGGAACACCGTATCGAACGCATCCTTCAGGACTACGTCACGGGTCTGTGTGCCGAGTTCATCGCTGTCCACGGCGAGGAGACGGGGTTCGCACAGTATGCCCAGCGCTTGCAAAACAGCATGGCGAACATCCAGAAACGCCTGGGTGGCGAGCGCTACAAGCGTTTCTCGACCCTGCTGCAGGACGCGCTCGATGAGCAGCAACGCAGTGCTCAGGTTGACTTGCACCGCGGCTGGATCGCAGGCCTGCTGAACGAGTATTACGACCCGATGTACGCCTTCCAGCGCGCCAGCAAGGGCGAACGGGTTGAATTCGTTGGCGAACAACAGGCCGTCATCGAGTACCTGCAACAGCGCATGGCACGCCACTAAGCGCTATCAATCGCCCTGCCCTACTTCAGATAAGACCTGAGCAGAGCGGCAATCTGGTCGACTTCGGCTTGCCGCTGCTGCGCTGTCAAATCCTCTGCTCCGAGGTGCTCACGAATGTGACCCTCCATCACCTCGGTCATCAAGCCATTGACGGCGCCGCGAATGGCCGCGATCTGCTGCAGGATCGCGATGCAGTCAGTGTCCTGCTCCAGTGCCGTTTCCAGTGCCGTTGCCTGCCCTTTGATCCGGCGAACCCGGGTCAGCAGTTGCTTCTTGCCTTTGGTTGTGTGTGCCATTGCATTCTCGCCAATTAGTATACTGGGGTATAGTATACGAACCCCTGTTATCCCGAGCATGATACCCATGAATTCACTGGCCTCCGAGTACCGGCATTCCCATGTCTTCGACGAAGGGAATCCGCTGGCGGAAAAAAAGACCCGCTGGGCCCTGGGTTTGACACTGGTGATGATGGTCGCAGAGATCTGCGGCGGCTGGTTGTCCAACTCGATGGCGCTGCTTGCCGACGGCTGGCACATGAGTTCACACGCTCTGGCGCTGGGCTTGTCGGTGTTTGCCTATCGCGCAGCCCGGCAGTTGGCCAACGACGGGCGCTTCGCCTTTGGTACCTGGAAAATCGAGATACTGGGTGGCTACTCGAGCGCCATCGTGCTGCTGGGTATCGCGGGCTTGATGCTGTTCCAGTCCGTCGAGCGACTGTTCAGCCCCAGCCTGATCCATTATGACGAAGCCATCGCGATTGCCATTGTCGGGTTGGCGGTGAACCTGGCCTGCGCCTGGCTGCTCAAGGACGACCACTCGCATCATCACGATCACCACCACGGGCACGCTCATGAAGGGCATGGACATGGGCATGACCACCACCATCACGACCTGAACCTGCGCTCAGCCTACCTGCACGTCATTGCCGATGCGGCGACTTCGGTGCTGGCAATCATCGCCCTGATCGGCGGCAAACTCTGGGGCGCGGCATGGTTGGACCCTTTGATCGGGATTGTCGGCGCGGCAATGGTTGCGATCTGGGCCGTAGGCCTGCTGCGTGAAACCGGGCGCGTGCTGCTGGATGCCGAGATGGACGCGCCAGTCGTCGAGGAAATCCGCGAGGTGATCGAGCAGTTCCCCATCCAGGCGGAAATCGCCGACCTGCATGTCTGGCGTGTTGGTAAAGGAAAGTACGCCTGTATCCTCTCCCTCGTCAGCCACGGCTCATTCAACGCCGATGCCGTGCGCCGGCGGTTGAGTATTCACGAAGAACTGGTACACATTACGGTAGAGGTGAATCAGCCCCGCGCGGCGTGATCCACCTCTACGACAACGACAGCCCTGCGTATCACCCGCTAGCGGTGTCGGGTATCAAGACAGGCTTCAGGCACAGGGCTTCTGCGCCTGATCCAGGGCGCGTAGCACCTGCACTTGCGGGGGTGTCGCCAGCCAGCCGCTGATGCGACTGCGGTAGGCCTGAAAATGCGCGCTGTCACGGTGAGCCTCCAGTGCTGCCTGGTCGGCATAGGTCTCGAACAACGAGAACCCGGCGCCACCGTCAAGGTCCGCAAACAGGTCATAGCACAGGTTACCCGGCTCTTGGCGGGTAGCGGCGACCATCGTGCGCAGCTCCGCCTCAACCTGTGCCTGGTGCTCCGGCAACCCGACTACACGGGCAATGACGTGAATCATCAATACAGTCCTCTCTGCGATATTCAGTGCTGAAGGCCGGCCAGTCTACTGGCTGACCTGATAGCGTTCCAGCCAATGGGCGTAGGGCGTGGGCAGCACCCAGGAAGGGCGTTCTACCTGCAGTTGCAGTGCCGCCTGGTAAGGCCAATTGGGGTTGGCCAGGTGAGCGCGGCCCACCATCACCAGATCCATCTGCCCCTCGGCCAGGGTAGCTTGCGCGATTGCCGGGCTGTCGATGCCCCACGCAGCAGCCACCGGCAGTTCCGCTTCACGACGCACGCGCTCGGCAATCGGCGCAAGGAACGCTGGCCCCCATGGAATAGAGACGTCCGGCACAGTGAAACCCACGCTGACACTGAGCAGGTCCAGCCCACCCCGGCGAAATGCCTTGGCCAGCTCGATGGACTCTTCCAGCGTCGCCTCGTCGCGACCGTCATATTCAATGACACCGAAACGCGCGGTCAGCGGCAGGTGCTCCGGCCAGACCTCTCGCACCTGCGCCAGGGTTTCAAGCAGGAAGCGGCTACGGTTTTCAAAGCTGCCACCGTAGGCATCATCGCGCTGGTTGCTATGGCTGGAAAAGAAGCTCTGGCCCAGGTAACCATGAGCAAAATGCAGCTCCAGCCACTCAAAACCGGCCGCCAGGGCACGGCGTGCCGCCGCCACGAAGTCCGCGCGAACACGGGCAATGTCTTCGAGGGTCATGGCCTTTGGGGTTTTCGGCAGATGAGTACCGAAAGGAATCGCCGAGGGTGCGAGGGTGTCCCAACCACGGGCATCCTCTTCGCCAATGTGATCGTCGCCTTCCCACGGACGGTTGGCACTGGCCTTGCGACCGGCATGAGCGATCTGAATACCCGGTACGGCACCGGCGCGCTTGATCGCAGAGGCGACCTCAGCCAACGCGTCGGCCTGGGCATCGTTCCAGATGCCGGCACAACCCGGGGTAATGCGCCCTTCCGGTGAAACAGCGGTGGCCTCGACAATGACCAGGCCGGCACCACCACGCGCAAGGCTGGTGTAGTGCGCCAGGTGCCAGTCATTGATCAAGCCGTCAGTGGCGGTGTATTGGCACATCGGCGGCACGGCAATGCGGTTGCGCAAGGTCACGCCCTTGAGCTGGAACGGGGTAAAGAGTGCGGACATGTAATCAACTCGTCTGATGCTGAAACGAAGAGAAGGCAGGCTGAACAGCGCCTGCCTCAGGGGCAGCCAGGTGGCCAGCCTTAGAGCAGCTTGAGCAAGGCGTGGGCGGTGGCATCGGAGGACGCTGGGTTCTGCCCGGTTACAAGCAGGCCGTCGACGACCACATGGCTGTGCCAGTCCTCGGCACGGCTGTACACCCCACCATGGCCTTTGAGCATGTCTTCAACCAGAAAAGGCACCACATCCGTCAAGTTGACAGCCGCTTCTTCGGTGTTACTGAAACCCGTCACCTGCTTGCCCTTGACCAAAGGCGCACCGTTGGCATCCACAGTGTGGCGCAGCACCGCCGGAGCGTGGCAGACCGCACCAACGGGCTTGCCCAGTGCCTGGAAACGTTCAATCAGGGCGATCGAGCGCGGGTCTTCAGCAAGGTCCCAGAGCGGACCATGACCACCGGGGTAAAACAGTGCATCGAAATCATCGGCGTTGACCTGAGCCAAGGTCAGGGTGCTGGCCAGGGCCTTGCGTGCAGCCTCATCGGCCTGGAAGCGTTCAGTGGCGGCAGTCTGCGCGCCAGGATCGTCGCTCTTGGGGTCGATCGGCGGCTGGCCGCCCTTGGGCGAGGCCAGGGTGACCTGCGCCCCAGCATCGAGAAATGCGTAGTAAGGGGCTGCGAACTCTTCCAGCCAGAAGCCGGTCTTGTGGCCTGTATTACCCAGGGTGTCGTGGGACGTGAGCACCATCAAAATGTTCATCGGGTTCTCCTGCTATGGCCGCTGGGCCAGTGATGAGTCAGTGCCGAGGATCTTAGAGCGGGACTCAGGATTCGATAAATCGAACGCAGTGATTAACGGTATTCGATTAATGAATAGCAGGTAGCACCCGTGCTACAGGGCGGTGCCCAGTACCTGGCGCAACTGCGCGCCACGCGCATCGGCAACGTCACTGATCAATGCATAGTTATAGTCACCGCGAGACCAGTAGCGCGCTTGCAGTTCGCCCTCGGTGCGCTCACCACTGGGCATCCGCACATAACGCTCACTGGGAGAGCGCAGGAAAAGGCTGACACGCTCACCGTTTCGGTCCTGGAACAGCAGCAGCGCGGCCGGGCCCTGCTCATTGCTCAGCAACCGTGCCCCTACCGGAGTAAACCCATAGGCCGAGAGGTCCGGCAGATTGCCGGCATGCCTGAAGTGCTGGCCCAACCAGGCCTGCAGTTGCTCTGGGGTGTTTACCGACAAGTCCAGTGAGGATGCATAGGCGAACAGCCGGTGCGCCTGCACGGCGTCGGCCATCGGCGGGTTGCCAGCCATCAGATTGACCTCCCGCGCCTGCCAGCCACCCAGCCCCCCTACGCCCAACGCGACCAGCAGCATCGCAGCACTGGCCCAGCGGCGCTGGCGACGCTGACGCAGGTCGCGGCGAACCCAGGCCGGGTCGAGGCGCGGGTTAGGCGCCTGTTCGATTTGCCCTGCCAGGGCAGCACGCAAACGCCGGGCATCGGCACGCCAGGCATCAAGCTCGGCGGCCCGCTGCGGATGTGCCGCCAGGTACCTGTCTACCTCACGTCGACGTTCGGGCAGCAACCGATCATCGACGTAAGCCTGTAATTCCTCTTCGGATGGGATCAACCGACTCATTTCAACCTCCGCAACCCAGGGGGCAACGGCGTGCCCTCGGTCAGTTCTCGCAGTGCTGCACGGGCCCGCGACAAGCGCGACATCACCGTGCCAATCGGTACATCCAGGGCCTGCGCGGCCTCCTTGTAGCTCATGCCTTCAACACTCACCATCATCAACAAGGCGCGCTGCTCAGCCGAAAGCCTGGCAAAGGCAGCCAGACCGGACTGAGCCTCGACAATATCCTCGGTATTGTTCCCGACCTCTTCGGCCCGCCCGAACCAGCTCAGCCAGCGCATATGGCGGCGCTCTCGACGCTTGCTGTCGAGAAACTGCCGGTAAAGGATCGAGAACAGCCAGGCACGCAAACTCGCAGGATCACGCTGCTGCGCGCCCCGGCTCAATGCTCGCTCCACCGTCGCCTGCACCAGGTCGTCGGCGCTCGTGCCCTCGCGGGTCAACCACAAGGCGAAACGGCGCAACCGCTGAAGCATCTCGCGTAGTTGGTCGTCATCCAGTTCGTTCATCGAGTGATCCGTGATCTTCGTGCAGTCAGTGTACGAGGCAGACGGCCGACCGCGAATTTTATTCCAGGCCACTGGAATAAAACTTCAGCGGGTGCGTCGTACCCGCTCATTTACTGACCTGGATAGCCCCATGAGCACTCCACTAAACGGTCGCGCCCGTACACTACGCCTGGCTGCCATCGGCCTAGGCGTCGCTGCACTGGGCGCAGGCTTTGCCTTCACCGCCGGCTGGATCGGCCCGGACCGGCTGACCCCGAAACGTATCGTCGACACCTTCGAAGCTCAGGCCGGGCACTACCCTGGCTACCGGAAAAACCACGCCAAAGGCCTGTGCGTCAGCGGCTACTTTGAAAGCAGCGGCCAGGCCGCCGAACTCTCAAGCGCTCGGGTGTTTGCCCAGCCAAGGGTACCGGTTATTGGCCGCTTCGCCATCGGCGGCGCCAACCCGCATAGCGCCGATGCCAGCGTCGCCACTCGCAGCCTGGCCGTGGAATTCACCACTGATGATGGACAACGCTGGCGCAGTGGCATGAATACCCCGCCGGTACTGGCAGTGAACACCATCGAGGGTTTCTACGAACAGGTGCTGGCAATGACCCCGGTACCTGCCACCGGTAAACCCGACCCGGCAAGGTTGCAGGCCTTCTTTGCCGCACACCCGGAAAGCGCGGCCTTCCGCCAGTGGGTCAAGGGCTACACGCCCTCCGACAGCTTTGCCAGTTCGGCTTACCACAGCATCAACGCCTTTCGCCTGATCGACGCCAAGGGCACCCCGCATTACGTGCGCTGGAAACTACAGCCACTGACCCCGTTCAGTGCATTACCGGCCCAGGTGGAAGACCCGAATTACCTGCAGAATGACCTGCGCAAACGCCTGACCGAAGGCCCCTTGCGCTGGAACCTGCTGTTGACCCTGGCCGAGCCGGGCGATGCAGTCGACGATCCCGCTCAACCCTGGCCTGAGCAACGGCTGCAAGTCAACGCGGGCACCGTGGTCATTGAGCAGGTCGATGCGGCCGAGCAAGGCGCCTGCCGTGACCTGAACTTCGACCCGCTGATTCTGCCAACCGGCATTGAACCGTCTGCTGATCCGATTCTCGCCGCGCGCTCGGCCGCCTACTCGGAATCCTTCAACCGCCGCAGCCGCGAAGCGGCCCATTCAGGAGTACAACCATGACCCCCTCCTTCCATCCCCTGCTGCGCGGGCTGCACTGGCTGATGGCTCTGCTGATCCTGAGCATGCTGTTCATCGGTGTAGGCATGATCAGTGACCTGTCACCCCGGCACACCCTGTTGGTCAGCGTACACAAGCTGGTGGGGCTGGCCCTTCTGGTATTGGTATTGATCCGTATCGGCGTGCGCGTGTGCGTTGGCAGCCCCGCGTTGCCGAGCGATCTGCCACCGGCGCAACGCTGGGCAGCCAAGGCCTCGCACCTGGTGCTCTACGGAATGATGCTGGCCATGCCGCTGCTTGGCTGGGGCATGCTTTCGGCGGGAGGTTATCCATTACCCCTGCAGTTACCCGCACTGCTGCCTCAGGATATCCGCGTCTACGCCGTCCTTCGCCAGGCGCATGGCTGGCTCGCATACCTGCTCTTCGCGACCGTGTTGTTGCACTTGGCGGCGGCGTTGGTGCACGGCTTGATCCGCCGTGACGGCGTGTTACGCAGCATGTGGTCGGGACGTGTCAATTGAGCGTGCGCTACTGAGGGCCCGAGTGTGCTTTAATGCGTCGCCATTTATTTTTGACACTAAGGCAGCTATGGATACGGGGACACGACTCAGACTGGTGCGTGAACGCAACAAGCTCTCGCAACGGGAACTGGCCAGACGCAGCGGCTTGACCAACTCGACGATCTCGCAGATCGAGCAAAACCGCGTCAGCCCGTCGGTCAGTTCCCTGAAGAAACTGCTCGAAGGCATCCCGATGTCGCTGGCAGAGTTTTTCAGCTTCGATGAACCGCCGCGCCAGGAACGCTTCGTGTTCCGCTCCAACGAACAACCCGACCTGGGCAATAGCGGCCTGCGCCTGTTGCTGGTCGGCGCCAGCGTGGAAGGTCGGCAAATGCGTATGCTGCGCGAACTGTATGCACCCGGCGCAGACTCCGGTGAAGAGCCGATCGTGCATACCGAGGGCGAGGAATGCGGCCTGGTTACCCGTGGCACCATCGAATTGCGCGTCGATGGCCAGGTCAGCGTGCTCAATTCCGGTGACGGTTACTACTTCCCCACCACCCTGCCCCACAGCTTCAAGAACATCGGCCCGGATGAAGCCGAAATCATCAGCGCCAACACCCCGGCGAACTTCTGACGGGCAAGCGCCTGCGAGCGTGAGCCTGCCTGCAAAGGTGTTGACTGGGTGCAGTGAGTTCGCGGTGTGTGCATCACTGGCACGCCAGTTCCCACGCGGTGTCGACGCCACCGCGAAGTCTCACCCTGTTTTCACATCCAGCCCAGCCAGTGCCACCAGGTCGCCGCGAACACCAGCATCAGCAGGTAGCCGATCAGGGTAATCACCACACCGACCCGAGCAAACTGCCTGGCATTGAAGGTTTCGGTACCCAGGCAGACCATGTTCTGCGGCGCGTTGATCGGCAAGATGAAGCCATAACTGACGACAAACCCCAACGCCATGGTCATCCCCAGGCGACTGAAGTCGCCCGGCAACGTCTGCAGCACGGCAATCAGAATGGGCAGCAGCGCCGAGGTCAGTGCGGTGGCACTGGCGAAGCCGAGGTGGATAAGGATCAGGAACGCCGCGAGAATCGAGAACACCCCCAATGTACCGAGTTGGTCCAGGCCGGTATGGGCCACGACCTGCTGCCCCAGCCACTGCCCGGCCTGCGTCGTGAGCAAGGTAGTGCCCAGGCTGATCCCGACACCGAAGACAATCACCGTGCCCCACGGAATGCGCGACTGCACATCTTTCCAGGTCATCACGCCAAAGCGCGGCAGCAACAGCAAGACCAGCCCGGCGTAGGTGGTCGAGGTCGTGTCAAAGCGATGCAACTTGCCTTCGGTGGCCCAGGCCAGCAGCAACAGGACCGAAACGCCTAACAAGCGTTTCTGCGCAGACGTCATCGGCCCCAATGCGGCCAACTGATCCGCCACCGCCGCCTTGCCACCGGGAATGCTGTCGCTCTCTGGCGGAAGCATTTTCAGTACCACGACGATCAGCACCAACGACATGAGCACCGCCCAGGGCGCCCCGGCGATCAGCCAGTCAATCCATGACACCCGTCCGCCGAGCATCTTGTCCATGAAGCCCACTGTCAGCAGGTTCTGTGCCGCTGCGGTCTGGATACCGATATTCCAGATACTGGTGCCCTGCGCAACGATAATCATGATCCCGGCGGCGATGTTTGAGCGCTTGTCGACGCCAAAGGCCGCAATCACCCCCATCATGATCGGCACCACACAGGCACTGCGCGCCGTCGCGCTGGGCACTACCAGGCTAAGCAGCACCGTGACTGCGACGGCGCCCAAGAGGATGCGCCGGGTGCTGACACCAACACTGGACAAGGTCACCAGTGCGATACGCCGGTCCAGCCCGGTGTGGGTCATGGCCGCTGCAATGAACAAGGCGCCAACCACCAGCGCCAGCGCTGCGTTGGAGAACCCGGTCAAGGCCATGGTGATCCCGGCGGACGAACCGTACGTCACCGAGGGATCGGCCAGGGTCGGTGCCGTGCCAAGCAAGAACGCCATAAGCGAAGTGATCATGATGGCGCTGGCTTCGTACGACACCGCTTCAGTGATCCAGATGACCACGGCAAATGCGAGGATCGCCAAGACCCGCTGCCCCGCCACAGGCAAGTCAGCCGGCAATGGCAGCAACAGCACCGCAATCAAGGCCGCAATACCGACTATAAGGCCCAATGGCAGCGAAGCCTTGGCGGTTTCTGAAGAAGGCGCGGAGGCCGGTGAATGCATGAGGATCTCCCTGAAAGGCATGTGCCGGTCATGATCCACCATCCCGATGACACCTGCGCTGATGCGGATCAATAAGCCCGGGGCCGGTATTGTCGGACAATATGTAGTGAAGATAAAAAAACACTACAAACCCTATTGACGCCGTTCATCGCCGCTTGCATGATGCAGACGTCTCCCCGATCGGGAGCGCTGGCAAGGGTGTTCCAGACGGCTCAACGGATCCAAGAGCTGTCGCTGGATGGGTACTGCCCAAAAGGCAGAAAGTAGAAGCCCCCTGTTGTGACGCTGCTGTAGCAGCTTTCTGTCAACGCTACATGATTGGCGCCAAGCAATAACTCAACAATTAATGGTGGTTAAGGGGGCTTTAATGATGAACTTGAACAATCAACCTACTATCGACGAATTGGCCCGGCTGTTCGCAGCACGCAAGGACAGTCTCGACAGCCACATTCTCTGGGTCTGCGACTCGGGCGAAGTTCGCATCGACAAGGTCTCGCCGCTGGCTGGCGAAGAAGAGTTCGAGCAACGCAACCCGAACATGCGTGCCCGCTTCAAGATGTACCGCCGTGGCCATGGCTACGTCGGCAAGAAGGCCGCTGCCGATACCCACTTCATCGGTAACGTACTGCAGACCCTGCAACATGAATGGGCCGCCGTACAAAACCAGCCTGGCGTACGCTTGATCGACCGTTACAGCTGATCACGCCAATGCCGTGAGAAAGCCCGGCCTGAAAAGGTCGGGCTTTTTTCGTTCAAGACGGCGCTGGCTCTGGCTACAATGACGCTTTGAGCTCATGAGTCCTGCGGATGAACAAACCTGCATTCGGTACCGGAGATGCGTCCTACCAAGCCGCTGGCGGCATTGATGGCCTGCGCCGACTGGTCGATGATTTCTATCGATTGATGGACGAACGCCCGGAAGCCGCACTCATTCGACGCATGCACCCGCAAGATTTGAGCATGGCCCGGGACAAGCTGGCCTGTTTTCTCAGCGGCTGGCTGGGTGGCCCACGGCTGTTCAGTGAGCGTTATGGGCCCATCTCGATCCCGGCATTCCATGCCCAGTGGCCGATCGATGAAACCCATAGCGCCCAGTGGCTTGAGTGCATGGCACAGGCCATTGCCTTGCAACCCTACGACGCGGACTTTGCCGAATACCTGCTAACGCAGTTACGCGTGCCAGCCCAACGCATTGTCCAGGCCAGCCACAATCGCCACGGCACGCCCTAGGCCTGGCGCCGTAACGTTTGGGTTTCAATCGCTATCGCGCCCGTGGCCAAGGCCCGGGCCCGATCAACCCCCCACACCAACGCCCGGGTCATGCTTTCGCAAGGCCGGTTCGCGTAGTACTCCTCGACCAACGCCTTGCCGTTGCGGGCATAGATACCCACGAACAACTGTGTAGCGCCAGTACGTGAAAGGCGGGTTTTCACATCAATACTGATGCCGTCGCTGAGTTTTTCATCATGGCTACGGCAGCTCAATTGCCGGTCTGCCCAGCGCCAATAAGTCGCTTCCCTGATACGCATTGAGGTCCTCCTCGATTGAATCGCACCTAGTAAGACACACAAGTGTTACAGCCGCGAGACCAACTGCTCAGGCGTTTGAGCGAGATCAATCAATCAGAAAAAATACCTTGCTCAACAGGCTGTTACCGACAAAAGGCATTAAAAAGCCCCTCATGCAGACGGGGCTATTCTTGACGTGTTCGTTAACGCTTCGGTACCACAACCCTGGGCACGAACTTGGCCAGGCGACGCCGCTGCTGGCTGACAGGCGGGTTCAGGCCTGACGCATCGTCGGCAGTCATGTTGGCGAAGCCGAGCCTGACTGCCGCCTGGCCACAGCGGACCCGGCTATTGATTGGAAACTCGTCCCCATCGTCTTCAATGTAAGGATCACTCATCCTTGCGCCCCCTCCTGCGATAGACCGCTACCGGTAACCCATCGATTACCTGAAAATACCGGCCATCAACAGAAACTGAGACTAGCTGGTCATTTGCAGACTTAAAGTCCGAAATGCAAAAAGCCCGACCAGCTGCCTCACCGAGGACACCGTTGACTCAGCGCCAGCGGCTCAAACGGCTCCACAAGCCCACCAGCGTATTCTCGATCGAACTGCTGGCAGCCAAGCCAACCCGCTCCTGCAGGCTTTTGCGCTCGGCAAAATGCAGGTGATAGAGGTTCGCCTCTCGGGCACGGTCACTGAGGTACTCATCGCTGGTTTTCAGCTCATCAACCAGATGCTTGTTCAGCGCGGCAACACCCAACCAGACTTCGCCGGTGGCGACCTCGTCGATGTGCAACTGAGGGCGATAGCGCGACACGAAATCCTTGAACAGCTGGTGAGTGACGTCCAGGTCTTCCTGAAACTTCTCCCGCCCCTTCTCGGTGTTCTCGCCGAAGACGGTCAGGGTGCGCTTGTACTCACCTGCGGTCAGCACTTCAAAGTCGATGTCATGCTTTTTCAGCAAGCGATTGACGTTGGGCAACTGCGCCACCACGCCGATGGAGCCCAGCACGGCAAACGGTGCACTGACGATTTTCTCGCCGATACAGGCCATCATGTAGCCGCCGCTGGCCGCGACCTTGTCGATGCACACGGTCAGTGGTACACCCGCCTGGCGAATGCGCGCCAACTGCGAAGCGGCCAGGCCGTAGCTGTGGACCATGCCGCCGCCGCTCTCCAGGCGCAACACGACCTCGTCACGCGGCGTCGCGAGCGTCAGCAGCGCCGTAATTTCATGCCGCAGGCTGTCGGTGGCAGACGCCTTGATGTCACCGTCGAAGTCCAGCACGAAGACCCGGCTTTTCTCGTCAGGTGTTTTTTTCTGCAACTTCTCGGCCTTGCCCTGCTGCTTGCGCAAGGCCTTGAGCTGGGCCTTGTCGAGCAGGTTGGTCTCCAGCCGCTCACGTAGCTCCTTATAGAAGTCGTTGAGCTTGGTGACCTGCAATTGCCCACCGGCCTTGCGCCGACCCTTGCCACGCAGGCCGGCGAGGGCCGACAGAACAACCAGTATCGCGATCACCAGGGTCGCGGTCTTGGCGAGAAAGCTTGCGTACTCAGCAAGAAACTCCACAGTAACTCCTTAACATGCCTGCGCCCATACGGCGCGAACCAGGGCTCAAGCATACCGACGCTACCCCGCCCCTGCCAGCGCCTGAAAACACCGGCATTACAGTTCAAACAACCTTTTCAAACGCTTGTATGTTTTTTCATTGACAGCCTGACAGCGGCAACCTAACCTCGCCGAAACCCTTAATTCCGGCAGACGGTCGCAACGTGGGCAGCATTTACCTGATTCGACATGGCCAGGCCTCCTTTGGTGCAGACGACTACGACGTCCTCTCGCCCGTCGGTGTTCGCCAGAGCACCGTGCTTGGCGAACACCTGGCCGAACTGGGCCTGCGCCTGGACCGTTGCCTGGCCGGCGATCTGCGTCGCCAGCAGGATACCGGGCGCCTGGCACTGGCGCGCATGCAGGAGGCCGGCGCCACGGTGCCGAGGCTGGAAACCGACAGCGCCTTCAACGAGTTCGATGCTGATACGCTGATCCGCGCCCTGCTGCCGAGCCTGCTGCCAGACGAGCCCCACGCACTGGATGTCTTGCGCAACGCGGCACAACACCGCAGTGAGTTTCAGCGTATTTTCGCCCTGATTGTTCGCCGCTGGCACACGGGTGACTACCATCACCCCGAGGTGGAAAGCTGGCAGGGTTTCGTCGCCCGGGTAAATGCCGGGTTGCAACGCGTGCTGCAACAGGCCGAGCATGGCGACAATATCGCGATCTTTACGTCGGGCGGCACCATTACTGCCCTGCTCCACCTGATTACCCGAATGACACCAGACCAGGCCTTCGCACTGAACTGGCAGATCATCAACACCTCGCTCAGCCAATTGAAGTTTCGTGGCAGCGAGGTGGCCCTGGCTTCCTTCAACAGCCAAGCCCATGTGCAGCTGTTGAAGGCGCCGGAACTCATGACCTATCGTTGAGTACCGGCCCATGGTGACCTTTGCCGGTCGCCGAAATCACTTAATAAGGAATGCACCATGACCTCTGTAGCTGATGCCGTTCAAGCCATGAAATCCAAGTTCAACCCAGCTGCCGCTGCTGGCCTGGACCTGGTATTCGGTTTCAACGTGACCGACGAAGACAAGCACTACGCGCTGATCATCAAGGATGGCACCTGTGACCTGCAGGAAGGCGAAAACCCAGACGCCAACGTCACCCTGGTCATGGACAGCGAAACCCTCAAGGGTATCGTCAGCGGCGAAACCGACGGCATGCAGGCCTTCATGGGCGGCAAGCTGCGCGTTGAAGGCGACATGATGCTGTCGATGAAGCTCAGCGAGCTGTTCCCGGTTTAAGCCGTCTGCCGGATGCAATTGAAACCGAAGTGTTGCCTGCTTCGGTTTTTTTTCGCCTGCACTTTTGCTGGCCCATCAGGACCACTGATCGACCGGCAACACGGCCGCCAATAAGGCCCTGCGACACTTGTTCGGCCCGAGGGCCAGAATTAGATTAGCCAATAATCTCAGGCCTCAATCATAAGGGATAAGCATGACGCTCAACGACCAGTCCACCCAGGTCCGTCCCGGCGAAGAACTCGACGTCGCCCTCATCGACCCTTATCTGAAAGCACAGATTCCCGGCCTGGGCGGCACGCCGCGCATCAGTCAGTTCCCCGGCGGGGCCTCGAACCTGACCTACCTGCTGCAGTACCCGCAGCAGGAACTGGTACTGCGCCGCCCGCCTTTCGGGCACAAGGCCAAATCGGCCCACGACATGGGCCGTGAGTTCCGTATCCTCAACCAGCTCAACCGTGGCTTCCCCTATTGCCCCAAGGCCTATGTACATTGCACCGACGCCTCGTTGATCGGCAGCGAGTTCTACGTAATGGAACGGGTCAAGGGCATCATCCTGCGCGCCGACCTGCCGGCAGAGCTGAACCTGAACGCCGAGCGCACCGAAGCCTTGTGCAAGAGCTTCATCGATCGCCTGGTCGAGCTGCATCAGGTCGACTATAGCGCCTGCAACCTGACCGACCTCGGCAAGCCTGAAGGTTACGTGCAGCGCCAGATCGAAGGCTGGAGCAGTCGCTACGAGAAGGCATTGACCCCTGACGCGCCGCGCTGGGAAGCCGTGGTCGCCTGGCTGCGCGAGAAGATGCCGGCAGACCACGCGCGCCCCGGCATCATTCACAACGACTACCGCTTCGATAACGTGATCCTTGATGCCGCCAACCCAATGCGGATCATTGGCGTACTGGACTGGGAAATGACCACCCTCGGCGACCCGCTGATGGACCTGGGTAACACCCTGGCGTATTGGATAGAAGCAACAGACCCTGCCCCCGTACAACTGATGCGCCGCCAGCCGAGTAACGCCCCCGGAATGCTGACCCGTCGCCAATTTATTGATTACTACGCCGAACGGGCGGGCATCACGATCGATAATATTGATTTTTACTACACCTACGGCCTGTTCCGCCTGGCCGGTATCATCCAGCAGATCTACTACCGCTTTTATCACGGCCAAACCCAGGACAAGCGTTTCGCCCCGTTCATCCACATGAACAGACTGCTGGAGCATATGAGCCTGCAGGTCATCGAAAAATCCAGCCTTTGACACCAACAAGAAGAAAGGAAAAGCCCATGTCCAAGACCCAACTGTTCGACCTCGACGGCAAGATCGCCTTTGTCTCGGGGGCCAGCCGTGGCATCGGCGAAGCCATTGCGCACCTGTTGGCCCAGCAGGGCGCCCATGTCATCGTCTCCAGCCGCAAGCTCGAAGGCTGCCAGCACGTCGCCGATGCCATTATCGCGGCAGGCGGCAAGGCGACCGCCGTGGCATGTCACATCGGCGAAATGGAACAGATCCGCGAGACCTTTGCCGTTATTCGCGGGCAATTCGGGCGCCTGGACATTCTGGTAAACAATGCGGCCACCAACCCGCAGTTCTGCAACGTACTGGACACCGACCTGAGTGCCTTCCAGAAGACCGTTGACGTGAATATCCGCGGCTACTTCTTCATGTCGGTGGAAGCCGGCAAGCTCATGCGCGAGCACGGCGGCGGCAGTATTATCAACGTTGCCTCAATCAATGGGGTTTCGCCGGGGCTGTTTCAGGGCATCTACTCGGTGACGAAAGCCGCCGTGATCAACATGACCAAGGTGTTCGCCAAGGAGTGCGCCCCGTTCGGTATCCGCTGCAATGCCCTGCTGCCCGGCCTGACCGATACCAAGTTCGCCTCCGCGCTGGTCAAAAACGAGGCCATCCTCAATACGGCCCTGCAGCAAATTCCGCTCAAGCGCGTGGCCGATCCCAAGGAAATGGCGGGTGCGGTGCTGTATCTGGCCAGCGATGCCTCGAGCTACACCACAGGGGTGGCGTTGAACGTCGATGGCGGTTTCCTGTCCTGAGCCGCGCGGCGAGGCGGCTTGTTGGCTTGCCTGCGGCTGCAGGCGCCAGCAAGGCTGGCTCCTGCAGGCACCTGGCGGTACCATGTCGGCCCTTCTGCGCCCTGCCGAATTAAGCCGATTAAATGCCTTTTGAACTCAGCGTTGACCTGACCACCCTCGCCATTCTCGCCGCCGTTGCTTTTGTCGCCGGCTTTATCGATGCCATCGCCGGTGGCGGCGGATTGCTTACCACACCCGCCCTGCTGACTGCCGGCCTGCCACCGCACCTGGTATTGGGTACCAACAAACTCAGCTCGACCTTTGGCTCGGCTACCGCCGGTTTCACGTTCTACCGGCGCAAGCTGTTCGACCCCATTCAATGGCGTCGAGGCCTGATCGGTACGGCGATTGGTGCATTGATTGGCGCGGTCACCGCCCATTACCTGCCCGCCGAGTGGTTGAACAAGATGCTACCGGTGATCGTCTTCGCCTGCGGCGTCTACCTGTTGTTCGGCGGCACGCCCAAGGCGCCACTGGACGCCAACGCGCCGATCAAGAAAGGCAGGCAGTTTCCCCAAGGTTTTTCCCTGGGTTTCTATGACGGCGTTGCCGGCCCTGGCACGGGCGCCTTCTGGACCGTCAGCAGCCTGCTGCTGTACCCCATCGACCTGGTACGGGCCAGCGGTGTGGCGCGCAGCATGAACTTTGTCAGCAACGCAGCCGCACTGTCGGTGTTCATCTTTTCGGGGCAAGTGGACTGGCTGATCGGGCTGTCCATGGGTTCGGCGCTGATGGTGGGTGCGTTTTTCGGTGCACGCACCGCCATCAGCGGCGGCGCCAAGTTTATCCGCCCGGTGTTCATCACCGTTGTGCTCGGGCTGACTGTCCGCTTAGCTTGGCAACACTGGTTCAGCCAGGCCTGAACGACGGGCTACATAAAGGTCAATCAGGTACCGGGCGATAGAGCGGCTTGCTGGCAACGGCGGCAATGCATCTACCCGGAACCACCGGGCATCCTCGATCTCGTCAGGCTGCATGACGATCTCGCCCCCGGCGTACTCAGCATGGAACCCCAGCATCATGGAGTGCGGGAACGGCCAGCACTGGCTGCCGACGTACTGGATGTTCTTCACCTCGACCTGCACTTCCTCACGCACTTCACGAACCAGGCAGTCTTCAGCGGACTCACCTGGTTCGGCAAAGCCTGCCAGGGTGCTGTACACCCCGGTGACAAAGCGTGGTGAACGGGCCAACAGGATTTCATCACCACGGGTGATCAGCACAATCATGCTGGGCGAGATGCGTGGGTAGAAACGCAGCTCGCACGGCGCGCAGTACATCGCGCGCTCCCAGTGGATCTGTTGCATCGGCTGACCACAACTGCCGCAGAAGCGGTGCTCTCGGGCCCAGGTACCGATTTGCGCGGCGTACCCCAGCACCTTGTAGATCTCGAAGTCGCCTTCGAGCATGAACTGGCGCAGCCCACGCCAGCTGCAGCCGGGTACGTCCTGCTCGGCCTTGAGCTCCAACAGAAACACCGGTTGCCCATCAAAATAGCCGATGCCGTGTTCGCACAACACCTCCAGGCCCTGGCGCTTGAGCCAATCGCGGGGAAACAAGGCACCGTTATCGTCGACCAGAAAACCCTGGGCACAGCGGGCGACCGCCAAGCCGCCGCTGATGTTCGTATCCAGTACCGCGGTTGTCCAACGCACTGACATATTCCGGTTCCTTGTGCGAGCCCGCGGCTGGGTGGTTTCAGTCGGCGAACTCGGGTTTCTGTTTACTCATGTGGGCAGCCATGGCTACCCGCAGATCGGTGGACTGCAGCATGGCAGCATTCCAGGTGGCGATGTACTCCAGACCATCGTCGATGCGGTGGTCACGCATGTAGCTGAGCATCTCCTTGGTGCCGGCCACGGCAATGGGGGATTTTCCCGCAATTTCCTTGGCAATGGCAAAGACCCCGTCGAGCAGGCTGGCCTGATCGGTGAAGGTACGGTTGACCAGGCCGATTTGCCGCGCCTCTTCTGCGTCGATGGTACGGCCGGTATAGGCCAGTTCTCGCACCAAGCCATCGCCGATGATACGTGGCAAACGCTGCAAGGTGCCGACGTCCGCCGCCATGCCCATGTCGATTTCCTTGATCGAGAACTGTGCATCGCTGGCGGCATAGCGCATGTCGCAGGCAGTGATCAGGTCGATGGCACCCCCCAGGCAGTAGCCCTGAATGGCCGCCAGGACCGGTTTGCGGCACGTGTCGACGGCATTGAAGGACGCCTGCATCTGCAAAATGGTGCGCCGCAGCAGGCGCGCATTGCGGCCAACGTCCTTGCCCAGCTGGTTGGCCACCGAGGCCAGCAGCAGCAGGTCGATGCCGGACGAGAAATGCTTGCCCGCGCCGCTGATCACCACGACCCGCACAGCATCGGTATCGTCGATCCATTTGAAAATGTCGATGATTTCCGTCCAGAACGCGGCGTTCATCGCGTTGACCTTTTCCGGACGGTTGATCTGTACATGGGCAATGTTGTTCGACAGTTCGACCTTGAACGCTTGATAGTCGGTCACAACGGCACTCCTTAGGCTACGGCAGGGTTAATTCGCAGGACTATATCAAGGTGACGGCCGACACCCAGACCGTGGTTTTGCCAAAACAAGGACTACATCCGCCTTGATCTTGTCGTCCACATCCGGCAAGTTGCGCAGCTGTTGAATCATAAGGATACATTTTTCATGTCCCGCTCCCTGGCCGGCGCCCTGGCCCACAATTTTCTCGGGCAGTCGCCACGTTGGTATAAAGCCACCATTTGCCTGTTCCTGCTGCTCAACCCACTGTTGCTGTTTACCCTCGGCCCGGTAGTGGCTGGCTGGGTACTGGTAATCGAATTCATTTTCACCTTGGGCATGGCGCTCAAGTGCTACCCATTGATGCCCGGCGGGTTACTGATGGTCGAAGCCCTGTTGCTGGGGATGACCACGCCACAAACACTGTACAAAGAGCTGCAACACAACTTCCCGGTCATCCTGCTGCTGATGTTCATGGTGGCTGGCATCTACTTCATGAAAGAGCTGTTGCTGTTCGTGTTCTCGCGCATCCTGCTCGGGGTGCGCTCAAAGGCACTGTTGTCGCTGCTGTTCTGTTTTCTCTCGGCGTTTCTGTCGGCCTTCCTTGATGCCCTCACCGTGACCGCGGTGATCATCAGTGCCGCCGTGGGCTTCTACTCGGTGTACCACCGGGTGGCATCAGGCAACAACCCACGCGAAGAGTCGCTGGTCGATGATGATCAGCACCTGGCAAACCTGCACCATGAAGACCTGCAACAGTTCCGCGCCTTTCTGCGCAGCCTGCTGATGCACGGCGCAGTCGGTACGGCACTGGGCGGTGTCTGCACCCTGGTGGGTGAGCCGCAGAACCTGCTGATCGGTCATGAAATGGGCTGGCACTTTGCCGACTTCTTCCTCAAGGTCGCACCGGTGTCCTTGCCCGTACTGGCCGCCGGCCTGGTGACCTGCGTGCTGCTGGAGAAACTGCGCTGGTTTGGCTATGGCACCTTGCTGCCGGACAACGTGCGCCGCGTGCTCGCCGCCTACGCTGCCGAAGACGATGCCGCCCGCACCTCCCAGCAACGCGCCGCACTGCTGATTCAGGGCCTGGCCGCCTTGATCCTGATTGTCAGCCTTGGCCTGCACATCGCCGAAGTGGGCCTGATCGGCCTGCTGGTCATCGTGCTGATCACCAGCTTCACCGGGATTACCGATGAGCATCGGCTAGGCCGCGCTTTCCAGGACGCCATGCCATTCACCTCGTTGTTGGTGGTGTTCTTTGCCGTGGTCGCGGTCATCCACCAACAACAACTGTTCAGCCCGCTGATTGCGGCGGTACTGGCCCTGCCGGCCGAGCAGCAACCCGGCATGCTGTTCATTGCCAACGGCCTGTTGTCGGCGATCAGCGATAACGTCTTCGTCGCCACGATCTACATCACCGAGGTCAAGCAGGCGTTCCTGGCAGGCAGCATGAGCCGCGAGCATTTCGAAACCCTGGCGGTGGCGATCAACACCGGCACCAACCTGCCGAGTGTGGCCACCCCGAATGGCCAGGCGGCGTTCCTGTTCCTGCTGACGTCGGCCATCGCACCGCTGATTCGCCTGTCCTACGGGCGGATGGTCTGGATGGCCCTGCCCTACACCATCGTCATGGGCGGGCTGGGCTGGTGGGCCGTGACCTATTGGCTGTAGGCCAACAGCACACTTGAGCGCCGAACAGGGCTTCGACAGGCAACCGCCGGTCGAAGCCCTGTTTTTTTCAGCCAATTTTCAGCCAATCGGATGCCAGGCGCGGTGATCCCGTGCCAGCAGTTCATCCGCTGCAGCCGGGCCATCTTCGCCAGCCGCATACGGCTGTACATCGCCGCCACACTGCCACGCATCGAGAAAAGGCTGTACCGCACGCCAGCCATTCTCGATGTTGTCGGCGCGCTGGAACAACGTCTGATCGCCGGTCAGACAGTCATAGATCAGCGTTTCGTAGCCCGTTGATGGCTGCATCTTGAAAAAATCCTTGTAGGCAAAGCCGAACTCCACCGTCTCCATGGCAAGGGTTGGCCCCGGGCGTTTGGCTTGCAGGTCAAACCACATCCCTTCATTGGGCTGGATCTGGATTTTCAAGTAGTTGGGCTTCGGCCGCTCGGCATCGCTGTCACGAAACTGCGCATAAGGCGCTGGCTTGAAGCAGATGGCGATTTCGGTATCACGCACGCTCATCCGCTTGCCGGTACGCAGGTAAAATGGCACCCCGACCCATCGCCAGTTGTCGATCATGACTTTCAACGCAACATAGGTTTCGGTCTGGCTATGCGGGCCAACCCTGGGCTCATCGCGATACCCCGGCAGTTTCTTGCGCCCTTGTTTGCCTGCCGTGTACTGCCCACGCACCGAATTTTTCAAAGCCATGGCCATCGACCAAGGCCGGATAGCCCCGATCACCTTGGCCTTTTCGCTGCGCACGGCATCGGCGCCAAACGCCGCTGGCGGCTCCATGGCAACCATCGCCAGCAACTGGAACAAGTGATTTGGCACCATGTCCCGCAATGCCCCGGTGTGATCGTAAAACCCGCCACGGCTTTCCACGCCGATGGTTTCGGCTGCGGTGATCTGCACATGATCAATGTAGTGATTATTCCAGAAGGCCTCGAACAAGCCGTTGGAGAAGCGGCTGACAAGAATGTTCTGCACCGTCTCTTTGCCCAGGTAGTGGTCGATGCGGTAGATCTGCTTTTCGCTCATCACCGCGAGCAACGCCGCATTCAACGCCTCAGCGCTGGCCAGGTCGGAACCGAACGGTTTTTCCACCACAACCCGACGAAAGCCGTTGGCTTCGTCGAGCAACCCTGCACCGCCCAGTTGCCGGGCTACCTCGGCGAAAAAACGCGGCGCGGTAGCCAGGTAGAAGATGGCATTGCCCGGGCCGCTCTTGTCGATCCGCTGCGCGATGGCTTGATAGGTGGTCGAGGCGAGGAAATCGCCAGTCAGATAGTGAATACGCCTGGCCAGGCGCCCCCATCGCTTTTCATCAAAACAGCGTGTGCCCTCATTACCCTGGTCGCGTTCACGCATGAAGGCTTCCAGACGCGCGGCAAACTCACGGTCGGCGGACGGGTTGTGATCGACCCCGACAATACGCATGCGCGGGTCAAGCAAGCCATCACGCTGCAGGTTGAACAGGGCAGGCATCAGCAGACGTTTGACCAGATCGCCATTGGCACCAAACAGAAACAGCGTGCACGGTGCAGCGGTTTCAGCCTTGGATAGCGTCATTCGAACTTCTCACTGTGCCCACCAAAACCAAAACGCATCGCTGAAAGCAGTTTGTCGGCATAGGTGCCTTGCTGCTGGCGTGAGCGGAAGCGCGCGAACAGGGCACTCGACAACACCGGCACGGGCACTGCCTGCTCGACTGCCGCATCAATGGTCCAACGCCCCTCCCCACTGTCGGCAACGGCGCTGCTGAAACTGTCGAGTTGCGGATCGGCGACCAGCGCGCTGGCGGTCAGGTCTAGCAGCCAGGACGTGACGACGCTGCCACGGCGCCAGACCTCGGCAATCTCGGCCAGGTCGAGGTCAAGACGCTGCTCGGCGGGCAGTGCTGCGCTGGCTTTGCTCTTGAGCAGGTCGAAGCCCTCGGCATAAGCCTGCATCAGGCCATACTCGATGCCATTGTGGATCATCTTCACATAATGACCGGCACCTGCAGGCCCGGCATGGATGTAGCCCTGCTCAGCGCGCCCGAGCGGGCCCGTGCGCCCCCCGGTACGGGGAACGTTGCCAGCCCCCGGCGCCAGTGCGATGAACAACGATTCCAACCGTTCCACGATGGCTGCCTCGCCACCGATCATCATGCAATAGCCGCGCTCCAGGCCCCAGACGCCGCCCGAGGTTCCTACATCGACATAATGCAGTTGATGTGTGGCCAAGGTGTCGGCCCGACGGATGTCATCCTTGTAGTGGGTGTTACCACCATCAATAATCACGTCATCGGCTTCCAGCAGGTCGGCCAACCGGGCAATGGTCTGCTCGGTAGCCTCGCCAGCTGGCAGCATTACCCAAACGGCCCGCGGCTTGTCCAGCAGACCAACCATGTCCTCGAGGCTCTGCGCGCCGCGCGCGCCTTCAACGACCAGAGCATCGATTGCCTCCACGTTACGGTCGTGAACCACTGGAAGATGGCCATGGCGCATCAACCTTCTCGCGATGTTGCCGCCCATGCGGCCCAGCCCCACGATTCCCAATTGCATGACGATGGCTCCACTGGATGTCGGAAAATTCAGCCCGTTGTTGGGCTCAAGATTAGTCCAGAGAGAGGCATTGGCCGTCATAAAGCGCACCGACGCGCGATGACTGACCGGCCAACGCCTGCAGCAGCGCCGTCGTTCACTCAGGGTTGGCCGAGAAACACGTCATCTGCGGTTTTCTTGTCCAGTTTGGCGCGATAGATCGCAATCACCTGCTGACCGTCGCTGGCCTGGGCTTTCTGCCACTGCAAGCCTTGTCGTCGTTGCTCGCGGGTTTTCACATGGGCAGCGCTGAAGTCACGCTCGGCTGCGTCGGCACTGGCGTAATGAAAATGGGCATACCAGAGCACTTCGCCATCCTTGTCACGTATTTCGTACTCATCCAGGTAGTCCACCAGCCGTTGCTGCTTGTCCTTCAACGGTTTACGCCTGACAGTACGAGCGATGATGATCGCCTTCTGCTCGTGCAGGTAGGCAATCCGTGCAGCCGTTGGCAGTTGGCGTTTGATCATCTCGATACGAATCCGCTTGCCAGCCTCGCGCATCTGCTCAGACTTGTCCCATAAGGCCTTGTTTATCAATTCTGCAGACTGCCCCGTCACCGCCTCATCGGTCGCGTTGTCACGAATGAGCAGCGCATCGATCTGCGTGTACAAGTCAATCAAGGGCCGGGCCTGCAACACCAGCAGGTCCTCCATGTCAGAAGGCAACTGAGCCGTCAGTGACTGGGCCTGAGCACGCGCAATAGACTGATCGGCTTGACGCAACAGCGCATCGGCACGCCCCAGCAATGTCCGCAGGGCAACACCCGGTTGCGCGGTGGCCTGCGTCCGTTGGGCCATTGGCACCTCGCGCCACACCGACTCGCCGGGGGTCTGCTCATAACTGGTAATGACCGTGTTCTAGATCGGGTCCATTACATCGACAATCGCCGGTTGCCCGGCGTGCCCCTCAGCACGACGCTGCCCGACGACCAGTCGCTGCCCTCGGGTACGAATCAGCGTTTTACCCCGGCTGGAAGGCCCAGGTTTGGGCTTTGGCGCTTTGGGAAGGCGAGTGATCTGCTCTGCCAGCGCCTGTAATGCCTGGTCCAGGAGTTTCTGAATCAGATCGAGCAGCGGCGCCAGCAACGCCTGATGTTCGGCTTCATCAAGGCTTTGACGATAGTTATCAAGCGTGTCGAGTGATTTTTGGTAACTTCGTACCGCATTATCCAACACCTCCACCTGCTCCTGCGCCGACAAGGCAGGGTCCTTCGCATCGATTCTCAACCGACAGGCCAGTTTGGCTTGCGGAATGACCTGTTCCAGCAACACCGTGCTGCTGTCTTCGATCTTCAGGATGATCCCGAGGGCCATCGTGTACAACTGCGTCCCCCGCCAGGCCAGGGAGGATGACAACCCGACCTGAAGCAGTTGAGTTTCCGTCAAGTAACGAGGGCCATCAGGAAGCGCTTTTTCCAATACTGGCGCCAGCGACTCCATGGCGTAAGTCGTCTCGGCAATTTCAGTGATTTGGGCCTGTTGCTTGGCACAATACTTCTCCAACAGTGCACGTTCCGGCGTACCGTGCCCCTTGAGCAACGCAGGCAACCCCCCTCGCCCCTCGAAACTGTCGACCAAGCGGTCGATCAACTGCTTGACGCTAAAGCGCTGCAAACGCAGCTCTGAAGACAGTTGCCCCTTGACCAGCATGTGCTGCCTGAGCATTTCGGCCATAATGCGCCGATAGCCGCTTACCGCCGACAGGTCGTTCAGCGTTTGCATGTTGGTGATCACCTGCCCGACCAATTCGTCGTGCTGACGCAGCCGTTCAATCAGGCTGGCCAGTTCAGCCCCGGATATTTCCTCTGGGCGCCTGGGTGCGTCCCGCAGCGCTTCCAGTTGCGCACGCTGGGTTGTCAGCTCTCCCTGTAACGCTGCAATACGCGCCTGCTTGCTCACCTGGGCCGCACGTATACGCGCACTGCCGTGCATGCCACCGCGCAGGCGTAAACGCAGGTCCAACGCCCAGGTGCCATCGGCCTGACGTTTCAGCCAGGGCCCTGGCTCATCCGGTGTGCGGCTGTCGGCGATGCGTACCCCCTCTTCATCCACTCGCACCGGATAAACGTCATGGCCGATCTGAACCCAGTTTTTGTGCTGGAAGGAATACACGCCCTGCGCATCCGGCGAGCCGAGTGTGTCGATTGATTTAGCTGAGCGAAAACGTGCCAGCGCCCGAACCTGTGCGCTCGACAACCGGCCTTGAGCCGAGGACCAGGAAAAGTCCAACTGATTGAGCACCGTACCGTTACTCAATACCGCGGGCGCCTCTTCAACACGCAGCGATATCGGAGCCTCGGTTGCCGGGGGTAACGACGTAGCCCCTGCAGCCGATGGCCGTACCGGTAACGGCAGTAACTCCAGGACGTACATCAGGCAGAACAACAGATCGAGCAAGGCCGGTACAAGTTGCGACGGGCTGGTCTGGCCGTTGAGCTGCTGTACACCATGGGCAAACGCCAGCGCCCAACCCACAGCGGCCAAGGGACCACGCACAAATGGCAACAGCGTATTGAACAGCAGCCAACTGAGC
This sequence comes from Pseudomonas defluvii, assembly GCF_001695625.1. Classification (GTDB taxonomy): domain Bacteria; phylum Pseudomonadota; class Gammaproteobacteria; order Pseudomonadales; family Pseudomonadaceae; genus Aquipseudomonas; species Aquipseudomonas defluvii. The sequence continues at coordinate 82,669 of NZ_MBPN01000002.1, forward strand.
GTTTGCCAATGCTTTGCACGGTCCTCGGCATTGGAGATGGACTGCAAGTCGGCAATGCGCAGCAGTTGCGCAACAGTTCCTTCATAGACATGCCGAGCGGCCTCACCCGGCAGTGCCAGGCTACTCAACACTACAGGTGCCGGCGTTTCGATGAGCTGGAAATCGGGTTCCAGAAGAACCCTTCGCAGGTGCGGCTCGCTGAAACCGCCATGGTCGTAGATCGGCCGTACCAGATCGGCCAAGCGGGACACGATGTCCGCCTGCAACCCTGGGTCAGCCACAATCTGCTCCAACAGAGCCTTGCGCGAGGCAAACTGCAACAGCGGCGTGGCGTGCAGGGGTCGAAACAACAGCAGAGGCCCCGGCGAGGAAGGCTCAATCAAGTAGGTGTTCTCTACCTTGTCCGCCGAGGCGCCCGGTTCAGCGACAAAGGCCAGTGCGGACACCGTTGGCGACGGCCCCGCTGGCGATGACGTCAGTGCAACCGCCAACTCATACCCCGCCTCGGTAAAGCCACATGCACCGCGAATGGTGTATTCAAGTGCCAGCAACGGCAGTTGCCCATACCATTGGGCCCTGAACAACGGATAGCGCAGTTCAACCTGCGCAGCATCATCACGCAGTTGGTTTGCCAACAAGGCCTGATACTGCGCGCCTGCATCGACGCTACGGACCAGGTGCCTGACATAGTCAATGTCGAACCATTCCGGCAAGGCAGCCGCGCCTCGGGTGCGAACTTCAAGTGCCCCGGGGCGCAAGCTCTCAAGGTTGTCGAGTGCCAGTTGTGTCAGGCTGCGGACGCTGGTTTTAATCGTACCCTGCACCGTCAGGTTGCCAGCGCTACCCAACGCTGCACCGATCACCTCATGATTGAGGACTTCGATCTGCTCGATCGCCACGGCCTGGGCATCAGGGTGATCACGCAGCATTTGTTGCTGCAGGCGCTTTTGTGCAAAGACCTCGATCGTCGGAATACCGTCGAGATAAGAACGGCCACTCATGACCTCCGGTATCTGTGCCACTGCCTTGAGGCACTGAAGATAGCGATCCTGGTCACTTTTGCGTGCGCTCAACAACCACTCCGGGAGATGCCGGGACAGCTCACGTGCATAATCAATGGCCTGCAGTTGCCCGATGGCTTGCATCGAGATCACGCCATCCAGCGTTGCAGCGAAGGTACTGCCATCAAGGTCCGCGCGCTTGCCCATCAGGTCAATCCAATGGAGCTGCTGCTCAAGCAGCAAACGTGCCTGAGCCTCGAACATGTCGCCCAGGGTACGGGAAACGGTACAGGTGGCCGCACGGTGTTCGGGCCATTGTTCAACATATTGCAGCAACGCCTGGAGTGAGTCGAAGGGTTGCAGATAGCCACTCAGGTCGTACAGGTACACCTGGGTATTGTGCTCACCCTCCAGCCCGCTGATGATCAGGCTGCTCATCAGTTCGCCAGCGCCCCCCTGCTCGCCCGGCGGTACACCCAGCACGTACAGCTTTACCTTGGCCAGTTCGGTAACCCGTGAACGATCCGCCTCGACAGGGTAGCGGGCCAGTTCAGTGAGCAGTGACTGCTGGGTAGCGGTAAGGCGACCCGACGCCTTCGCGACCTGGACTGCGATTGCAAAATGCTGCCGCAGCCAGTGCTCAGTGCAACTGAGCGGTGTTTGCCCGGTGGGTAATGCGCGGTTCCAGAATTCGACCAGTGCCTGTTTGTACGCATCGAGAAGTGCAGTGCCGCAGGCATTGATCAGCAACTCCACGGTATGCAGATCAAGCGTCAGGCCTTGAGGAAATTCGGCGCCCTGCTCTTGCGTGAGGAAATCATGGCCGGGGGTAAGGTTGCAGGTCACTTTGCTGGCGCACTGCTGAACCACTGCTTGAGCCAGGCTCAGCGCGGTACTCGCCTGGTCAGACACCGGCCCACGCACGGTGATATGCAGTGGGTCCAACGTCACGGGCAATTGCCGCGCTGCCCATTCTCGGTTCAGCAGTTGCTCGGCCACCGCGTCCAGGGTGGGTCGGGAGGCAACGATACCAGCCAAGGTCATTGCCTGTGAAACATGGCGCTCGCGCCATTGGGCATAGTGTAGGTCTGTCATCTGAAAAGCCTTCTTGTGTAGAACTGAAGGCCCGATTTGAACGCAGTGCTGCCAATGCCACGCGGTATCCTGATACCGCCCTGCAACAAAACCTCTTAACCTTCACAAAACCCTCGCTAAAGTGACCAGCGGGTCACATATTTCGCTCAAGCTCTCCTACACTCATAACGCTGCCCGGATAACGTTTGGGGAAATTGCCCTGTCGCACCGGTCACGCCTGAAAAACGGGCTAACCACCCAGTAGTAACCAGGCCAGGGTTCCTGACAACAGGTACAACCCTTTCGCCCTCAGTCTGAAACACGCCTTCGGCTGAAAGCATCAATGGGTGCGGCGTTTGCATGCAAGAAAACGAACACCTCAACACGACGTATAAAACAGAGAAATCGCTTTACCGCTAATGACCATTTCGGGTGCCATTACACCCGTTTGCATAGGGACGGAGAGACGTATGATTGATGCTGCTGTCGAACCTCATGTAACGCATTTCACTGCTCAAGTCATCGAGCCGGCCAGCCCCCCTTTCGCACCTGCAGCGACGCCTTCCAAGCCCGTACCACAGCAAAACCCGAACAAGAAAAAAATCCTGTTCGTCACGTCCGAGATTGCCGACCTGGTCAAGACCGGTGGCTTGGGTGATGTCTCGGCTGCCCTGCCGCGCGCCATGAGCCACCGGCATGACGTGCGGGTACTGATCCCCGGCTATCCGCAGGTGCTGGAAAGCGATAATCCGATTCATCTGGTCGGGGAACTGGGCGGGCACGCCGCACTCCCTCCCTGCAAGATCGGCCGCATGGACCTGGCCGACGGCCTGGTGATCTATGTCCTGATCTGCCCAGAGCTGTACCAGCGCGAAGGCACGCCCTACGGGGCAAACAATGGCCGCGACTGGCCTGACAACCACATCCGCTTCGCCCGCCTGGGGCTGGCCGCCGCCGAGATCGCGGCTGGCGAGGGCATGGTGCACTGGAAGCCCGACCTGGTGCATGCCCATGACTGGCCCGCTGGCCTGGCGCCGGCGTACATGCACTGGCGCGGCCTGCATACCCCAACCCTGTTCACCATTCACAACCTCGCCTATCAGGGGGTGGTCAGCCGGGCGTGCTGCCCGGAACTGGCCATCCCTGAACACGCCCTGCAGCAGGAAGGCATGGAGTTCTATGGCAAGCTCTCCTTCCTCAAGGCAGGCCTTGCCTATTCCAGCCACATCACCACCGTCAGCGCCACCTACGCGCAGGAAATCACCACACCCGCGTTTGGCTGCGGCCTCGACGGTTTTCTCTCGAGCAAGGCGCAGTTGGGCCTGTTGAGTGGCATTCCCAACGGTATCGACGAGAGCTGGGATTCGGCTACCGACACTCACCTGAGCCACCCCTTCAGCCTCAACGACTGGGAGGGCAAAGCGCGCAATACCCAACAGGTGCGCACGCTGTTCGGCTTGCAGCCCAGCGAGGGGCCACTGTTTGCAGTCGTGTCACGACTGGTCTATCAGAAAGGCCTGGACCTGACGCTGGGCGTTGCCGAATACATCGTCCAACAAGGCGGCCAGATCGCGATTATCGGCCGTGGCGAGCCGGAAGAAGAACAGGCCATGCGTGACCTGGCGCTACGTTTTCCAGGGCAGATCGGCGTACGCATCGGTTTCAATGAAACTGACGCCCGGCGCATGTTTGCCGGCAGCGACTTCCTGCTGATGCCGTCACGCTATGAGCCCTGCGGCCTCAGCCAGATGTATGCGCAGCGCTTCGGTTCACTGCCGGTAGCCCGCAATACCGGCGGCCTGGCCGACACCATCGAAAATGGCGTCACCGGGTTTCTGTTCAACGAGTCTACGGTGGAGAGTTACCGCGAAGCCTTGAGCCGGGCCTTTTATGTCTATGCCAAAAAAGACCTGCTGCACGCCATGCGCTGCCTGTCGATGACCCAACCCTTCAACTGGTGCCAGGCGGTAGAGCCCTACGCCCGTTTGTATGAAGCGTTGGTAGAACGCGCCACTCAAGGTCACTCATAAGCACGAGGTAACGGGCATGCCCAAAAGCCCGGCCCAGTTGCCAACCCTCGGTAATCACCTGCTGGAGCACGAAACTAGCCGTTTCGTGCTCCGGGCACCGGAGCCTTCCCATGACTGACCACGCCTTGCTCTTGCTGGCGCACCGTGCCGGCCTGCAAGTGGACTGGACCGACGCCAACGGCCGTCAACAACGGGTCACCGACACCGTCCTGCGTAAAATGCTGGCCGGGTTGGGCCATCCGGCCGACACCCCAGCAGCCATCGAGAAGAGCCTGAGCGCACTGCTCAAAGCCCATGACGCCAAGCATCTCCCTCCCCTGTTGACGGTGGATCTGGGGCAGCCACTGGACCTGTCGCACTACTTTGCCGCAGGCAGCACCTGCCAGGTGACACTGGAAGACTCGCATCAACAGTCGCTGCAACTGGACGCCCACGCCATGCTGCCCGGCACGCTGCCAATCGGCTACCACCAGGTGGCGATCGACGGACGTACCTTCACCCTCGCCGTTGCACCTTTGCGTTGCTACAGCCTGGCGGATGCCTTGGGTACCGATCATCCACGCTGCTGGGGGCTGAGCGCTCAACTCTATAGCCTGCGTCGCCCGGGTGATGGCGGTTTCGGTGACTGCCTGGCACTGGAGGCGCTGGCACGAAGTGCCGCCGAGCGCGGTGCTGATGCCCTGGCTATCAGCCCGGTGCATGCGATGTTTGCCAGCGACACTGAACGCTACAGCCCCTACTCACCGTCCAGCCGACTGTTTCTGAACAGCCTGTACGCCAGCCCGGCCATCATTTTTGGCGAGCGTGCCGTACGCCAGGCAAATGAACAGATCGGGCAAGAGGAACTGCAACGCCTCGAAGACCTTCCACTGATCGAATGGCCCAGTGCCGCGAAGGCCAAGCAGCGCCTGCTAGAGGCGTTGTACCGAGACTTCATCCAGCAGGAACACCCGCTGTACAACGACTTCCAGAGCTTTCGCGACACCGGTGGTCAAGCCCTGGAGCATCACTGCCGCTTTGAAGCCATGCTGGAGGCTGCGGCTGAACGCGGTATGGACGCTGACTGGCGACATTGGCCGAAAACCTGGCACAACCCCTACAGCGCGGAGGTCGCAGCCTTCGCCGAGCAGCACGCCGAACGGGTTACTTATCACGCGTTCTGCCAATGGCTGATTACCCGCAGCCTTGAACGTGCCCAGGACGCTGCCCGCAGCAACGGCATGAGCGTTGGCCTGATCAGCGACCTGGCCATCGGTGCTGACGGTGTTGGCAGCCAGGCCTGGAGTCGCCAGGACGAACTGTTGGCCGACTTCAGCATCGGCGCGCCGCCCGACCTGCTCAACCGTGCCGGGCAGAAGTGGGGCCTGTGTGCGTTTTCCCCTGAAGGACTGCGGCGCAATGGCTTTCGCGCCTTTATCGAGATGCTCAGGGCCAGCTTTCAGCATGCCGGGGGCTTGCGCATCGACCATGTACTGGGCCTGCAGCGGCTCTGGCTGATCCCCTTGGACGCCGAAGCGGGTGACGGCGCCTACCTGCACTACCCGCTCGACGACCTGTTGCGCCTGCTGAGCCTGGAATCGGTGCGACACAAGGGCATTGTTCTGGGTGAAGACCTCGGCACCATACCGGAAGGCTTGCGCGACAAACTCTCCGCACGGGCCATACTCGGCCTTCGTGTGCTGTTGTTTGAGCAGCATGGACATGGCCAGTTCAAGCCGATCCTTGATTGGCCAGACGATGCGCTGGCCACCAGCAGCACCCACGACCTGCCACCGCTGGCCGGCTGGCTGCAGGCCCGCGACATCGATTGGAACCAGCGCCTGGGGTTGATCGACGCCATCACCGAGCGGCACTGGCGCGAAACCCGCGTAGCGGAATGCAAAGGCCTGCGCACCATTCTGGAGCAGAACTACCACCAGTCGCTCCCGGACAGTGATTCGCTCATCGATGCCTGCGTACGCTTTATCGGCCATACCCGCGCGCCGCTGGTGCTGCTGCCACTGGAGGATGCCTTGGGTATTGATGAACAGCCCAACCTTCCGGGTACGGTCAGCGGCCATCCCAACTGGCGTCGACGCTTCGCCCTGAACGCCGATGCCTTGCTCGATGACCCGGACGCCGCTCGCCGCCTGGAGCTGCTGGCGCAAGCCCGTGAACAAGCCTTCGAGCGTGACAGATGAATTCAACCCCGGCGAACTCGGCGCTGCTGCCCAGCGGTTTGCCTGCCACTGCAACACCCCACTTGATCCCGGCACAGAACCGGGACAACACACCTGTGTTTCTACCCTTTGTCTTGTCCTCTGCCAGCTGTTCGGGACGTGCTGACACATTTCCCGTCAATCTCGTTATCCAGCCTATCGCCTGAAACAGGAGTATCAAGATGAGTGTCGAGGAAAAACGCATTAAAGAATTCGCCTACCTGATCTGGGAGTCGGAAGGTAAACCCGACGGCCAGGAGCATCGCCATTGGGAGATGGCACGCAAACTGGCTGAGGCCGAAGCACTGGCACCCAAGGCAAAACCGCGCAAACCCAAAGCTGCCGCCAGCGCCCCCTCACGTGCTAGCCCCACCAGCGCAGACAAGCCAGCGTCGGTGAAAAAACCACGCACTACCAGAAAGCCTGCTGCACAGTAAGCGCACTGCAACGTCGGCCTGCCGCTGCACAGGCCGACGTATGTTCGAGCAAGCGACAGATGAACGGTGAGTGCGTCCGTTGCAGGCACAACATGGCCCGGAACTGCGACCGCCACCACCCACCGGCCCCCATGAAGCAAGGACCTCCATGACGACACGCAAGCCCGCTGCGCCACTCCATGAACCTTCGCGATTGCGTGAGGGCCTGCCCTATCCGCTGGGTGCCACCTGGGATGGCCTGGGTGTCAATTTTGCACTGTTCTCAGCCAACGCAACCAAAGTTGAACTGTGCCTGTTCGACGCTGAGGGTCAGGTGGAACTTGAGCGAATCGAACTGCCTGAGTACACCGACGAGATCTACCACGGCTACCTGCCCGACGCGCACCCAGGGTTGCTCTATGGCTACCGTGTGCATGGTCCCTACGCGCCGGAAAACGGCCATCGTTTCAACCCCAACAAACTGCTGATCGACCCCTACGCCAAACAGTTGGTCGGCGACGTGCGGTGGTCCGAAGCGCTGTTTGGCTACACCATCGGCCACCCCGACGGCGACCTGAGTTTTGACACCCGCGACAGCGCGCCCTTCGTGCCCAAGTGCAAGGTCATCGACCCGGCCTACACCTGGGGGCGCGATCAGCGCGTCAACGTCCCCTGGGATCGAACCCTGCTGTATGAGGCACATGTACGCGGCATCAGCATGCGCCATCCGGCCGTACCGGAGACCCACCGCGGCACCTTTGCCGGTTTGATGTGCGAGGCGTTGTTGAGCCATATCAAACAGCTGGGGGTTACCTCCGTTGAACTGCTGCCCATTCATGCATTTGTCAACGACCAGCACTTGCTGAAAAAAGGCATGAACAATTTCTGGGGCTACAACAGCATCGCGTTTTTTGCCCCTCATCAGCGCTATCTGGCCAGCGGCAAAATCGCCGAATTCAAGGAGATGGTCGCGCACCTGCACGATGCCGGGCTGGAGGTCATACTCGATGTGGTCTACAACCACACCGCCGAAGGCAATGAGCAAGGCCCGACCCTGTCCATGCGCGGTATCGACAATGCCTCCTACTACCGCCTGATGCCCGATAACAAGCGGCTCTATATCAACGACTCAGGCACCGGCAACACCCTCGACCTGAGCCACCCGTGCGTGCTGCAACTGGTGACCGACTCCTTGCGCTATTGGGCTGGCGACATGCACGTGGACGGGTTCCGCTTTGACCTGGCGACCATCCTTGGTCGCTACCATAGCGGCTATGACGAGCGTCACAGTTTTCTTGTTGCCTGTCGCCAGGACCCACTGTTACGTCAGCTCAAACTGATCGCCGAACCCTGGGACTGTGGCCCCGGAGGCTATCAGGTGGGCAACTTCGCTCCCGGCTGGGCCGAGTGGAACGACCGCTTCCGCGACACCATGCGCGCCTTCTGGAAGGGTGACGAGGGCCAGTTGACGGACTTCGCCTCGCGTATGACCGCCTCCGGCGAGCTGTTCAACCGACGTGGCCGACGGCCTTTCGCCTCAGTGAACTTCATCACCGCCCACGACGGTTTCACCCTGCGCGACCTGGTGTCCTATAACCAGAAACACAACTTGGACAACGACGAGAACAACCAGGACGGTAGCGACCACAACCTGTCCTGGAACCATGGCGTCGAAGGCCCTACCGACAACCCCGAGATCCGTGCCCTGCGCATGCAGCAAATGCGCAATTTCTTCGCAACCCTGCTGCTGGCCCAAGGCACCCCCATGATCGTCGCGGGCGACGAGTTCAGCCGTACCCAGCACGGCAACAACAACGCCTATTGTCAGGACAGCGAGATCGGCTGGGTCAACTGGAACCTGGATGAAGAAGGCACAGCCCTGCTCGACTTCGTCAAGCGACTGACAGCACTGCGCCAGCACTACCCGGTGCTACGCCGTTCGCGCTTCCTGGTGGGCACTTTCAATGAAGCCCTGGGTGTCAAGGATGTCACCTGGCTGGCAACCGACGGCAACGAAATGACCACAGAGCACTGGCATGACCGCCAAGGGCGCTGCCTGGGCATGCTGCTGAACGGGCGGGCACAGGCCAGCGGCATCCTGCGCCCGGGGAACGACGCGAGCCTGCTGTTGATTGTCAACGCCTACCACGACCCACGCACCTTCACCTTGCCGGCAGTCCCGGATGGCAACCACTGGCGCTGCCTGCTCAATACCGCCCGGCCTGCAGAGGGCAAGACCAGACGGCTGGCGTTCGGCAGCAAACTGAAGGTCAGCGGCCGTTCTCTGGTGTTGTTGGAACTGCACGCTGCCGAGGATGCGTGATTTCGGGCGGGCTGTTCTTTGTCGAGGCGGTAGGCTCGTTTTTTAGTTTTTACAAATCAGATAGTTAAGCTTTTTCGCACGCCTTGATCATTTTTCATACCGAAAGACACGAAAAGTGCGCAACAAGGAACGAGCGCGCCAGGAAAGATGCAACACCGTTGCAGTGCACTGCCCGCAAGCACTCCTTAGAAATGATTCGAAATAGCCAGCCCCGTTGAAAGACCCTCCGGGGCTATTAAAAATGAAGAAATCATAATTTTCAGCACATTAGATGCTCCAACGCTCCCCTCACGACACATTCACAATTTCTTGACGCATGCCTTGACCTCTCCTTAGCTTCAGGGAGTGAAACCTTACAGAATTTCTCATTCCGAGCCTCTAGCTCGCGGTTTTTAGCGCAAGCCTGAGGTAGGTTTGCTGGCGCGTGTCGCCCTCTGATTTTGTTGTACAGCCCGTGACATTCAGCCAGGCCATTGGCTGTTACAACAGAGGAGATCCGCCATGAAAAAAACATCGAGTCCTTCGGGCTTTGAGTATGTTTTCTATGCGGTTTCCACGTCGCTGCTAATCGCAACCCCTGTGGAAACCCATGCAGTGAGCCTAGAGGATAACGATTCGTTCTACGCACAATCGGCGAACCTGCCGGTTGTGTCGCTGCAACCGGTCAGCGTTGCGGGGTTGAGCCTGAGTAGCCTGAGCGGCTTCTCTGGACGCCAGGCTGAGCGCGCAATACAGGTTCCGCAGGACAGCATTGCCAGCCAATGGGCGCAGTTCCTTCCATCCCCTGGCAAGCCTGCAGCCACTGCACCGTACAACCTTGACGCGCCGAACCAGAACCTGCAGATCAGCCCCGACCTGTTCGTCCGTGAAACCAGTGATGGCAATACTCACCGCGCTGGTTTCTTCGTCGGTCACAGCAACTTGCAAAGCCGCTTTGATGGTATGCGCCCACGCGGCAGCGAACCGAAGAATGCGGTCAAGCTGGAAGGTGAAAGCCTGGGGGTCTATTGGAGCATGACCCATGACCAAGGCTGGCATGTGGATGCTGTCGCCATGGGCACCCGCTTCGATGCCAGCGGCCGCAACGAAAGCGGTACTCGCCTGGACGGTACAGGCCATGCGCTAACCCTCTCGGTAGAAGGTGGCTACCCCATTGGCCTGGGTGACAACTGGGTGATCGAACCACAGGCACAATTGATCAACCAACAGTACTACCCCGGGAACCCTAACCAGGCCGAAATGCTGCAAAGCCACGACAGCCTGCCGAACTGGAGCGGACGCGTCGGCGCGCGCTTGTCTGGACGCTATGAGGTGCGCGGCATGCCGATCGAGCCCTACGTGCGCACCAACGTCTGGTATGACTTCTCCAACGCCGACACCCTTAGCCTCGACAAGGTAGACAAAGTCAGCAGTAGCCGCAGCTCTGCCACGATTGAACTGGGGATGGGCCTGGTCGCGCGAATGACACCCAAGGTGAGCCTGTTCGTCAGTGCCGACTACAGCAGCGTTGTCGACGATAACGCCCTGAATGGCTTGATTGGCAATCTGGGTATACGGGTGCGCTGGTAGTGGCGTGGCCCCATCGTCGGCAACGCCGGTCCTGCATGGGGCTCGGCATACCAGCCCCAGCAGGCGGTAGGCGGCTATGCCGGACGCAGGATCAACACCGCCAGCGGTGGCAGATTCAGTGCCAGTGACCGCGCTTGCCCATGGCTGGCAATCGGCTCACTGGCCACGCTGCCGCCATTGCCGTAATTGGACCCGGCATAGCATTCGGCATCGCTGTTGAGCACCTCACGCCAGTGCTCACCGCAGGGTACACCGATGCGGTAGCCCTCACGCGGCACAGGGGTGAAGTTGGCGACCACCAACAACGGCTCACCTTTCGCGCTCCAGCGCAGCCAAGCGTAGACACTGTTGTGTGCATCGTCACCGATCAGCCATTGAAAGCCGCCTGGCAGGCAGTCCTGCTCATGTAGCGCGCGCTCCTCGCGGTACAACCGATTGAGGTCCCCCACCAGACGCTGAACGCCCAGATGCTCGGAGTACTTGAGCAGGTACCAGTCCAGCTCACTGTCGTGGTTCCACTCACGCCACTGGCCGAATTCGCAGCCCATGAACAGCAGCTTCTTGCCAGGATGCGCCCACATGAAGGTCAGGTACGCACGAAGATTGGCAAATTTCTGCCAACGGTCGCCCGGCATCTTGTCAATCAGAGAGTGTTTGCCATGCACCACTTCGTCATGGGAAATAGGCAGGATGAAATGCTCGGAGTAGGCATAGATCAGGCCGAAACTCATCTCGTTGTGGTGGTGCACGCGGTGCACCGGATCGTTCTGGATATAGTGCAGGGTGTCGTGCATCCAGCCCATGTTCCACTTGTAGGAAAAGCCCAGCCCGCCCTGCTGAGTCGGCTGGCTGACACCGGGCCAGGCCGTCGACTCTTCAGCGATCATCAGCGCACCCGGCACTTCCTCGGCAACCACCGCGTTCAAATGCTTCAGGAAGTCGATGGCCTCAAGGTTCTCACGACCACCATGACGGTTGGGTATCCACTCCCCTTCGTTACGCGAATAGTCGCGATACAGCATCGAGGCCACCGCATCGACCCGCAACCCATCAATGTGGAAGTGCTTGAGCCAGTGCAGTGCCGAAGCCAACATGAACCCATGAACTTCGGTACGGCCAAGGTTGTAGATCAGCGTATCCCAGTCCTGATGAAAGCCCTCCAGCGGGTTGTCATACTCATACAGTGCCGTACCATCAAAACGTGCCAGGCCGTGGGTGTCGGTCGGGAAGTGTGCCGGTACCCAATCGAGAATCACACCGATGTCGGCCTGATGGCAGGCGTCGATAAAGGCAGCGAAATCCTCGGCCGAACCGTAGCGTGCCGTGGGCGCAAACAGCGACAACGGCTGATAACCCCAAGAGCCACCGAACGGATGCTCCATGATCGGCATCAGTTCAATATGGGTAAAGTCCAGGCTCTGGATGTAGGGGATCAGGCGCTCGGCCAGCTCTCGCCAGTTGTAAAACCTTGCAACCTCACCCTCATCGTCCAGCTCGCACTGCCAGGAACCCGCATGCAGTTCATAAATTGACAATGGCGCATCGGTGGCCTGGCGAGCACTGCGATTCTGCATCCAGTAGTGATCCTGCCAGTCATGCTGCAGGTGCCCAGCCACCTTCGACGCCGTGCTCGGTGGCAGCTCCGTGGCCCGGGCCAAGGGGTCGGCCCTAAGCGGCAGGATCCCTTCATGGCCGAGAATTTCGTACTTGTATGCCTCGCCGGGATACAACCGAGGCACGAACACTTCCCAGACCCCGCTGGAATGGCGCAGGCGCATCGGATGCCGGCGTCCGTCCCAGTTGTTGAAATCACCCACGACAGAGACCCGCCGGGCATTGGGCGCCCACACCGAGAAACACACACCATCAATACCGTCCACCTGCATCGGCTGCGCACCGAAACGCGAGGACAGGTCGCGGTGATTGCCTTCGGCGAACAGGTAAAGGTCCGTATCACCCAGTAGCGGGCCAAAGCTGTAGGGGTCTTCGGTGATTTGCTCGTCGCCCTCCCAACCGATCTTCAAGCGATAAGCCTGTGCCGTACCGATACGCCCGGTAAACAGTCCCTCTACGTCACCCTGCACCAGGTCGGCGAGCACCTCATCACGGTCACGGGCCAATACCTGTACCGTCAATGCCTTGGGCAGGTAGACCGTGACCCACTGAGCGCCGGCACCATCAAGGTGCGGCCCCAGGACTGCAAACGGATCGGCATGTTCGGCCTTTACCAGCGCCTCGATATCCCGTTGGTCAAGCCGCCCCTGCTCCCGCTTGTGCACGCTCATCTACTGCTCTCCCAGGTACTGATAAGCCCATGCAGACCATGCAAGGACACGGCCAACCGCTTGGGCGGTCGGCGTCATGAGCCCCTGCACCAGCCAACACCCTGGCAGCAGCATAGACGACTGAACGCAGCGTGCGCGCTTGATATGCGCGCTGGCGTTAACCGCGCTTGCAGGTATTGATACCCAACAATGCGTACGCTGGGCAAAAGCGGAAAATACCGGTCAATACCGGCACTACGCCGATCCAGCCCCAAACGCCGATCACCCCGGCCAGGCTCAGGCCGATGAGGATCAGGCCAGCGATAACACGCAGGCTACCGTCGATGGTTCCAACATTTGCGTTCATGGTGATCTCCCGATCAATGCGTGCGCCGACGCTCCAGCGCCGCGAACAGCAACATGCCGGCCAGCATGGCCAACACGAAGACAATGCTTTGCCAATGCCCGGTTAACAGCACTGCAACCGCCGGCCCCGGACAGATACCGGCAATTCCCCAGCCTATACCGAACACCAGACCACCGACGATCAAGCGACGATCCAGCTCACGCTTGACCGGCAGTTGCATGGGCAGGCCCAGTAACGAGGTCGAGCGCTTGCGGGCCACGCTCATAGGCACAAAGGCTACAGCTATCGCTCCCACCATCACCAGTGCCAGCGAGGGGTCCCAGGCACCGCCCAGGTCGAGAAACGCCAGTACTTTGCCTGGGTTGGCCATCCCCGCCAGCAGGAGCCCGATACCGAACAACAGCCCTGCAAGAAACGCTGTCAGCTTGTTCATGCTCAACCTCCCCATAGATGACGCAGGACAAACACCGTGGCAAAACCACTGGCCATGAAACACAAGGTTGCCACCAGCGAGCGCCCAGACAACCGTGAGATGCCACACACCCCATGGCCACTGGTGCACCCGGCGCCATAACGTGTACCGATACCGACCAGCAAACCGGCGCTGACCAGACCAAGCACCCCGTTTTGAAACTCAAGGCTTGGCAGCGCAGCAAAAAGCCCCCAGACCAATGGCGCGACCAGCAGCCCCAACAAGAACAGCGCCTTTTCGCCACGCCCCTCGCCGTCGCGCTGCAACACGCTACCCAGCAGACCGCTGATACCGGCAATCCGCCCGTTGGCCAACACGAACAGGCTGGCCGCCAGGCCAATCAGCGCGCCACCGGCCAGGGATGAGCCTGGTGTGAAATGTAACCAGTCGATGTTCACGAAGCCTCTCCTGCACAGAACAGTTGATACAGCGTATTGATCACCGCCAGCGCCGCCGGGCTGCTGATCCGGTAATAGATCTGCTTGCCTTCACGGCGGGTGGCAACCAAGCCCTCGCGACGCAACACCGCGAGCTGTTGCGACAGCGTCGGTTGTTGAATGCCCAGCAGCGCCTCTAATTCACTGACATTGCGCTCGCCCTCAGTCAGTTGGCACAGCAACAGAAGACGATCCGGGTTGGCCAGGGCCTTGAGCAACTGGCTGGCCTGGTCGGCATTGGCATGCAGTTGCTGGATATCGAGGGGCTGCACATGGCTATTCATGTCAGGCGGGCTATTCAATTAAGACAATAACAATCTATTACTTTATATAGTGTATGGCAAGCAAAACGCCACCGGGAGGCGACATTGCATCGCTCCTTGGTGGCGTCTGCTGATCGACGTTGATTTACCCGTTGTTACCCTGACGCGTGCGCAGCTCCTCGATACTGATTTCGCGCATGCGGAACTTCTGCACTTTCCCGGTAACGGTCATCGGGAACTCGTCGACAAAGCGGAAGTAACGCGGTGTCTTGAAGTGCGCAATACGGCTCTTGCACCACTGCTGCAGCTCGACATCGCTGGCGCTGTGGCCCGGGTGGAACTTGATCCAGGCCACGATTTCCTCGCCATAGCGGTCATCCGGAATACCGATGACCTGCACATCGGCCACTGCGGGATGGGTGAAGAAGAACTCTTCCAGTTCGCGTGGGTAGATGTTCTCCCCGCCGCGGATGATCATGTCCTTGTTACGCCCGGCTATGCACACATACCCCCGCTCATCCATCGTCGCCAGGTCACCGGTATGCATCCAGCCTGCCGGGTCGATGGCATCACTGGTTGCCGACGGGTTGCCCCAGTACCCGAGCATGACGCTGTAGCCCCGGGTACAGAGTTCACCAATCTGCCCACGCGGGACGACGCAGCCGTGCTCATCGATGATCTTGCTTTCCAGTTGCGGCTGGGTGCGCCCTACCGTGGTCACCCGCAGTTCCAGCTCATCGTCCGGTCCGGTCTGCAACGACACCGGGCTGGTCTCGGTCATGCCATAGGCGATCTGCACTTCACTCATGTGCATCTCATTGATGACCCGGCGCATCACTTCAATCGGACAGGTAGCACCGGCCATGATCCCCGTGCGCAGGCTGGAGAGATCGAACTCACCACGTTGCGGGTGATCGAGCAAGGCAATGAACATGGTCGGTACGCCATACAGCGCCGTGGCCCGCTCTTCACTGACCGTACTCAGGGTCAGCAATGGGTCGAAGGCATCGTTGGGGTAAATCATGGTGCTGCCATGGGTGACGCAGCCCAGGTTACCCATGACCATACCGAAGCAATGGTACAGTGGCACCGGGATCACCATGCGGTCGTGCTCGGTGAGCCCCAGGCTTTCACCCACCATGTAGCCATTGTTGAGGATGTTGTAATGGCTCAGCGTCGCGCCTTTCGGGAAGCCGGTGGTACCGGAGGTGTACTGGATGTTCACCGGCTGATCGAACTGCAGGCTGTGCTGACGGGCCAGGTACTCCTGTTCACTGACACCCTCGGCCAACGCTGCCAGATTGCCCCAGGCGAGAAAACCGCCCGGCGGTTGTGCCGCAAGGCTGATCACGCCGTGCAGATCCGGCAGACGCTCACTGTTCAACTGACCAGGTGCCTGATGTGCCAGGTCAGGCAACAGCTCGCCGAGCATCTCATGGTAGTTCGAGGTTTTGAACGCATCGGCACAGATCAGCCACTGGCAGCCTGACTGCCTGAGTACATACTCCAGCTCACTGGTGCGGTAGGCCGGGTTGATGTTGACCAGGATCACACCGACCTTGGCACTGGCGAACTGGGCAATGCACCATTGAGCGCAGTTCGGCGCCCAGATACCCAGTCGATCACCGGTTTTCATGCCCAGCGCCATAAACGCTTTGGCATGCTGGTCGACACTGTCAGCCAGTTGCTGCCAGGTGTAACGTATCTGCTGGTGACGCACCACCAGGGCCTCACGATCAGCAAAGCGTGAGGCCGTGTGATCGAAAGCCTGGCCGATGGTCTTGGCCAGCAAGGGTTTGTCCTGGCGGCCCTGGGTGTAGCTCGGTTGATTCATGGCGGTCCCTTTTTATGTTTGTTCTGGGAGCGGATTCAAGCGGCTCTTACTCTGGCGCAAATTTACGTTAACGTAAAGGTCATGGTGCGATTGACAGCTAACAGCGGCAGGTTTACGTTAACGTAAAGGTTAGAAATGAACGGCCACGGTACTGGCCAGTCGCTGAAAGCCTGCGACACGGACCTCATAGAACACACCTCCCAAGAACAACCATTAAAGGTGCCAGCATGCGTTATCCGACCCTGAACTTTGCCCTTGGCGAAACCATCGACATGCTTCGCGACCAGGTCCAGGCCTTCGTTGCGGCGGAACTGGCGCCACGCGCCGCGCAAATCGACCATGACAACCTGTTCCCCGTCGATATGTGGCGCAAGTTCGGTGATATGGGCCTGCTCGGCATCACCGTACCGGAAGAATATGGCGGTGCTGGCCTGGGCTACCTGGCCCACGTGGTAAGCATGGAAGAAATCAGCCGTGGCTCGGCCTCGGTCGCCCTCTCCTACGGTGCGCACTCCAACCTGTGCGTGAACCAGATCAACCGTAACGGCACCCACGATCAGAAAACCAAGTACCTGCCAAAACTGATCAGCGGCGAACACATCGGCGCACTGGCCATGAGCGAACCCAACGCCGGTTCCGACGTGGTCTCGATGAAGCTGCGCGCTGACAAGCGCGGCGACCACTATGTACTCAACGGCAGCAAGACCTGGATCACCAACGGCCCGGACGCCAACACCTACGTGATCTACGCGAAGACCGATCTGGAGAAAGGGGCGCACGGCATCACCGCCTTTATTGTCGAGCGTGACTGGAAAGGCTTCACCCGCAGCAACAAGTTCGACAAGCTGGGCATGCGCGGCTCCAACACCTGCGAGCTGTTCTTCGACGACGTCGAGGTGCCGGAAGAAAACATCCTCGGCAGCCTTAACGGTGGCGTCAAAGTGCTGATGAGCGGCCTGGACTATGAGCGCGTGGTACTGTCCGGCGGCCCGACCGGGATCATGCAAGCCTGCATGGACATCGTCGTGCCGTACATCCATGACCGCAAACAGTTCGGCCAGAGCATCGGCGAGTTCCAGCTGATCCAGGGCAAAGTGGCTGACATGTACACCCAGCTCAACGCCAGCCGTGCCTACCTGTATGCCGTGGCCCAGGCCTGCGACCGCCGCGAGACGACCCGCAAGGACGCTGCCGGGGTGATCCTGTACAGCGCCGAACGCGCCACGCAGATGGCCCTGGACGCCATCCAGATTCTCGGCGGCAATGGCTACATCAATGAATTCCCTGCCGGCCGCCTGCTGCGCGACGCGAAGCTCTACGAGATCGGTGCCGGCACCAGCGAGATTCGCCGGATGCTGATCGGTCGCGAACTGTTCAACGAATCCCGCTGAGCTGCGATAAGGAAAAGGCGCCCATGGCTATCCTGCACTCCCAGATCAACCCGCGCTCGGCGGAGTTCGCCCACAACAGCGCGGCCATGCTCGAACAGGTTCAGGCCTTGCGCACCCTGCTCGCCCAGGTTCACCAGGGCGGCGGCGCCAAGGCACAGGAGCGGCATACCTCTCGTGGCAAACTGCTGCCGCGCGAGCGCATCGACCGTCTGCTTGACCCCGGCTCACCGTTTCTCGAAATCGGCCAACTGGCCGCCCATGCGGTGTATGGCGAGGACGTTCCGGCGGCCGGGGTAATCGCTGGCATCGGCCGTATCGAAGGCGTCGAATGCATGATCGTGGCCAACGATGCCACGGTCAAAGGCGGCTCCTACTACCCATTGACGGTGAAAAAACACCTGCGCGCCCAGGCGATCGCCTTGCAGAACCGTCTGCCCTGCATTTACCTGGTGGACTCAGGCGGGGCCAACCTGCCGCGTCAGGACGAAGTATTCCCCGACCGCGAACATTTCGGGCGGATCTTCTTCAACCAGGCCAACATGAGCGCCATCGGCATTCCACAGATCGCGGTGGTGATGGGCTCCTGTACCGCAGGCGGCGCCTATGTGCCGGCCATGGCCGATGAAGCCATCATGGTTCGCCAGCAAGCGACCATCTTCCTTGCCGGCCCACCGTTGGTGAAAGCGGCCACCGGCGAAGTGGTAAGCGCCGAAGACCTCGGCGGTGCCGACGTACACTGCAAGACCAGTGGCGTCGCCGACCACTACGCAGACAACGACGAGCATGCCCTGGCGATTGCCCGGCGCTGTGTGGCCAACCTGAACTGGCACAAGCTCGGCACCTTGCAGCAGCGCATGCCGATCGCGCCGCTGTATGACGCTGAGGAACTTTATGGCGTGGTTCCGGCCGATGCCAAACAGCCGTTCGATGTGCGTGAAGTGATCGCCCGCCTGGTCGACGGTTCGGTGTTTGATGAGTTCAAGGCACTGTTTGGTACCACCCTGGTGTGCGGCTTCGCCCACCTGCACGGCTACCCGATTGCGATCCTGGCCAACAACGGCATCCTGTTTGCCGAAGCGGCGCAAAAAGGTGCGCACTTCATCGAACTGGCGTGCCAACGTGGCATTCCGTTGCTGTTCCTGCAGAACATCACCGGCTTCATGGTCGGCCAGAAGTACGAAGCCGGCGGCATCGCCAAGCACGGCGCCAAGCTGGTCACCGCCGTGGCCTGCGCCCAGGTACCGAAGTTCACCGTGATCATCGGCGGCAGCTTCGGTGCGGGCAACTACGGCATGTGCGGCCGGGCCTACGACCCACGTTTCCTGTGGATGTGGCCGAACGCCCGAATCGGCGTGATGGGGGCCGAACAGGCGGCCGGGGTACTGGCCCAGGTCAAGCGCGAGCAGAGCGAACGCAGCGGCCAGCCATTCAGCGCCGACGACGAAGCGCGGCTCAAGCAACCGATCCTTGACCAGTACGAGCACCAGGGCCATCCCTACTACTCCAGTGCCCGGCTCTGGGACGACGGTGTCATTGACCCGGCACAGACCCGCGATGTCTTGGGCCTGGCCTTGTCGGCGGCACTCAACGCACCGATCGAGCAAAGCCGTTTCGGCATTTTCCGGATGTGACCGATGAGCGACTTCACGACCCTCGAACTGATCAAGGACCCACGCGGTTTCGCCACACTGTGGCTGAGTCGCGAGGACAAGAACAACGCCTTCAACGCACAGATGATCCGCGAATTGATCCTGGCCATCGACGCCGTCGGCAACGATGCCAGCCTGCGCTTCTTGCTGCTGCGCGGACGCGGACGGCACTTCAGCGCCGGGGCAGACCTGGCCTGGATGCAGCAATCGGCACAACTGGACTACAACACCAACCTGGACGATGCTCGCGAACTGGCCGAGCTGATGTACAACCTGGCCAAGCTCAAGCTACCGACCCTGGCAGTGGTGCAAGGCGCCGCCTTCGGGGGTGCGCTGGGGTTGATCAGTTGCTGCGACATGGCCATTGGCAGCGAAGATGCCCAACTGTGCCTGTCGGAAGTACGTATCGGCCTCGCCCCTGCGGTGATCAGCCCGTTCGTGGTTCAAGCCATGGGGGAGCGTGCCGCACGCCGCTATGCACTGACCGCCGAGCGTTTCAGCGGCCTGCGTGCCCGTGACCTGGGTTTGCTGGCCGAAGCCTACCCCTTGGCCGAACTGGAACAGCAGGTCGAGCTATGGGTCACCAATCTGCTGCAGAACAGCCCCCAGGCGATGCGCACCAGCAAAGAGCTGTTGCGTGAAGTCGGCCATGGCGAGCTCACCCCTGCCCTGCGCCGCTATTGCGAAACCGCCATTGCCCGAATCCGGGTCAGCGCCGAAGGCCAGGAAGGCCTGCGCGCCTTTCTGGAAAAACGCACGCCAAACTGGCACGTCGAACCCAACAAGAAGGAACCGCGCCCATGAGCCGTCCCACGCTGACCACCCTGCTGGTTGCCAACCGTGGCGAAATTGCCTGCCGCGTCATGCGCACCGCCAAAGCCCTTGGCCTGACCACCGTGGCCGTTCACAGTGCTGTGGACCGCGAAGCCCGGCATAGCCGCGAAGCCGATATCCGCGTTGACCTGGGCGGAGCAAAAGCCGCTGAAAGCTACCTGGATGTCGCGAAGTTGATTGCTGCGGCCAAGGCCAGCGGTGCCCAGGCCATTCACCCCGGCTACGGCTTCCTTTCGGAAAACGCCGGCTTTGCCCGCGCCATCGAAGAGGCCGGCCTGATATTCCTCGGCCCACCGGCTTCGGCCATCGAGGCCATGGGCAGCAAGTCGGCGGCCAAAGCCCTGATGGAAACCGCCGGTGTGCCACTGGTACCGGGCTATCACGGTGAAGCCCAGGACCTGGAAACCTTCCGCGCGGCCGCCGAAAAGATCGGTTACCCGGTACTGCTCAAGGCGACAGCCGGTGGTGGCGGCAAAGGCATGAAAGTGGTCGAACAGGAAAGCCAGTTGGGCGAAGCCCTGGCGTCGGCCCAGCGTGAGGCGCTGTCGTCGTTCGGCGATGCCCGCATGCTGGTGGAAAAATACGTGCTCAAGCCCCGCCACGTGGAAATCCAGGTATTTGCCGACCAACACGGCAACTGCCTGTACCTGAACGAGCGTGACTGTTCCATTCAGCGGCGCCACCAGAAGGTCGTCGAGGAAGCGCCAGCGCCCGGTCTGAGTGAGCAACAACGTCAGGCGATGGGTGAAGCCGCTGTGCGCGCGGCTCAAGCCATCGGTTATGTGGGGGCCGGTACCGTAGAGTTCCTGCTCGACGCCCGGGGCGAATTCTTCTTCATGGAGATGAACACCCGCCTGCAGGTCGAACACCCGGTCACCGAAGCCATTACCGGCCTCGACCTGGTCGCCTGGCAGATCCGTGTTGCCTGCGGTGAGCCGTTGCCGATCACCCAGGCACAGGTACCGCTCAACGGTCACGCCATCGAAGTGCGCTTGTACGCAGAGGATCCGGCCAACGATTTTCTCCCGGCCACTGGGGATCTGACGCTGTACCGCGAGTCGGCTCCCGGTGCTGGCCGTCGGGTCGACAGCGGAGTCAGCGAAGGCGACAGCATTTCGCCCTACTACGACCCAATGCTCGGCAAGCTGATTGCCTGGGGCGAAAACCGTGAGCAGGCACGCCTGCGCCTGCTGGCGATGCTCGATGAGTTCGCCATCGGCGGCCTGAAAACCAACATTGCCTTCCTGCGGCGCATTCTCGCGCACCCGGCGTTTGCCGACGCCGAGCTGGATACCGGGTTCATTCCACGCTATCAGGCGCAACTGTTGCCTGAAGCCGACACGCTACCTGCCGAGTTCTGGCAAGCGGCTGCCGAAGCCTTCATCCAGAGTGAACCGCTGGTACAACGCGATGACGACCGGCATTCGCCATGGGCCACCCACAGCGGCTTGCGCCTGGGCGTGCCAGCGCATATCAGCCTGCACCTGCGCTGCAATACCGAAGAACAGGCTGTCAGCCTTGACCACAGCGCGCCCTCAACCCTGACGCTGCGCGGTGAGCAGTTGGTCCACGAGCACAACGGCTTGCGTCGCCAACACCTAGCGATCCGCCGTGGCAATACGCTGTATCTGCAGTGGAATGGCGAACTCCAGGCAATCACTCAGCTCGACCCGATTGCCGAAGCCGATGCCAGCCACAGCCATCAAGGCGGCTTGGGGGCGCCCATGAACGGCAGCATTGTGCGGGTCATGGTGGAAGTCGGCCAGGTTGTCGAAGCCGGTACGCCACTGGTGGTGCTGGAAGCCATGAAGATGGAACACAGCATCCGTGCACCGCATAACGGTACGGTGAAAGCCTTGTTCTGTGAGGAAGGCGACATGGTCAGCGAGGGCAGCGTACTGGTCGAGCTGGAAGGCACGGACGTTTAATACCACCTGCGACGCCAGTAGCCTGGGAGACCGGCTGCTGGCGCCGAGCGAAGGGTGCCGATCAGAACTTCATCGTGGCCTGCACCACCACACCGATCATTTCACACGCGTCATCGCATACAACCTTGGGATAGGTCGGGTTGAGCGGGCGCAGATAACGCTGCCCGCCTTCCTCGATCAACTGCCGGAAGACCGGCGTCGCACTCGTGGGCAAGCGGGCAATCACCAGTTTGCCGGGCAGTGCCGATAGCCCCGCATCCACCAGAATCAGCATCCCGGCGGGCACACTCAAGCCCACCGGCGCCGTCATCGCATCGCCCTGCACCTCCAGCCAGAACGCCGAACCCTGGGCGTAATAATCGGTGGCTTCAAAACGTGGCTCAGGGTCTTGCGCCCCGAGGTTTTCCCAGTGCGTGACCGGGTAGCGAAAATACAGATTGTGCTGTGGGATACGTCCTTCGGCATCTGTAGCCGAATTCTGATCGTCACCATAGGAACCGGAGGATTCGGCGAGTTCGGTAACCAGCGCGAACTCCATCGGCGGCAATCCGAGCACCACCAGAATCTGGTTCATCGTCTCCAGTTTTGGCCGGCGCTCGTTGCGTAACCAATGCCCGACGGCGCCTTGGGTCACCCCAATCCGCTCGCCCAACTTTTCCTGCGTGATCTTCAGCTCACACATTCTGGCCCTGACCAGGGCAATCCATTTATCCATTGCTGGCACGATACGGACTGCCCCGAAGCTCTCAATACACAAATTGTAGTATTTAAAACGTCGAAATAAATACATCTCGTACTTATCGTTAATACACCCACCCACAATCGCCACAGGCAGCCCCCATGAGCTCACATTCACCGGATGCACTGGATGCCAAACTGGACAGCGAATCGCTGAGCAGCAGCGACGCCGCCCGACGTGCATTGGACTACTACCTCAACCCCCCACAGCGCGCCGCAGAAATGGAGGCACCGTTTTTTGTCCCGCGCCCCGATCTTGGCCGCCTGAAAGCCAGCGAACACGCCTGCAGCCTGCTGCGCTGTGCGTCGGCAACCACCTATGAAATGGCAGACGACCTCAAAGGGACACGGCGCGACATGGCGCTGTCAGTGGTGCACATCATCAACATGGCATTGGCTCTGGTGGAGCACAGCCTGGGCGAGCGAACTGGCTTGCCGCCAGGAATCGAAAGCACCTGACCCGGCGGGTCAGTAATGGCCCGAATGGGTCATCACGCGGGAAAACAGACACACCGAGAAACCTATTTTCTGCCATGACAGAAAATTCACTTGACCTGTAAATGATAACGATTATTATTGCCAGCAACTGGTCGCGAGACTGGTTGGATAAACTGAAAGCTCACAGGTCGGACTCTCAGGTTATCTCCTCATCAGGCTAATCACGGTTTTTGACCCGGCTTTTTGCCGGGTCTTTTTTTTGCGCTTGTCCCGTCCGAATGGCCGCATTCAAGCACCACGCCCCACCCGTTTTCTTGCAAGGAGCCCGTACCATGACCCCTCTGTTGCTGCCCCTTGAATCCCCTGCCCTCGCCGCCCCTGGTGATCAGGCACTGCTGCAGCGCCTGAAAAAACTCCCGCGCCGCGCTCAACAGGTGTTCCTGCTCAGTCGCCTCGATCAATGGTCGTTTGCCATGATCGCCGAACACCTGGCCATCCCTCCAAGCACGGTGGAGCGGTACATGAACCAGGTGCTGCAAAGCGTGCAACCCGCCACTGACCCGCTAGCCCGTGAGGCCGGGTACTGGTATGTGCGCCTGCAAAACCCGCAGATTACCGCCAGCGAACGTATCGACTTTCGCCGCTGGCTGGACAGCGCACCCGCCCACCTGAGCGCCTTCCATGCCACTGAGCTGCGCTGGCGCAGCCTGCTCGCACCCGCGCAGGTACTGGGCGATGGCCACGGCTACCGTCAGGCTCGTCCGGCACTGGCCCTGGGTGGTTGCTCGGTCGCCATTGCCGTACTGCTCGGTACGCTGCTGACACTCGGTTTCTGCGCCTGACGCAGGGGTGTAGAGTAAAGGGCACAACAACGCTGAAGGAGCCTGGTAATGAGCGTGACGCTGTCCCCCCTGCACATCACGTGCGATTTCGATTCCGGTAACATCGTGGTTCGCGATGCCAGCGAGCCCTCTCGGGTGCGCCTGGCGATCCGTCCCGATACCCGCAGCGATCATTTCCAGTGGTTTCACTTCAAGGCCAGCGGGCTGACCCCAGGGCGCACACACCGCTTCACCCTGGAGAACGCTGGGCAATCCTCCTATAACCAGGCATGGGACGGCTATCAGGCGGTTGCCTCTTATGATCAGCAACACTGGTTTCGGATACCGACCCAGTTCGACGGCCAGGCGCTGCACTTCCAGCTTGAGGCCGGCGAACAGGAGGCCTGGTTTGCCTACTTTGAACCCTACTCCCGCGCCCGCCACAACCAACTGATTGAACGGGCGGTCAGCCTGCCTGGCGTGGAACTGCTGGCCACAGGGCGCAGCGTCGAAGGGCGCGACATCCCGCTACTGCGCGCAGGCAACGGCGCAGCAGGCAAACGCAAGCTGTGGATCATCGCCCAGCAGCATCCCGGCGAGCACATGGCCGAGTGGTTCATGGAGGGCGTGATTGATCGCCTGCAGGCCAACGATCCAACGGTTCAGGCGCTGCTGAAGGTGGCCGACCTGTACCTGATCCCGAACATGAACCCCGATGGTGCCTTCCACGGGCACCTGCGCACCAATGCTCAGGGCAAGGACCTCAACCGCGCCTGGCAGGACGCCAGTGTCGAACACAGTCCGGAAGTGCTCTTTGCGCAGCAACAAATGAAACTGCAGGGTGTCGACCTGTTCCTCGACATTCATGGCGATGAAGAAATCCCTCACGTCTTCACCGCAGGCAGCGAAGGTACACCAGGCTACACGCCCCGTATCGAGCAACTGGAAAGCGCGTTCCGTGAGCGCTTGTGCCGCCTGACCGCGGACTTCCAGCAAGTGCATGGCTACCCGCGCGACAAACCTGGGCAGGCGAACCTGACCCTGGCCTGTAACAGCGTTGCGCAGGCCTATGGCTGCCTGGCACTGACCCTCGAAATGCCGTTCAAAGACCACGACGACGCACCCAATGCCATTACCGGCTGGTCTGGGCAGCGCTCCAAAGCGCTGGCCAGTGCGGTGCTGGATACGCTAGCGCCGATGGTCGGCGACCTGCGTTGAGTGCTTGCGGTTGGCCCTGCTGCGCTGAGCGCGTCGTGGCCAACCGCAACCGATAGCTTCCCGGGCTCTCACCCGTCCATTTCTTGAAGGCCCGGTGAAAGGCACTGGGCTCCTGAAAACCCGTCTGCTCGGCAATTTCCGCAACACTCAGTTCGCTGCCACGCAGGCACTCGAACGCCATCGCCCGGCGCACTTCATCCTTGATCTGCTGGAACGAACAGCCCTCACGCTCCAACTGCCGACGAAAACTGCTGGGGCTCAAGCCTTCCCCCTCGGCCATGGCCAACAATGTCGGCCATTGCCCGTACTGCCGTGCACGCAAATGCCGATAAACCCTTGCTGCCAGGCCGTTCTGATTACGGTAGCGAATCACCAGCCACTGCGGCGCACTGTGCAGGAAGGTCTTCAGTGCCCCCAGGTCCTGAACCACCGGCAGGCGCAGGTAATCGGCAGCAAATTCGATTTCGGTATGCCCCGCCCCCAACTGCAGGTTCGGCCCCCACAGCAGCGCGTCATCATCCAGCGGTGCCCGGGAGTCGGCCAGCTCCGTGCGGTCGATGCCGATGCGCCGTCCACTCAGCCAGCACAACAGGCTGATCACCAGCACCAGGAAGGTTTCCTCGGCATAGACCCGGGTCTGTGCATCGGCCATCGTCGACTCCAGGCGGATCACCGCGCGCTGCCCCTTGAGGGTCAATACACCCTTGAGGTCACGCAGGAACAGCGCAAAGTAACTCAAACACTGGCGCAAGGCTTTTTCCAGGTTGGGCTCCTGGATCAGGCCACGGCAGATCAAGGCAAAACTGCCCAATGGCATGCCGTGGCTGTCGAGGTGGAAGAACTCGTCATCCAGTTCGTGAATCAGAATAAGCCAGAGGCGGGCGAAGGCCTTCGCCGGCACCCGGGCGCCCGGCTCGTCAAGCAGCTCAACAGCGATGCCGGCCTGCTCCAGCAGCGCAGCCGCGCGCGCAGGCTGATCACGCAAGCCATGAAGCATGACATGAACAAAATACACCGCGACCGAATCGTTTTCCCGCATGGCTGGTTCCGCTGTAACACGCACTGGTATGGCAAAAAATGCCAGCTCGCCTGGACAGTTATGGCATAGGACGACAGCGTCCCTTTGCCTAGACTCGACTGCATCCTGAAGCTGGTGCCCGGCATTCTCGCAGAGCCGAACACTGCCACGCCACGCTTTCGCACTCTGGAGTCGACGATGAACAACCACGAAATCTATGTAGTCAGCGCCGTACGCTCGGCCATTGGTACATTTGGCGGCTCGCTGAAAGACCTGCCGCTGGCGGATCTGGCCACTCAAGTCTGCCGCGCCAGCATCGAACGCGCCGGCATCGACCCGGCCCAGATCGGCCATGTGGTCATGGGCACCGTGATTCCAACCGAAGCGCGCGACGCCTACCTGGGCCGCGTTGCAGCAATGAATGCCGGCATTCCCAAGGAAACCCCGGCCTTCAACGTCAACCGCCTGTGCGGTTCGGGCCTGCAGGCAATCGTCTCCGCCGCCCAGAGCCTGATGCTGGGCGATGCCGAAGTCGCACTGGCCACCGGCGCCGAATCCATGAGCCGTGGCCCTTACCTGCTGCCACAGGCCCGTTGGGGCGCGCGCATGGGCGACCTGCAGGGTATCGACTATATGGTCGGCGTCCTGCATGACCCCTTTGAACACTTCCATATGGGCATCACCGCCGAAAACGTCGCGGCCAAACTGGGCATCAGCCGGCAGATGCAGGACGAACTGGCCCTTACCAGCCAGCGCCGCGCAGCCCGCGCCATTGCCGAGGGCCGCTTCGCCGGGCAGATCGTTACGGTCGAAGTCCCTGGGCGCAAAGGGCCACAGCAATTCAGCATCGATGAACACGTGCGCGGCGAGGTCAGCCTTGAGCAACTGGCCGGCATGAAAACCGTATTCAAGAAGGACGGTACGGTCACCGCCGGTAACGCCAGCGGCCTGAACGACGGTGCCGGGGCCTTGGTGCTGGCCACTGGCGATACGGTACGCCGCCAAGGGCTCAAGCCGCTCGCCCGCCTGGTGGGCTATGCCCATGCCGGGGTTGAGCCGGAACTCATGGGCCTGGGGCCGATTCCGGCCAGCCGCAAGGTGCTGGAAAAGGCCGGTCTGACCGTCGCTGACCTGGACGTGATCGAGTCCAACGAGGCCTTTGCCGCCCAGGCTTGCGCCGTTGCCCGCGAACTGGGTTTCGACCCTGAGAAGGTCAACCCCAACGGCTCCGGTATCTCGCTCGGCCATCCAGTGGGTGCGACCGGCGCGATCATCGCGACCAAGGCCATTCATGAATTGCACCGCATCCAGGGCCGTTATGCCCTGGCGACCATGTGCATCGGCGGCGGCCAAGGTATCGCCGTACTGTTCGAACGCACTTGAGCCCAAAGGAGTTTTATACCGTGACAATCAACAACATCGCCGTGATCGGCGCCGGGACCATGGGCAACGGTATTGCTCAGGTCTGTGCCGTAGCCGGCTTCCAGGTCACCCTGATCGACATTTCCGACGCTGCCCTTGAGCGTGGCGTAGCCACCCTGCGCAAGAACCTCGAGCGTCAGGTCAACAAGCAAACGCTGGATGCCGCACAGGCCGAGGCGGCGCTGCAACGAATCAGCACCAGCACCGACTATGCCCAGCTCAAGAGCGCGCAACTGGTCATCGAAGCGGCTACCGAGAACCTTGAGCTCAAGCAGCGCATTCTCGGCCAGGTCGCAGCCAGTGTCAGCGATACCTGCATCATCGCGACCAACACCTCGTCGCTGTCGATCACCCAACTGGGCGCGACCATCAGCCTGCCAGAGCGCTTCATTGGGGTGCATTTCTTCAACCCGGTGCCCATGATGGCCCTGGTGGAGGTGATCCGTGGCCTGCAGACCAGCGACGCGACTCACGCAGCAGCGCTGGCCCTGACCGAAGCACTGGGCAAGACCGCCATCAGCGCCGGCAACCGTCCGGGCTTTGTGGTCAACCGGATTCTGGTTCCGATGATCAACGAAGCGATCATGGTGCTGCAGGAAGGTCTTGCCAGCCCGGAAGACATCGACACCGGCATGCGCCTGGGCTGCAACCAGCCGATCGGCCCGCTGGCCCTGGCTGACCTGATTGGCCTGGACACCTTGCTGGCGATCCTCGAAGCCTTCTACGACGGTTTCAACGACAGCAAATATCGCCCGGCCGCACTGCTCAAGGAAATGGTCGCCGCTGGCTACCTGGGCCGTAAGAGCGGTCGCGGTTTCTACACCTACTGAGGCTATCACCATGCCAATGACCTGTGCCGAACGCGGTGGCTACTATGAAGAGCGGCGCGACAAGGCGCTCGAACTCCTTGCAGTCAAGGGCTTCGGCCAGGTCAGCATGCGCGAACTGGCCAGCCACCTGGGCCTGACCGCAGGCTCGCTGTACCACCACTTCCCGAGCAAGCAGCACCTGCTGTTCGACCTGATCGAAGAGCTGTTCGAGGAGTTGCTGGCCACGCTGCAACCGCCACGGCGCAGCCGTGGCAGCAGCGAGGACTGGCTGACGAGCGTCATCGATGCGCACTGGCAGTTGCACCGCGAACGTCCGCTACAGTTTCGTCTGGCCGAGCGTGACCTGTGCTGCCTGACCGACGAGCAACAGGCCCGGATCAAGCACCTGCGCGATGACTACGAATGCCAGTTGCTGCGCCTGATCGCACCGACGGCGGCGCTGTCGAAGGCGGCACGGCAGGCGGCCGGCCATGCCATCGCGACACTGCTCAACAGTTTGCCGGGCTGGCTACAGTCGAGTGAATTGCCCGAAGCCCAGCGCCTGACGTTGATGCAGAACCTGCTGTTGGGCGCCATCGAGCGGACGCTGCACGATAGCGCTCAGGTGTGCGCTGCCTGAAGCACTCAGGCGAGCAACTGTTGAATGCGCTCGCCCAGCGTATCGAGGTCGAAGGGCTTGGTCAGGATCGGCGCCGTGCGCGCAATGGCACTGCCGGACTCCAGAATTTCTTCGGGGTAGCCACTGATGAAGATCACTTTCAGCTCGGGCCGCAACTTCACCGCGGGCTCGGCAATATCGACCCCCGAGATCCCGCCCGGCAGACGAAAATCCGTGACCATCAGGTCCAGGTGCGGTTTGCTGGCAAGCATTTCAAACGCCTGCGCACCATCTTCGGCCACCAGTACCCGGTAACCTTCCCTGGCCAGATAATCGTGCAGCACCCTGCGGATCGCCGGCTCATCCTCGACGATCAGCACGACATCTTGTGCATCTTCACTCATATCAACGCCTTGTTTTTCAATTCAATCGCTATCCGACCCCAGCGTCAGGCAGAGGTTGCCTGCTGCCGGTCAATTTCCTGCACGTGGCGTGCCACCTGTAAGCGTACCGCAAAGGTCAGCGCCTCGCCTGCACTCCTGTACGTCGATAACCCTGCCGTCACACGGTTCAGGACTTGCGGTAGATTCGTTCGGCTTTGACCAACGCCTCGAAGCGCTCGCTATAACCCGAAAAGCTCAGGGTTTCCTTGCTGCCCAAGACCAGAAAACCACGGTGGCACAATGACTCGTGGAACAAACCCAGGGCCCGGTCCTGCAACGGCTTGTTGAAGTAGATCAACACATTCCGGCACGAGATCAAGTGGGTCTCGGAAAATACGCTGTCAGTCGCCAGGCTATGATCGGCGAAGGTCACCTTCTCACGCAGGCTGCTGTCGAGTATCGCGCTGCCGTAGGCCGCCGTGTAGTAATCACTGAGCCTCTGCAGGCCTCCTGCCTTTTCATAGTTGCGCGCATACCGCTCCATCGCCTGCATCGAATAGATACCCTGCCTGGCCCGCTCCAGTGAATACGGGTTGATGTCGGTTGCGTAGATGATCGAGCGCTCCAGCAGCCCCTCCTCACGCAACAGGATGGCCATGGAATACACCTCCTCACCCGTGCTGCAACCGGCGATCCAGAGTTTGATCGACGGCCAGGTACGCAACAACGGCACCACCTCCCGGCGCAATGCAAGGGCGTGCTCGGGATCACGGAACATCTCGCTGACCGGAATGGTCAAGTATTGCAATAACGCCATGAAGGCCGCGGGGTCCTGCAATACGCGCGCCTGCAAGGCCGCTACGGTCGCACAGCCGAACTGACGCAACGCGTGCTGTATCCGACGCGTGATAGAGGCGCCAGAGTAGTTGCGAAAGTCATAGCTGTACGTGAGGTAAATCGCCTCGATCAGCCCTTGAATCTCGATATCGGCACTGCACTCACTGGTCAAATGCGCTCCAGATGCGGCAACCACACGCGAATCAGCGAGAACAATCGCTCCAGCTCTATCGGCTTGGCCAGGTAGTCGTTGGCACCGGCCTGCAGGCAGCGTTGCTGATCATCCTTCATCGCCTTGGCCGTCACGGCGATGATCGGCAACTTGCGCCAGCGGGGGTCTTTGCGAATCAATCGGGTTGCCTCATAGCCATCCATTTCCGGCATCATCACGTCCATCAAGACCAGATCGATAGCCTCGTTCTGCTCTAGCCTGTCGATGGCCTCGCGGCCATTACGGCCAACCTCGACAATGGCCCCCTTCTGCTCCAATGCACTGGTCAAGGCGAAGATATTGCGAACGTCGTCGTCAACCAGAAGCACCGTGCGCCCCTCGAACACCCGGTCGCGGCTGCGCGCGGTCTTGAGCATGCGCTGGCGCTCGTGGGACAACTGCGATTCGACCTTGTGCAGAAACAGCGTTACTTCGTCGAGCAGGCGCTCTGGAGAACGTGCGCCCTTGATGATGATCGAGCGCGAGTACTTGAGCAGGTTGGCCTCTTCATCGCGGCTCAGGTTGCGCCCGGTATAGACGATCACCGGCGGGAAGGCCCGGATACTGTCCTCGGCCATGCGCTGAAGCAGCTCATTGCCCTGCATGTCAGGCAACTTGAGGTCGATGATCATGCAATCGTAGACCTGCTCGCGCAGCAATTCGAGGGCGTCCTGGGCCATGCCGACCGCCGTGATTTCGATATCCTCATCGCCGATCAGTCGGGCAATGCTGTCACGTTGCAGGTCGTCATCTTCGACCAGCAGGATGTGCTTGAGCTTCTGGGTCAGCGTGGCCTCCAGCCGGCCAAACACCGCCTTGAGCTGTTCTCGACTGGCCGGTTTTACCGCATAACCAATCGCCCCCATGTGCAGCGCCGCCTCGACGCGGTCCTCCACCGAGATCACATGAACCGGGATATGCCGGGTGAGCGCCTGTTCCTTGAGCCGTTGCAACACCGTCAACCCGGAGTGATCCGGCAGGCGCATGTCCAGCAATATGGCATCGGGCACATAACTGACGGCCAGGTCGAACCCTTCATCGGCCGCGTGCGCCACCAAGCAGCTGTAGCCCAGTTCATGGGCCAGATCGAAGAGGATGCGAGCGAAGTCCGGCTCGTCTTCAATCACCAGAATGCAACGTTTGCTGAACGGCGCTAGCTGGCGGTCATCAGCAAAACCTGGCGCGCGCGGCACTGCCTCTGGCGCCGCACAATCAGCCTGAACCGGCACAACGGATGAACGGATGATAACCGGCGAAACGGTTTGCTCGACAATCGGCTCGTAGCGCTCCGGAAGGATCAGGGCGAACTCACTGCCCTCCCCCAAACGGCTTTCGACGCTGATCTGGCCACCCAGCAACTGGGCCAGGTCGCGAGAAATCGAAAGCCCAAGGCCCGTGCCGCCATAGCGCCGGTTGGTGGTGCCATCGGCCTGGTGAAAGGCCTCAAAGATGGTCTGCTGCTGATGGGCCGCAATACCGATACCACTGTCGCGGACACGAAAAACAATCCCCTCGCCCGCCTGTCGAGCAATGCTCAGGTTGACCTCGCCATGTTCGGTGAACTTCACCGCATTGGACAGCAGGTTCTTGAGGATCTGCTCCAGGCGTTGGTGGTCGGTGTAAAGGGCTTTTGGGGCCGTGGCGTCGACGTTGATACTGAAGCCCAAGCCCTTGTGCTCAGCCAGCGGCTCGAACAGCTGGCGCAAGCGCTCGGTCAGGCCCTCGACCTGAGTGGTCTCCGGGCGCACCTCAAGCTTGCCGGCCTCGACCTTGGCAATGTCGAGGATGTCATTGATCAAATTGAGCAGATCATTGCCGGCCGAATAGATCGACTCGGCAAACTTCACCTGTTCTTCGCTGAGGTTTCCCTGTTCATTCTCTGCAAGCAACCGGGCCAGAATCAGCGAACTGTTCAATGGCGTGCGCAGCTCATGGGACATATTGGCAAGAAACTCGGATTTGTACTGGCTTGAACGCTGCAGCGCTTCGGCACGTTGCTCCAGCTCGATCTGAGCCTCGTTCAGCTCAGCGTTCTTGCGGTCCAGCGTGTCGCGCTGAAGGGCAAGCGCTTCGGTGCGCTCCGCCAGTTGCTCATTGGTTTGCTCCAACTCTGCCTGCTGGGCCTCCAAATACGCCTGTGACTCCTTGAGCACACGTGACTGTTCTTCCAGTTCCTCGTTGGCGGATTTCAGTTCTTCCTGCTGAACCTGCAGCTCCTCATTGAGCAACTGGGTTTCAGCCAGCACTTCCTGCAAGCGCTGTCGATATCGGGCGCTCTCGATCGAAATGCCCAGGTTATTGGCCACCCGCTCCAGCAACTCGACATCACGCGGCTCCAGCGGACGCAGGAAGCCCAGTTCGACAACACCATTGATCTGCCCATCATTGCGGGTCGGGGCTACCAGAACGCTGTGTGGCGAACCTTCACCCAGCCCGGAGCTGACCCGCAGGTAGTCACCCGGCAAGTCGTCCAGACGCAACACGCGTTCCTGCAGCACCGCCTGGGCCACCATGCCCTCATTGCTGCCGATCAGTTGCTCCTGCTGTTCTTGCTCTCGGGGCAGGCCATAGGACGCCACGCGACGCAAGTGGCCCTGTGCATCACGAACATACAGCGCCGCGACCACCGTCCCCAGATACTCGGCAAAAAACTGCAGGGCGTTGCGTCCCAGCAACGGCAAGCTCAACTGCCCCAGCAGTTGTTCGGCCAGGCGGGTCTGTCCCGTGCGCAGCCAGGCCTCTTGCTGCAGGCTCAATGCACTGCGTTGTTGAGCTTCAAGGTTACTGTTGTAACTGCTGGACAACCCCAACAGATCGCGCCGACCAAAATAGGCCAGCATGCCACTGAGCAACACAACGAAGCCCAGGTACAGCGAAATCGAAGCCACCGTCGTGCTCTGCACGCGATCGCTGCGCGCTTGGCGCAGTTGCTGCTCGGTGGACACGAAGGCCTCATACTCCTGGCGGATCTGGTCGGTCAGGCGCTTGCCGTGCCCCGCCCGCATCGCCTCGACATAAGCACCTCCGCTGCGTCGCAAGTCGATCATATGCTCGGCAAAGCGATTCCACTCGGCTTGCAGGGACTTTATCCGAGCCACCCGTTCAACCTGTTGAGTGTTGTTCGACACCAGTGCCTGCAGCGAAGCCAGGTCGGCGTCTATCCTGGGTTTGGCCACGCTGTAGGGTTCGAGAAAATGCTCATCACCGGCAATCAGGAACCCACGCAGCCCGGTCTCCATGTCGATGGACAGCTTGATCGACTCATTGGCACTGTTGATCACCCGGTCGGTATGCTCCACCCACTGGATCACTGACAGCAAGTAGCTGATGACGGCAACAAACACCACCGCGCTGAGCAATCCAACGCCCAACGGCAAGCTGATATTACGACCCAGGAGCTTGCGAAAACTCCGCTGGTCGATTGCGGTTGGCTGAATCATCCTTAAAAAGCCCCCGTAACGGTGTATCAGGACAAGAGAGTCTGGCGTTCTCTCGAGTAATAGTTCCATTTTTGCAATCGTGCTGTAACGCAACGCACTCGCCAGGGCTGGAGTCTAACCGCTAGAACCCTTGAGCAGCATAGAAAGCGTGCCTTTCAGACAGATTACCGACAATCGCTGCGTGCCCACGTCGGCAGGCTGCACTGTGGTTAAATACGCACTTTTCGCTGAAGGCCGATCGCTCATGCCCGCATCACCGCTCAAGGTTCTCGTTATTGGTTATGTCTGGCCGGAACCGCGCTCGTCAGCCGCTGGCGGGCACATGATGCAGATCCTCGAGAGTTTTCTTGAACGCGGCTGGCAAATCACCTTCAGCAGCCCGGCCACCGTTGGCGAGCACAAGGCGGACCTTGCCGCACTGGGCATTGCCGAACAGGCCATCGTGCTCAATTGCAGCAGTTTCGACCATTTTGTCGCGGAACTGGCACCAGATGTCGTGCTGTTCGACCGCTTCATGATGGAGGAGCAGTTTGGCTGGCGTGTCGAGAAACACTGCCCTGCGGCGCTGCGCGTGCTGGAAACCTCTGACCTGCAAAGCCTGCGCGATGCCCGTCAACAGCTGTTGCGCCGCCGCTTGATCGAGGGCCTGGACAGCAACGACTTCAGCGCACTGTTTGCCACCACGAGCGCGACCCTTTACCGCCACATGGCCAACGCCGACCTGACCCAACGTGAAGTGGCCGCGATCTACCGCAGCGACCTGAGCCTGATGATCTCGGATGCAGAAATCGACCTGTTGACCGCGCATTTCGGTGTTCCACCCGCGCTGCTGCACTGGTGCCCGCTGATGCTCGATCAACCGGCAACCCCTGCACGAGGTTTTGCCGAACGCGCGCACTTTCTCAGCATCGGCAACTTCCGCCACGCCCCGAACTGGGACGCCGTGCTCTGGATGAAGCACAGCCTGTGGCCGATGATCCGTCGGCAACTGCCGCAGGCCCAACTGCATGTCCACGGCGCCTACACCCCGCCCAAAGCCACCGCATTGCACAACCCGGCGCAAGGCTTTCATGTACTGAACTGGGCCGAAGATGCCCTGGAGGTCATGAGCGCCGCACGCCTGTGCCTGGCGCCTCTGCGCTTCGGCGCCGGGATCAAGGGCAAACTGACCGATGCCATGCTCTGCGGCACCCCCAGCGTCACCACCCCGATAGGGGCCGAAGCCATGCACGGAGCCCTACCCTGGCCTGGCGCTGTTGAAGTCACCGCCGAAGCGCTGGCCGAAGCGGCCGTGCAGTTGTACCAGGACGAAGCCCGCTGGAACGCGGCACAACAGGCATGCACGCCGCTCATTGCAGCCCGCTTTGATCGGCGCATTCACGCGACCGCGCTAGTCGAGCGAATCGAACAAACCCTGGCCGACCTGCCACAACAACGCCTGAACAACTTCACCGGCGCCATGCTTCGTCATCACCAGCACAAAAGCACCCAGTACATGGCCCAGTGGATCGAAGCGAAAAACCGCTTACCGACACAGGCCTCATAACTGTCGCGCAGCGACAGGCCCCAAGGCGATCACTGAGCCCCTTCACAGCGATCGCCTTTTCGGAAAGGTCCTACAACAAGTCGTCGGTCCAATCTGCTAGCGTCCAAACCTCTGGCCTTGAGGCCCTTGGGGATGCTGCCGTGTTCTGCCTGCCAACGACTCAATTACTGTTTCCAGTTGCAGTCCTGCTGTTACTGACCGGCTGTCAGGCCCAATCCCTGCCGTTGCCCAAGAGCGAAAAGCTCACCGCCGAAAAAGTCGCGCAGATCGCGACGACCATCGACCAGACCTACCCGAAGCTGTCCACCGACATACGCACCCAACTGCTCAATACCGTGGTGCAGTCGCTGGACAATATGGTGTTTGTCGAAGGCGGTGAGTTTCAGATGGGGGATTTCGGCTGGAAGTGTAACTACGACCCCAGTAACATGTGTGAGTGGCCGTGCGGGGTTGAGCCAGAGCGGTTGTGCAACATCAGCATGGATGGGGATGATGATTTTGTTCATCCGGTTAAGTTGAGCGGCTACTACCTTTCAAAATTTCAGACCACGATAAAAGACTTCGATCTGTTTTTTATTGCTCAAGGCAAACCGCTGTATGACGCGGAAAATCGCAAGCGTGAGGATATACAGTTCCTGTACAAACCCGACTTGCCTGCACCCACTCAACGCTGGCAGGAGGCCAAAGACTATTGTGGTTGGCTCGCAAAGCTCAGTGGATACCCGGTAGATTTACCCACCGAAGCTCAGTGGGAATACGCTGCACGCAGTCGCGGCCAGTACGTGTTTTTTCCTACTGACAATGGCGGCTTGGACTATGGGCGTAACTTCCCAGCACCACACGAGCGCCATACGTTTGCCGTGGACAGTTATGTACCCAACCCGCTCGGGCTCTACAACATGTCAGGAAACGCTACTGACTGGGTCAATGACTGGTTCGATGAGGACTATTACCGAAACTCGCCCCTGGAAGACCCCAAAGGACCTGATTCAGGGACGCAAAAAATTCGCCGAGGCACTGATGTTGGTGATGACCCTTTAATTACGGGAAACACCGTACGAAGATTTCCTTATGATCCTGTCAGAAGAGGCTACTTTCCAGGAACTGGTTTTCGCTGCTCCGTACAGTCCCATCAGCCTCTCTAAAACCATGCGCCTATAGTTACCTTCGCTATCCATGCATGCACATTCGCTGGTAGCGGAGTTTGGGAAAGGTCCTACATCCAGCCACTGACTGGATCTGCTAGCGTCCTAGCTTTTCTGACGCTTGACCCACAGGGATGCTGCCATGTTCTACCTGCCCACTGTCCGCGTACTTCTGCCCGCCTGCGCACTGCTGCTACTGACCGGCTGTCAGGCCCAATCCCTGCCATTGCCCAAGAGCGAAAAACTCTCTGCGGAAAAAGTCGCGCAGATCGCGACGACCATCGACCAGACCTACCCGAAGCTGTCCACCGACGTACGCGCCCAACTGCTCAACACCGTGGTGCAGTCGCTGGACAATATGGTGTTTGTCGAAGGCGGCGAGTTTCAGATGGGGGATTTTGGCTGGAAGTGTGACTATGACCCGAGCAATATGTGTGAATGGCCGTGTGGGGTTGAGCCAGAGCGGTTGTGCCCGATCAGCTTTCGCAACAATGATGACTTTGTTCACCCGGTAAAGCTGAGCAGCTACTATTTTTCAAAATTCCAGACCACGATACGCGATTTCGATCTGTATTTTATTGCTCAAGGCAAGCCGCTGTATGACGCAGAAGATCGTAAGCGTGAGGACCTACAGTTCCTGTATAAACCCGATAACCCCGCGCCGCCCAAAAGCTGGGATGAAGCTAAGGGTTACTGCAGTTGGCTGGGTACGCTGAGTGGTTACCCAGTAGATTTACCCAGCGAAGCACAGTGGGAATATGCTGCTCGCAACCGTGGTCAGTATGTTTTTTTTGCTACCGATAACGGTGGTTTGGACTATGGGCGAAATTTTCCTCACCCCGACGAATCGCTCACCTTTGCTGTTGACCGTTTTGTACCCAACCCCCTGGGAATTTACAACCTTTCCGGCAACGCCGTTGACTGGGTTAATGATTGGTATAGTGAGGATTATTACCGTAACTCTCCACTGGAGAACCCAACCGGTCCAGAGACCGGCACGTTACGCATCCATAGAGGTTCGTACTATGGTGAAGGCCCGTTAATATCTGCAAGCACTGTTCGGCGCTGGGGTGATGATCCGGTCAAAAATGGATACTTGCCAGGATTCGGCTTCCGCTGTTCCGTGCAATCCGATCAACCACTCTGAATCTAAGTGGCATACAAGGGCGCAATTATCCGCCCTTGTCAATTTCAGCGTTTACGCCAACCCTGTAAACCTACCGCTGCGTTGTGCGGCCAATAGAACGTCCTGTTTCGCGCTAAGAGAACTCGGCGTCCAAGCCATACGTTGTTCGCCACGCTCAGCTTTCGGGCTAACGGCTAACGCGTCAATAAAACGGTTGAAGAGGCGTTGCTCGCGGGCATCGAGTAACGAGTTGATTCGTGCCAGACTCTCCATGGCATTTACTTTTTGGGCTTTTGGATCGCAGTGCTCCAATACCTCGATAAACTGTCGCCAAGTGCGCACAGCTGAAAGCAGCATAATCAATGCACGCTCCCTATGTTCGTTAAAACTCCAAACAAGGCTCTCGGACAACAAGTGGACCATGGGCCCCATTGTTTCGGGTGGTAGCAGGTCCAAGGGAATACGCTGTCTGTTTATCATTACAGCATGATGTTCAAGTAGGTGGTCTGTGAGACTGTCGGCTTCAAGCTTGCTAGCGTTTCTCTTCCCCCACCAAATAGTCATATCCATGAAGCTGGTTTCAAAGGCAGCTTGGACGGCTTCTTTCGGCCCGCTCGCCACTTTAAACAACCCTAATACCAAGTAACTAAACGCATCTCCGGTTACCCCCAGCAAATACCGGTAATCCACCTCAGCCAACGCCTTGCAAAACAGTAGGACCAGTTTTCCGACCAGTTCCACATCAACTACGGTAGTGAAACCGCCTCCGGCACCGGGCCCCAGTACAAGCGAGCCACTGCAGCGGATAGCCACACGTCTTTCTGCAATCTCGATCCCAAACTCACCGCTGGCGCCAATGCCTGCGGCAACGTTCCCCTCCGCCTTGATCTGCGCCAAATCCACCCAGTTGCTGCTGGCATTCGCCTGCCCGGGCTCGATGTTGCCTGT
>NZ_MBPN01000298.1 GCF_001695625.1 Pseudomonas defluvii
GTGCTCATCGCCCAGCAGAATGGGTCTAGCGTGCCAGAGGTACTGGCCCTCAACCCGATCATCAAGGATCCCGATGTGATCAAGGTAGGCTGGCAACTGAACCTGCCTGCTACGCCGTCACAGATACCGTTGCCGCCCCTCAGTTTTGCCAATGACCAGACCTGCCTTTCCATTAAAGGCCGAACCGAATGCCAGGAAGAACTGGTCGATGTAGTCCATGTGACAGGCTCGCCGCACCTGTGCGTGTTGACCGCCCCGCAGGCCAAGGCCCTGAAACAGGAAGTCGCCTTCGTTCGCGAACTGATGGACGAACTGCATGAAACGCTGGCAGCCGCCCAGCCTGTCAGCCACTGCGCCCGCATCGAAGTGCCTTATGCCGCGTGCAATTGCACCCGTTGCGTCAAAGAGGACTGGACGTTTAAGGCCGAAGCCGCAGGCGTGCTGACCCGTGAGGCGCCGGTCGAACCTGCTGAGCCGAGCACACCAGCGCCGACGACCGAGGAAGATTTGTCCGGGCAACTCTATACGCTGCAGGAAGCCCGCGACTGGTACCAACGCTATGAGCCCAGCCTGTTCTCGGGCAGCCGCAGCGAAAGCAACTGGGAACAACTGCAGCAGCAGAAAGTGCAGGATATCGACGCGCAAATCACCGAACTGCGCACGCAGTTGGCTGCCCAGCGCAAGGGCGAAGCCGAAGCCAGCAGCAACCGCTCCACGGCGGCCATGCCCGACCTCAAGCACGGCCAGGGCCGTGAGCGCAGAGCAGAACAAGGGCATCAGCAGCGCACCGGCCTGCATGTGGTGGAAGTGATCCTGTTCAG
>NZ_MBPN01000299.1 GCF_001695625.1 Pseudomonas defluvii
GAACATGCGGGCAGCTTCTTGCGAGGGCCGTGCTGCGTCAGTTGGAAAACCGCATCCGGCACAGCCCCGATTGATGGGCTCAGAGAAAAGAAAAGCCCCGCGTCGAGTGCGGGGCTGTCAGGAGGGTGCGGTGGTGCTGGGTCAGTCGGGCTTGTCGCCCAGGACATGCTGCTTCCACAGGTCGAATGCCTGCTCGGGCGGCAGCTCGGCGAGGATGACGATGGGCTGGGCCTGCCGGGCGCGCAGCGAAGCGAAGTACGACTTGCGGTCGGCGATGGCCTTGAGCTTGATGCCCTTGATGAACAGCAGTTTGCGGTCCTTGATGAACAGCACCTTGTTGCCGATGTCGCGGTTGAACGCGGCTCGCACCTTGCGTTCCGCGTGCATGGCATCGGCCAGCTCATCGACCAGGAAGTCGAGCGTCATGGCGATGTAATGAGGGTCTTCACCCTCGTGGCCCAGGTCGAGCGGCGCAGGCGGCAGGCCCTTGGCGAAGGCTTCGGCCTGCGCCAGCAGCGCCGCCTTGCCGTTGAGTGCGTGGAGGAACGTCGAGCCGCCGTGGCCGTCGTTGCGGGCCTCGGCGATGGGAATGCCGTCGAACACGATGGTCGCGGTGAAGCACAGCGTTTCCTCGCTGGCGAAGTCGGCCACCTTGAGGTTCTTCAGCGTGATGCGGTCTTGCTTGGTGATGGTTTCCATGGGAGATCCTGAAATCGACCGGGTGGCGACATGCCCCTAACGGGACGTGGCGACCATCCCGTGGGTTGGA
>NZ_MBPN01000300.1 GCF_001695625.1 Pseudomonas defluvii
TTTACAGGCTCATCAGCCCAGCGCCGAACCGTACTTGCGGAAATTAGCGGCCCTTCGGCATAGGTTGAGCCTCTGTGTATGCGGAGTGTTCCCGTTTCTGGGCCGGTTGGATTTTCCACCGGGGAGTGATGATAGTAATCCGCACCATACCAGTCATTAACCCAGTCAACGGCGTTACCGGAAAGGTTATGAATTCCCAGGGGGTTGGGTACAAAACGGTCTACAGCAAAGGTCCGCGTTTCATCGGGGTGAGGAAAATTTCGCCCATAGTCCAAACCACCGTTATCGGTAGCAAAAAAAACATGCTGGCCACGGTTGCGAGCGGCATATTCCCACTGTGCTTCGCTGGGTAAATCCACTGGGTAACCACTCAGCTTGCCCAGCCAATTGCAGTAACCCTTAGCTTCATCCCAGCTTTTGGACGGCGCGGGGTTATTGGGTTCATACAGGAACTGTATGTCCTCACGCTTACGATCTTCTGCGTCATACAGTGGTTTACCTTGCGCAACAAAAAACAAGTCGAAATCTTTTATCGTGGTCTGAAATTTTGAAAGGTAGTAGCTGCTTAGCTTTACCGGATGAACAAAATCATCATCCCCATCCATGCTGATGTTGCACAACCGCTCGGGCTCAACTCCACACGGCCATTCGCACATATTGCTGGGGTCATAGTCACACTTCCACCCAAAATCCCCCATCTGAAACTCGCCGCCTTCGACAAACACCATATTGTCCAGCGACTGCACCACTGTGT
>NZ_MBPN01000301.1 GCF_001695625.1 Pseudomonas defluvii
CAAGTCGCCCGTTGATAGCTTCTGTTGGACCGTTGCTGGTTCCTGGCCGGTCGAAGTAGGCAAGGATGCTCTCAGCGTATTTTTTCAGCGTTTCCCCCAAGCCTTTCACCTCGATGAGCGCTTTGGGCAAGTCGCTGGCTGTAATGATATTTATGACCTCTTCCATGAGTTTTTTACCACGTTTTCGATCCGGCTCGTTGTAGGCGCTGACCACCCGTTGGTACATGCTCCAGGTGCAATCCACTTCGAGGTGGTGCTCATCTGCAAACAGCTGGAACAGTTGCTTTTTGTTGGCGTCAGACAGGTAGCTGATCCGAGTCAGTAGCGTTCGACGGCTTTTGTAGAGCGGGTCATTTTTACGCCCTCTGCGGCCCAGGATGTCGTGTTGCACACGCCGGCGGCATTCATCCAGCATGTTGCTTGCCCAGCGCACGACATGGAAAGGATCCAGCACGGTTTGGGCTTGAGGCAGGGCTTCTTGCGCTGCAGATTTAAACCCCGTAAAACCGTCCATGGCAATGCTTTCGATCTGGTCACGCCACGATTTGGGGCGACTCTGTAGCCATTGCTTAAAGGCTTGTTTGGAGCGGCCTTCCAGCACATCGAGCAAGCGGGCCGGCCCGTTTTTGTTACGCACGGGCGTAAGGTCAACCACGATGGTGACGTACTTGTCACCACAGCGTGTATGTCGCCAAACATGCTCATCCACGCCCAGCACGGTCACACCGTCAAAACGTGTCG
>NZ_MBPN01000302.1 GCF_001695625.1 Pseudomonas defluvii
TCGCTCAAGGTCGTTGCTGACGGGCCGCTGCGCTCGAACCCGGACGCAAGCAGTTTGCCGGCCATCTGCTGGGAAGTGATCTCAGTCATGGCCGCCCCCCTGCGCTTGGGATCGGGTCTCGCGCTCGGCGCGACGGATCTGCGCACGGGCGTTGAGGGCTGCCCGGTGATCGCTGGCCGTCGAACTGGTGTAGATCGCGGCGCAGCCTGACTTGGTGAACTTGAGGTGACCGCCCGCCGTGCGCTTGACGTGCCAGCCTTCGCCCACGGCGAACTCGATCAGGGCGCGCAGCCGGCTGTGACCTCGGGCC
Organism: Pseudomonas defluvii; assembly: GCF_001695625.1. Taxonomy (GTDB): domain Bacteria; phylum Pseudomonadota; class Gammaproteobacteria; order Pseudomonadales; family Pseudomonadaceae; genus Aquipseudomonas; species Aquipseudomonas defluvii. The sequence continues at coordinate 311 of NZ_MBPN01000302.1, forward strand.
AGTTCATGTGCGTTGGCCATGGGGCCTCCTGGTATCAAGAGGCTGTGGCGGACGGCCGGACACTGCGGCAAATCGATCCTGCCACTGCGGGAGCAATTCGCCGGCAAGATCGCGCATGGTGGCGAGCGCGGCGGGAGCGACTCTGCCCACTGGCTGGCGGTACTCGACCCGATGCACCGGCAGGCCGCGCGTAGCAGCACGCGGATAAGCCTCAATGGCCGGCACGTCGGTAGCCAACACACGGATGTCAGCATGGTCCTGGAACAGATCGCGCAGCGCCTGCTGGATCAGGCGGGCGTTGGCGGACACCGGATGGACGCGGTTGATGAGCAGATGCAGCGGCGGCGGCGCGATGCCCAGCTGCCGGTACGGTGCAATGTCCTCCAGCAACTGCATGGTGCCGCGCCGCAGCTCGCGGGCGGCGAGAATT
>NZ_MBPN01000303.1 GCF_001695625.1 Pseudomonas defluvii
CTCATGTTCCCGCGGCTCGCCCGCAATTTCGTGAAAAACGGGTACTTCCCGACCGACGAACCCACGCTCGAAAGAGCGCTCAACGCATTGATGCCCAGTAACTCTGAATCCAATGGGCCGATGTGCATCCTCGATCCCTGCGCCGGCGAAGGCGTGGCAATCGCTGAAGCGGCTCATGCCCTGGGGCGCGAGCATGCCAAGGCGTTCGCCGTCGAGTTCGACGCAGAGCGGGCGCGCCATGCCCGTGGTCTGGTCGATCACTGTCTGCACGCGGACCTGATGGACACGATGATCTCCAAGCAGTCCTTCGGTCTGCTCTGGCTCAATCCGCCGTATGGCGACCTGTCCAAGGACGTCAACGGCAACATTGGCTATCAAGGTCAGGGCCGAGCCCGCCTCGAAAAGCTGTTCTACCAGCGCACGCTGCCCCTGTTGCAGTACGGCGGCGTGCTGGTCTTCATCGTCCCCGGCTACGTGCTCGATGCCGAGCTGGTCGGCTGGCTGACACGCCACTACACCGACCTGCGGATCTATCGAGCGGTGGAAACGCAGTTTAAGCAGGTGGTGATCTTCGGGCGACGGGTGCGTCAGCGTGAGCAGACACCCGATGCCGTCAAGGCCGTGCGCAGTCTGTTGCTGCAGATTGGGCTTGGCGAAATCGAAGCCGAGGAGCTGCCGAGCGAATGGCCGTTCCTGCCGTACATCGTCCCCGCCAGCCCGGCGGAGCCGGGGCAT
>NZ_MBPN01000304.1 GCF_001695625.1 Pseudomonas defluvii
CTCATGTTCCCGCGGCTTGCCCGCAATTTCGCCAAGAACGGTTACTACCCGACCGACGAACCCACGCTCGAAAGAGCCCTCAACGCACTGATGCCCAGCGACGGGCCGATGTGCATCCTCGATCCCTGCGCCGGCGAAGGCGTGGCGATCGCCGAAGCCGCCCATGCCCTCGGGCGCGAGCAGGCCAAGGCGTTCGCCGTCGAGTTCGACCCGGAGCGGGCACGTCATGCCCGCGGCCTGGTCGATCACTGCCTGCACGCGGACCTGATGGACACGATGGTCTCCAAGCAATCCTTCGGGTTGCTCTGGCTCAACCCGCCGTATGGCGACCTGTCCAAGGACGTCAACGGCAACATCGGCTACCAAGGCCAGGGCCGTGCCCGCCTCGAAAAGCTGTTCTATCAGCGTTCGCTGTCGCTGTTGCAGTACGGCGGCGTGCTGGTCTTCATCGTCCCCGGCTACGTGCTCGACGCGGAGTTGGTCGGTTGGCTGACACGCCACTACACGGACCTGCGCATCTACCGAGCGGTGGAAACGCAATTCAAGCAGGTGGTGATCTTCGGCCGAAGGGTGCGACAGCGTGAACAGGCTCCCGATGGCGTCAAGGCCGTGCGCAATCTGCTGCTGCAGGTTGGGCTTGGCGAAGTCGAAGCCGAGGAGCTGCCGAGCGATTGGCCGTTCCTGCCGTACATCGTCCCCGCCAGTCCGGCCGAGCCGGAGCAT
>NZ_MBPN01000305.1 GCF_001695625.1 Pseudomonas defluvii
GCCGACCAGCTGCAGTGGCAGTAAGCGACGCAGCTTAAACTCGCTGAAAAACTGTCTTGACCGATGGGTCCACTTTAGCCTTCGCTCGGTTTGAAGAAGTCGACCCCAGCACCACCGTTGTGTCCTTTACCACCGTCCAGGCGCACGGCGTAGAGGCCAAAAGCATCAACGCCGACGCCGACGGTACCTTGGGTGAAACCAGAAGAGAAGTTGCCAATGACGCCCTGACCCCACTCGATCTGGTCGTTCTTGCCATGTTTCTTGTCACGATTGATATAAGCGTTACGCAGCAGCACGTTCATGCTGCTGTCTTCTACAAAACCGTTGGCATTGGCCTGGTCATTGGCCATGGCCTGAGTCGCGGACAACAAACCCAGAGCGATCAGGCTGATCCTGGTTTTCAACATTTTATTTTCCTTATTACAAAAACAAAGACGCACTGCGACCGGCACCAGGAACCACGCCACTGCGTGGGTTGACGCTCGCGGGTCTGAAAACAAAAAAGCCCCCTGCGCATAGGCACAGCGGGCCATCTATTCTGGGTACGAGGTGAATGGGCCTACAGGCGAGGGCCGAATCCTAGCGGTCAGCAGTTCTGTGTGTCAAAAATTCGTGAACGGCACGGATCAGCGGTCGATCGTGCAATTTTGAGAATGGCGGGGCATGCAGCACTGCGGGGTGACACAAAGAGCAGGACAGGAGAAAACGCATCGCCGGC
>NZ_MBPN01000306.1 GCF_001695625.1 Pseudomonas defluvii
GTGCACTCAGGAGGATTCGAACCTCCGACCGCTCGGTTCGTAGCCGAGTACTCTATCCAGCTGAGCTATGAGTGCAGGTTGGTATTTTTAGACCAGATTACCACTGGCTTATTCTGAAACCACTTCAACAAATTAAAGCAGCTTCGGAATATGGTGCACTCAGGAGGATTCGAACCTCCGACCGCTCGGTTCGTAGCCGAGTACTCTATCCAGCTGAGCTATGAGTGCAGTATTCTTGCAGCGCATTATAGTTCGCAGAATCATTTTGACAACCACTTTTTCGTTTAAATTCAACGACTTAGCGATTCATCCAGATTACAGCGCCCTACTTGAATAATGGCGGAGAAGGGGGGATTCGAACCCCCGATACCCTTGTGAGGTATACTCCCTTAGCAGGGGAGCGCCTTCGGCCACTCGGCCACCTCTCCGCAACACGGGGCGTATAATAACCAGACCCTTCCCCGTTTGCAAACTCTTTTTTGAAAAAAAACTGAGAAAAATTAAAGGGTTGGTTCTTCGTCCTTCTCTTTCTTGATCCGAAGGTAGATTTCCTCACGGTGAACAGCCACTTCCTTGGGGGCATTCACACCGATTCGCACTTGATTTCCTTTGACGCCGAGCACGGTCACGGTGATTTCGCCATCGCCAATGATCAGGCTCTCGGCGCACCGACGAGTCAGAATCAACATACCTTTCTCCTCACGCATTTCAGTT
>NZ_MBPN01000307.1 GCF_001695625.1 Pseudomonas defluvii
TGACCGCCAATGCGGCCTATACCGGTAACGCAATGATGGCCGTGTGCGTGGGCCCGGCGTGGAATCGGGCGCAGGGGCTGTCTGCACCGTTGGGCAACGAGATCACGAAACTGACGAAAGCGGGCGCCAGGGCATGGCTGGCTCAAGGCGACATCAACTTCGCGCAGGCCGCAAAGCGGTTGATTGCCCGCACGGCGACTTGGGCGGCGCTTGGTGCGATTGCTGCGGGTGTTGAGGCGTGGCAGGTGTCCAAGGATATTGCGGGGGCGAGTAGTGAAGATGAAAAAGATGCACTGGAATGGAAGCGTCTGTCGCTGCTCGGGATGGCGGGCGTTGCCAGTTTTCAGCTTGCGGGCGCGATTGCAGGCTACTGGTTCAACTTTGCCTGGATCATGTCCTCACCGGTCACCATTGTTCTGGGCGCACTCGGCATTGCCTATCTGCTGTTTTCAGTACATGCCAACCGCTACAAGCGCGAAGGCTTGCGCCTATGGCTGTACCGCTGTAGCTGGGGCAAGGCTCCGGAAGACACCTGGGTGGGCATTGACGGCCATAAAACCCAGTTGATGGCCTTGCTGGAGATCCTGCAGCGACCCAGCGTCTGGGCCCGGGCGGTGTACACCTACCCGGACCGTGGGCCACAACGTTGCCTGGGGTTCTGGGTGCAACTGCTGCTCCCCGCCACGCTGGCGGGCAGTATTGTCCAGCTGCA